>JBJKQQ010000028.1:0-12338 GCA_046705325.1 Candidatus Pacearchaeota archaeon | reverse complement strand
CTCCGGACTCGTCCCGGACTGCAAAATCCTCCGGCGTGTGAATCAGCTTCCCCGAAGATTTCAGTTTTTTCTTCAACTCAACAAGCGACTTTTCATAATCAGAAATGTTTTCCTGCAAATACTTTGTCTGCGCTCCCAGATCTTTCCCGCGCGCAACGACGCACATCTGGCCGAAAAGCCCGCAAGCCAAGACCTTGTTCTTTTTGTTCATCAGCCTAATATTATCCGCAGGTTTCGCCCCTGCCAAAATATACAAAGTGTCTTTCAAAGAGATTTTCTTCAGGGCTTCGACTTCTTTTTCAAGCAGCGGCCCTGCGTAGCTGTCCATGACTTTCGGAAAACCTACAATTGAAGCCTGCGCCCGATGTGAAACCGAAAACGCGTCGTTAACATAAATTTGACACCATGAAGAAAGTTTTGTTACAAATCCATCCTCGCCCTGCATGTCAAGCTCTTCTTTCAAATTTCTGACATTGTCGAGCAAAATAGCTTTTCCTGACCTTAATCTCCTTATTTTTCGTTCAGCTTTTTTTCCGACGATATCATTGACAAATTTTATCCTCACAAATTTATTCAAAAGCTCCGCGTGCTGTTTCAGCGAAGTGAATTTTTCCCCGCCAGGCCTACCCTGATGCGCAATCACGACAACTTTCGCCCCCGCATCCTGCAGCATCTTTATCGACTTCGCGCTCTCTTCAATCCTCGGAGACATCAAAACTTTTCCATTAACAAATTCAGAATTCAAATCTTCGCGAATAAGAACGGTCTTGTCTTTTACATCCACATCCTTTATAAGTTTCATCATTTTAAAGAACCAAATTATCGAACTCTTTTAACAAATTCCGCAAGCCTGTGAGCATAACCAAACTCATTGTCGTACCATGCCAAAACCTTCACAGTGTTCCCGATCGCCATCGTAGACAAGCCATCAATAATAGAAGAATTTTTGTTCCCTAAAATGTCATGGGAAACCAATTCGTCTTCAGTGTATCCGAGGATCCCATGCAGCCTGCCTGTCGAAGCGGCTTTTTTCAAAACCGCATTGACTGTTTGCGCATCTGCAGGTTTCTCCAATTCTGCGACAAAATCCACTATGCTTCCGCTTGGAACAGGGACGCGCATAGCCAAACCCGTCAGCTTGCCTTTAAGTTTTGGAATGACCTCGACAACCGCTTTCGTCGCTCCCGAAGTCGTCGGCACAATATTAACTGCAGCCGCTCTCCCTCGCCGAAGCTTCTTATCGGGCCTGTCCACAATTCCCTGCGAAGCGGTATAGGCGTGGACGGTTGTCATGAATCCTTTCTTTATCCCGAAGTTATCATCCAAAACTTTTGCAACCGGCGCCAAACCGCCGGTCGTGCAACTTCCCATAGAAATTATCTTATGCTCTTTTCTCAATTGCTCGTCGTTAACTCCCATGACAATTGTCTTGTCAGGATCTTTCGCCGGCGCGGATATAACGACTTTCTTCGCTCCCGCCTGCAAATGCTTTCCCGCGCCTTCCCGGTCAGTGAAAAATCCGGTCGATTCCACAACAACATCGATTCCAAGCTGTTTCCACGGCAAAGCCGCAGGATCTTTCTCCGACAAGACCAAAATCTTTTTCCCGCCGATCTTCAAAAATCCTTTTCCGACTTCGACCTTCTTGTTGTAAACGCCATAGACAGAATCATATTTAATCAGATAAGCCAAAGTGTCCAAATTAGTCAGGTCATTCACAGCGACAAAATTCACCCCTTCATCAAGCCCGCTTTTCAGAACTAATCTGCCAATCCTTCCCAAACCGTTAATCGCAACTTTCATTCAAAATTTCTCCTTGGTTTATTTTGGATGAATGGAAATCTTGTATTTGCTTTCATCTCTTTTATCTCCTCTTACTAATGAACAAAGCTGTGGCTTTTTAAAAATCTTGTGGATTTTTTGTTTAAATCCCCATCGGGATATTCCCCCTTGACCTTTTCTTAATTATCGGCGAGGGAAGCGAGCCGAAGGGTGGTGGCGGGGCTGCGGAGGGACAAGTAGAACGAATTCAAAAAAGAAAAATTAGTTGATATTGTAAACTTTCCCGAGCCCGTATTTCTTTTCCAGGCTGTTCAAGGTCATGGAATAAATCGGTCCCAACAATCCGCGATCTGTCAGCGTCTCAAGTTTTTTCGCATCTCTGTATTCCGGCAGCCCTTCAGGGAGCGAAATCCCGTCGGAGAGGTTCATGATTTCAGGCGAAGAATTGAGTTTCTCGCCGTTTGCGTAAACCAAATTGCTGTCCGAGATTATCGCCGGACCGCTGGTCTCGACAAAGCAATACCCCGTCCCATTAAGGCTTTCCGAAACAGGGCACTTTATTCCCACCGTCTCGTGGTTTTCCTGCGGATAATAGAACAAGGCGACCCCGTATCCCAAATCCCTAAGAATGAATGCAAGAAGTTCGGATTTCTCTTCGCAAAGCCCTTGGTTGTCATAAAGAACTTGGTAAGGATATCTCGAGTAATCGACTTTTAATCCTCCGAAAGTGATGGTCTTCCCCGAACTCCCCCATGGAATGTTCTGCACGAGACTTATTGCAATCCGCGCCTGATCCACTTTGCTGTCAGGAGCAAGATTTTCTATTCCTTTAACCAAAGGAGCCAAAAGAATTTCCTGATTCGGATCGTTTATCCGTTTAAGCGCAAACTCAGATCTTTGGGGCACCTTCCCGTCAGTCGAAGTTATGGAATCGGGCAGCGAGAAAAGATAATCATACAGTCCTTTGTACATCGTAAAATTGATTTCAGATTGTTTCCCCTCCACAACATAGGAAAAATTAGTGGATTCCACGTTGCCGTTCTGATAATAAGATCTGCACGAATCGTTGTCTTGCGTGGAATTCGAAGGGCAGCCGCATGTCGAAGCGTTCTCAATCAAGATTCCCGACGAACAATAAAAAGGCTTGTCCAAAGAGCACGAAGAATAAAGACTGCCGTCGCCGCATGACGGAGCCGCATGAGGTTTCACATAAACCAAAAGTATCAATAAAATCGCAAAAAGAATTATCGCAGAAAAAAAAGGCACGAGGAATTTGGGGCTTATCCACGCGGAAAAAAAGTTCCCTGCCTTGGCCAGAAATCCCCGGACTTTCTTTCCTAAAGAGATTTCATCGCCATCATCCTGGAAAGATTCGGCAGTTTTGTCCGCGGCGGAAATTTTTTTTGTTTTATCATCATCACTTTTCTCTGTCTTCCCCTGAATTTTATCCGAACTTTTCGCCGGCGTAGGATCACCCTTTTTTTGGATATCAATCATTTTTAAGAAACAAAAAAGAATTATAAAAATCTATCTGAATTCAAAATTTTTCGGAACAATCATTCCAAATAAATCGCAGGCTTGCCCGGCTTGGCTTTTTTAGATTTGCCCTGCGGATCATATTTGTCCTTGTCATTCACTGCATAAATCTCAATCTTGAGATTTGTTTTCTTTTCAACTTTTTCAAGATTTTCTTCAAGCAAATCTTTCTCATTTGGCAGGACATAAACATACGCTTTCTCCGGCTTCTTTTTCTCTTTCGCAAAAATGTTCAAGATTGAATTGATATCCTCCCCAAGTTTTCCAACAGCTTTCTCCTGCCTTTCAAAATTCTCATTGATTTTGTTCTCTTCCGCTTCTGGCCATTTTTCCAAAGAGATAAAACTTTTATTCCCAATATTTCCCCAAAGTTCTTCTGCAACATGAGGGCAGAAAGGCTGAAGCAATTTCAAGAACTTTTCAAGAACAGCCTTGCTGGTTTTCTCAGGAAGCGAATTAAAAAGATTCCTAAGCTCAATCACTGCAAGATTATACTTCAGGCTTTCTATATGTGCCGTCATCTTTTTTATTGTCTGGTTGAGTTTGCTCTCGGTTTTCTCATCAGATTTCCCAAAACCATTCAAAGAAGAAAAGTAAGCATAGACCTTTTTCAGGAACTTGAAATTCCCGTTAAGGATTTTCTCATCCCACATCGTGTCTTTGTCAGGCGACGCGAATGAAACCAG
Organism: Candidatus Pacearchaeota archaeon; assembly: GCA_046705325.1. Taxonomy (GTDB): domain Archaea; phylum Nanobdellota; class Nanobdellia; order Pacearchaeales; family GW2011-AR1; genus JAKLIN01. The sequence continues at coordinate 8,334 of JBJKQQ010000028.1, read as the reverse complement.
CGCCATCCTCAAGGCATCTGCACCATACTTTTCTATCATGTCCAAAGGGTCGACAACATTACCTCTTGATTTGCTCATCACCACGCCGTCGCTGCCATGGATCATTCCCTGATTGAAAAGCTGGATAAACGGCTCGTCAAATTCCAGCATCCCAAAATCTCTCAATATCTTTGTAAACAACCTTGCATAAATCAAATGCATGACTGCATGTTCAGCTCCGCCGGTGTAAAAATCTACAGGCATCCAATAATCTACCTTTTTGAAATCAAACGGCTTCTTATCATTCTTGGAATCGCAAAAACGCAGGAAGTACCAACTTGAATCGAAGAACGTGTCCATAGTGTCAGTATCTCTCCGCGCTTTCCCCCCACACTTAGGGCATTTGGCTTCGGTAAATTCCTTGCTGGACTCCAGAGGGTTTCCCTTGCCAAACACGACTTTCTTCGGCAACTTAACAGGCAATTCACTCTCAGAGACAGGAACCATTCCGCACTTGTCGCAATAAACAACAGGAATCGGCGTTCCCCAATATCTTTGCCTGCTTATCAGCCAATCGCGAATCTTGAACTGGATTTGCTTCCTTCCAAGTTTTTTCTTTTCCAAGAATTTTACAATCGCCGCTTTTGCTTTCTTGTTTTCCATTCCGTCAAAATCTCCTGAATTAACAAGATCTCCTTCTCCGGTATAAGCTCTTGGGATTTTCCCTTCGCGCTCATAGATCTCATAATCTTTAGGCTCTACAACAACTCTCACAGGGATTTCATATTTTGAAGCAAAATCAAAATCTCGCTGGTCATGCGCAGGCACGCCCATTACCATGCCGGAACCATAATCAGCAATAACAAAATTCGCGGCATAAACAGGGACTTTTTCTTTGGTCATCGGATTGATTGCATAAGCTCCTGTGAAAACTCCTTCCTTCTCAAGCTTGTCAATGTCTTCTTGTTTCACAGACTTTATTTTCTTGACAAATTTCTCGACTTCTTTTTTCTGCTCATCAGTTGTTATGATTGCAAGTTTTGGATGCTGCGCAGAAACCACAACAAAAGTCACCCCAAAAATAGTGTCAGGTCTCGTCGTGAAAACAGGCCATTTCTCGCCGTTGATTTCAAAATCAATCTCAGCTCCTTCACTTCGGCCAATCCAGTTTCTCTGCATAATCTTAATCCTGTCAGGCCAATCAAGCCCCTCTACCATTTCCAAAAGCTCGTCTGCGTAGTCTGTGGTCTTTACAAACCATTGTTCCAAATCTTTCAAGATAACTTCTGTATCTCCATGTCTCCAGCACCTGCCGTTCACAACCTGTTCATTTGCAAGAACAGTCTGGCACTTTGGACACCAATTGACGGGTGACTTCTTCTTGTAAACCAAACCTTTTTCCAGGAATTTTAAGAAAAAAAACTGGTTCCACTTATAATAGTTAGGATCATGGGTCATAAGCATCCTTGTCCAGTCATAAGTCAAGCCAAGAGATTTTTGCTGTTTTATGAAATTCTTTATCGCTGCTTCAGTATACTCTTTCGGATCCGCATGAGCTTTTATGGCCGCATTTTCCGCAGGCAATCCAAAAGAATCATAACCCATCGTATGAAGAACGTTGAACCCCTGCATGAGCTTGAATCTTGAATAAACATCCCCTATTGTATAATTGAAAGAATGCCCCATGTGCAAACCTGACGCCGAGGGGTAAGGGAACATCTCAAGGCAATAAAATTTTTCTTTCCCTTTCACATTTTCCTTGACTTCGAAAATCTTCGCCTCGCCCCACTTTTTCTGCCATTTCTTCTCTATCTTCCTGAAATCATACTCTGCCATTTTAAACCCACAAAAACCAAGTTTAAATTATTTTTTATGCTTTGATATTCCAAAAATATTCAATTTATTTTAAGATTTATCACCTCTTTTCCAATTTCCAAAACTTCTAAATCCGTTGGACTCCGCGAATTCCATTATCTATTCTAAACCAATCTACGAACGAAGTGAGCCATTCTTGGGGTGCGGCGGGCGGGAAAAATTCTTATTCCAAAACCTCTTCCAGCAATTCAGGGAATTCTTCTGTTCCCATGTCCCCTAAAGTAAAATGCCCATGATTCTTCAGGACTATAATCTTAGCCGGAAGCCCTTTTTCATATTCATGCGCATTTTTGATATGCTGAGGAATATCATTATCAGAAGTAAATAGGACTATTCCTTCGCGAGAGTATTTATCAATACCAGAATAAGTCTTTCCTCCAGATAGATTAGATAAAGACTCCCACATCTCGTTTCTCGCTTTACCCGGAGAAACCAAAATTAATTTCCTAATTCTCTTTTTGTTTTCAGCAAGCCACCTAACCAGAAATCCTCCGCCGCAACTGTGGCCGATTAAAACCGTGTCTTCATCCATTTTATTTTCTTCGAACTTCTTCTTCCACTCTTCATAACTTGGATTCCAATCTTCAGGATAAAGTTCATTTGAAACTTCAATTCCTCGCTTCTCAAGCTCTCGCTTCAGCCAAGGTTTCCAATGCCTTTCATTTTCAGGCGGACTTTCAAGGGATTCTTCCTTATTATCATTGCATCCATGCACAATCACAACATTCATCTTGATTCAAAGTTGAAAGGTAACTTTAAATAATATTTCATGCTAAATAAATCATGCAAAAAATAACCTCTCACATATTAGGAGAGATAATATCAACAAACTCTTCGGACGCTTACTCTTTATTCCAAAAAAGCAGTTTCGGTGAACGCAAAGGCGACAAGATAATCTATTCTCCAAGCGAAGCTCTTTATCTGGTTGAAAAAGAAAAACTTGAAATTATTTCAAACAAAAAAATTCTGAATCACGACGAACTTCTTGCAAAGATTAAAAGAATCGACAAAAAAATCCAGATAAAATATCCAGTCTTTAAAGATTTAAGAGAAAAGGGCTACGTCGTAAAAACTGCCCTCAAGTTTGGGGCGGAATTCAGGGTCTACGACAAGGGAACAAAAGTTGGCGAAAAGCACTCGCGCTGGGTCGTCTTCACGGACTACGAATCCAAGGGCCTGACATGGCAGGAATTCTCATCTAAGAATCGCGTCGCGCATAGCACAAAGAAAAACCTCCTCCTCGCGATTGTCGACGAAGAAGGCGACATAACTTATTACGAAGTCAAATGGATTAAACCATGATTTACTTTATCAAAAAAACGTAAATCAAAATAATTGCAAGAATCGCCGCTAGAATCCAAAATAATTTTCCCTCGAATAAATCAAAAATCATCGCAAAAGGTTCTATAATATCTTCAAGCCCCATTTTAAAATTAGGAATCTTAACTTTTTAATTTTATCGCGAGGACATGAGCAGTTAATAAAGCGAGAGCAAATTATTGTAATCGGATTAATTCTTTTTTCGTGTCATCCCTTTTGTCATTCTAAGGACGGTTGTCTTATAACCCCATTTTCTGTATAACTCTGCCGCAGGATTTCCAAGAAGAACATATAGTTCTTGGAGACCACATTTCTCATTTGCAAACCATTTTTCTATTTCTGAATACAACCTTTTGGCGATCCCTTGTTTTCTGTATTTTCGAGTTACGATAATTTGGTTTACATCTCCAATCTTCTTAACCTCTAAAAATGAATCCTTTTTCCAAACACTGCCTTCAATGTACCCGACGATTTCTCCATTTATTTTGGCTACAAAAATTCTAGTTTTTCTCGAATGGATTTTCTTTGAGAAATCTTTTCTTAAAATTTCATCAGTGTTTTTTACAATTCTCTTGTATGCGCGAAGCGCTTTTGGATAATGCTTTTCTTCTTCCGCAAAAAGTTCTTTTCTTAATTTTATTAAGAAAGGCATATCCTTGACCGAAGCTTTAACAATTTTAACCTCTTCTGCCATATTCTGTTAAATCAAAATCATTTTAAATAATCTATCATTACCCTCGAAATGGAAAATATCTCTATAAAGATTATTATACTCCTATCAACAGAATATTTATAACTCCCTCGATTTTTCTTAACTCATGCCCCAAGACGCAGCCCAAATAAAAGAGAAGATACTGTCATTTCTTAGAATCAACGGCCCGAGCCTGCCGGTTCACATTTCGCAATACGCGGAGCAAAGCATCCTTTTCACATCCGCATTTCTCTCTGAATTGCTTTCCGACAAGGCCGTAAAAACTTCTGTGATGCGCGTCGGCAGCTCGCCGATTTATTTCATTCCGGGCCAGGAACCTCAACTCGATAAATATTCTAACTATTTGAAAAGCAAAGAAAAGGAAGCTTACATTTTGCTGAAAGAGAAAAAATTCCTCAAAGATTCGGAACAGGAACCTGCAATTCGCGTAGCGCTCCGTGAAATCAAAGACTTCGCAATTCCATTCAGAACAAAAAATGAAGAAATTGTCTGGAGATATTTTACAGCAAGCGAATTAGATTTCAGCAAAACCCCTGAAAAAGAACAAGAAGAAAAACCTCACGAAGAAAACCCAAAGCCAACTGAATCCGAAGAAGAATCAATAAACATTTTCGACAATGAAGAAGAACCAAAAGAAATCGAAGAAAAGAAATCAGAGACAAAACCAAAGAAGCCAGCAATAAAAACTCCGAAAAGATCCATATCGAAAAAACCTGCAAAAAAAGCCGAAGACAGCAAGTTCTTCAACCGCGTGAAAGATTATCTCGAAAGCCAAAGCACTGAAATTCTTGGCATAGAAGAAATCGCAATCAACAAAATTATATTCAAGGTAAAGGAACAAGAAAGCACAGAAGAATTTCTGATAATAGCATACAATAAAAAAAGGATTTTAGAAGATGACATTACAAAAGCTTACAAAAAAGCTGAAGCCCTAAACCTGGATTACAGAATCCTCTGCTTCGGCGAACCCGCCAAAAAGATAGAAAATTTCATTAATGCTTCAAAAGCCCTGAAAAGCATAGAAAAAATAGGATAGAAACCCTTAAAAATAACAAATCTACAATTTAATCATGGGAAAGATAAAAACAAAGCTCGTCAAGAGAACTGCCGCTACATTGGCAGAAAAAGACATTCCATTTACTGAAAGTTTTGAAAAAAACAAGAAAATTCTTTCGGACACCATGCCGAGCAAGAAGATAAGAAATCAGGTAGCAGGCCTTCTTGCACGGGAAAAGAAGAAAGAAGCAAAACACAAGGCAGAAAATTCTTCAGAATAATCCTATAGAATCCAATCAATCAAGTTCTAAAAACCTTTAAATAACGTTTACTTTTTCTAACTGAAAGGCTGCGTAGCTCAGTTGGTTAGAGCGCTGGTCTCATGAGCCGGAGGTCCTGAGTTCAAATCTCAGCGCAGCCATTTTTTAAAAATAGAGAAACCAAAATAAAAAACAAAAATGAAATAAATTATGAATTAGGAAGCCTATTTCTTTTTCTTTGAAGACTTCTTTGGTGCTGCTTTCTTAGCTGCCTTTTTCTTTGCCATTATTTCATCCCCTTTTTAATTCACAAATCAATTTGAAGGAAGTTTAAATATTCTTCTGTAATTTTTGGCAACAATAGATTTACAGGAGAATTATTTTTCCAGATAAATCGTTCTGGTGGGAAAAGCAAATCCAACTCCAAGTTTCTCAATTTTTTCTTTTATATTCAAGTTGATTTCTTCCTGCCGGTCCATGTAAACATTGTAATCGCTGCTCTCCAAATAATAGACACATTCAAAATTCAGGCTCGAGTCTCCAAATTGCTTAAAATGAACTCTGTCCAAAGTGCAGTCTTTCACCCCAGTTATTATTTTCTCGACAATTTTCTTTATTTCTTTGAGCTGCTTCACAGAAGTCTTATATTCAACGCCAAAAGAAAAAACAACTCTTCTTCTGTTCATCTTCTTGTAATTGTTTATCCTGGAGCTTGTAAGTTCGCTGTTTCCAATCACAAGTTCCTGCCCTCCGAGAGCTTCTATCCTGGTTGAACGGATTCCGATATGTTTCACGACACCCATATCGTCTCCGATTATTATGAAATCGCCTTCTTCGAACGGCTTGTCAAGATAAATCGCAAACGCTGAAAATAAATCTCCAAGGATCCTTTGCAAAGCTATGGCAATAGCAACTCCTCCCACTCCAAGGCTTGCAATCAACGGAGTTATCTCAACTCCGAAATTTGAAAGCGCCATCAACAGAGCTAAAGACCATATGACAACTTTCAGAAGAAGCTTCATTACTCTTGTCATGGACTCATTCGCAGATTTGTTGGAATTTTTCCTCTTTTCCTTGTAGATATCAAATAGGTTGTTTGATATCCCGACCAGTCCTCGCGCAGAATAAATAACAATAAAGATTATTAGAAGGTATTTCAAAACCAGGTTCACAACATCAGGGAGTTTCAAGAATAATGTCGCGATATAAAATGAGATGAAAAGATAAAAAGGCCAGCCAATCCTATCCAAGAAAGCGACAACTAAATCATCAACATTATTTTTGGTTTTCTTCGCAAATTTCTTTAGTGCAAAAACAGCGTAGGAATTCAAAATCTTAAAGACAGCAAAAAGCCCTGCAAAGATTCCAAGCGTAATTAAATAAGCTGTGAGAGTATTCTGTGAAAGAGCTGAAAGGAAATTCTCAAACATTCTCCAAAAAACAAGAAATCTTTTTTATAATTTTTGATTTTTCAGGGTTCCATTATCAATTTTCCAAGAAAAATCGCTTTTGGAATTATGGTGTGGAAGGGAGAATAAAAACCTCAAAAGCGATTTTTTGAGAGACAGAGTTCCGACTTTATTCTTCTTTCTTCCTCGTGTCCACGCGCTTTCCGAAATTAAAAATATCTTCGCCGTTCATCGCATGTCTCAGCGCGTCTTTCAGATCTTTTCTTTTTATTCTAACCTGCTCTCCCGAATCACGCAAGCGAACGGTCGCATCTTCATTCTCAAGACTTTCCTCGTCGACAGTTATGCAAAACGGCGTTCCGATTTCATCGTTTCTCGAATACCTTCTTCCTATGCTTCCGGACTTGTCATAAGCAACATTCCATTCTTCGCTTAAATCATCAACGATTTCTTCGGCAAGCTTCTCAAACTCCGGCTTTTTCACTATCGGGAAAATCGCCGCCTTAACCGGCGCGAGCCTTGGGTTCAGATGCAAAACAACATTTTGTCTTTTCTCATCGACATGGTACGCAAAAGTTAGCAGCGTCTGAAAATTCCGGTCAACTCCGAAGCTCAACTCCAAAACATGAGGAATAAATTTTTCATGAGTCTCCTCATCAAGAACGGTGAGATTCTGTTTTGAAACTTCCTGATGGCCCTTCAGATCGTGGTCCGTCCGGTAATGAACTCCGCCGATTTCGGTCCAGCCCAAAACTCCGAGATCAGCTTCCATGTCAAAATGAAATTTATTATAGAAAGCTTTCTCCTTATCATTCAGCTGATAAAGCCGGAATTTCTCTTTGTCAAAACCCAAAGTGTCAAGATAAAATTGCTGCACTTTCGCCATGTGATAAACATAAAACTTCGGAATCTTCTCAGCCAGCTCATTGCAGCTTATTTCCCTAATCCCCTTCTCTCTTTCATCAGAAAGCATAACCCTAAGCTTATATTCTGAAACACTTTCAAAATCTTCATGCTTGTTGATATTTTTGGGATTGAAGAAAATCTGCAGCTCAGCCTGAGTGAAAGCTCTCTGCCTTAACAGCATATTCCGGGGAGATAGTTCATTCCGGTACGCCCGGCCAATAAGCGCCAGACCCAAAGGCAGTTTGCTTCTTGTCAGTTCAAATTCAGTCTTGAAATTTACATACGGGCTTTGCGCAGTCTCCGGCCGGAGATATGCTTTTGTCACATTGCCAACGCCAAGTTCAACTGGAAACATCATGTTGACCGTGCCGACGTACTCAATTCTGCCCCCGCAAACCGAGCACACCGCATTGTTCTCTTTTATTAAACCAAAAAGTTCATCGGAGCTTAATCCTTCAGCCTTCTTATGTGTATATTTCTCAACCAAATGGTCCGCTCTTTCAATATGCCCCTTCTTGCATTTTGCAGCGATATCATTAAAATTCTTCAGGTGGCCGCTGGCGACAAAAACATTCTCGGGCATAATCTCCGATGCCTCAATCTCAAAAAAATTGTCACTTAATCCTAAAAAGTATTTCCTCCAGAGATTTTCAAAATTCTTTTTTAATTGGATTCCAAGGTGTCCGTAATCCCAGAATCCCGAAAGCCCCCCGTAGATTTCTCCCGAAGGATAAACGAAACCTTTCCTTTTGCAAAACGCCGCCATCTCGTCCACGGATATTTTCGTAGTTTCATGTTTCATGTTTTGGACTTTTGGTTTTTCCTGTTTTTTCATTTTACTATATTCCGGCTCCACTTTATCTCTTTTATTATTTAC
>JBJKQQ010000027.1:0-4881 GCA_046705325.1 Candidatus Pacearchaeota archaeon | reverse complement strand
GTCCGGAGCGAGGAAAGATGTGCCTTTGAAAGATTTTCCTGTTGATTTTGAAATATTCGATATCGGTCCGGAGACGCAGAAGAAATATGTTGCAGAAATCGCGAAAGCTAAGTCGATTTACATGAAAGGGCCTGCGGGCTATTATTCCGAAGACCAGTTTTTTCAGGGAACGAATGCGATTTTGAACGCAATCGCGAACAGCAAAGCGTTCTCTCTTCTTGGCGGCGGGCAGTTGAGCGATGCAGTTGCAAAATCCAGAATCTCTGAAGACAAATTCGGGCATGTTTCGCTTTCAGGCGGCGCTTTGCTTGATTATGTTGCAGGAGAAAAGCTGCCGGGATTGGAAGCGCTGGGGTTTTATGATAAATAAATTTAATAGTTTATTCAGTTCTCCCACCCAACTCGCGACCCCGCTGGGTTTTTCTTTTTAGAAAAAGAAAAGCTACAGTGTAAAAGAAAACTAAGATTGCCCTACCACGAAGTCGCTCGGCCGCACCCTAAGAATAGCTCACTTCGTTCGCACATTGGCATTAAATTTATCACCTCTTTTTCAGGCAATAAGTTAAATTCTCTTTCCAAATACTTCGTTAGTTTTGAGTTATTGAAGTTTCCTTACAATAATTTCTTTGTCTAATTCCTAAAAAACAAAAAATCCAAAAGCTTTTTATTGGGGATCTTGTTTATTCTATTGAGGTGTAAAAGAGATGAGTTTTGATGTGGTGACTTTTGGTTCGGCAGTTGTTGATATCTTTTTAGAGACTGGTTTGGCTGAAAAGAGGGGCTTCATGGCTTATCCTGTCGGAAGCAAGATTCTTTTGAAAGGCATGAGGTTCGATATTGGCGGCGGCGGAACGAATACTGCTGTTGCGTTTGCGAGGCTTGGATTGAAAACAGGTTACATCGGGAAACTTGATTCAGGTTTTGGCGGAGGGCAAATTCTTGAGATGTTGAAAAAAGAAAAAGTTGAATTTCTTGGAAAGATAGAGAAGGACAAAAAAGCAATCGGAGGATATTCTGCAATTTTGGACAGCAAGGAAGATGACCGGACGATCCTGACTTACAAGGGCGTGAATGATGACGTTAAGATTTCTGATATAAAAAAAGTAAAAACTAAGTGGCTTTATTATTCTTCGCTGCTTGGAGAAAGTTTTGAAACGCAGAAGAAGCTTGCGAGGATGATGCACAAGCGCGGAGTTAAGATTGCATTCAATCCGAGCGATTATCTGATTGAGAGGAAAAATCTTAGGGAGATTTTGAAACTTACGGAGATTTTGGTCTTGAATCATGAGGAAGCGCAAATGTTGGTGAAAAAGAAAATTGAAGGCAGAAAGCTGTTGGAAGCTTTGAGAGAACTTGGACCTCGCGTTGTGGTCATGACAAATAAAAACAAGAAAACTTTGGCGTTTGACGGAGAAAAAATTTATTCTATCATTCCGCATAAGATTAAAGTTGTCGAGCGGACGGGAGCCGGCGATGCTTTCGCTTCGGGTTTTGTCGCCGGGCAGATTGCAGGCAAGTCAATTCAGGAAAGTTTGAAATTGGGATTGCAGGAATCTGAATCTGTCATAAGAAATTTCGGGGCGAAGAATAATTTAATTAAACGGAGTTTGAAGAGAAGATAAAGGATAAAATGAAAAAACTGACGTTAAATAAAATATTGAAGAGCGGGAAAGCAATGTTCCTGGCTTACGACCACGGATTGGAGCACGGGCCGACGGATTTCAATGACAAAGATGTTGATCCGAGATACATTATAGAAATCGCGAAGAAAGGAAAATTCAATGCGTTGATTTTCCAGAAAGGGATTGCTGAAAAGTACAATCATGAAATAAAAGAGTCTGGCGTGCCGTTGATTGTGAAATTGAACGGGAAGACAAATTTGTTAAAAGGCGAGCCGGTTTCGAGGCAGATTTGCAGCGTTAAGGAAGCTGTTTCGCTTGGAGCAGTTGCTGTCGGTTACACGCTTTACATTGGAAGCAGATTTGAAAGCGTGATGATGAAAGAGTTTGACGCGATTGAAGAAGAAGCGCATAAATTGGGATTGCCGGTCATTGCATGGATTTATCCTCGTGGAAAAAGCGTTGAGAAAAAACCTGTCGGGGAATTGATAGCTTACGCTGCGCGCGTGGCGCTGGAAATTGGAGCAGACCTCGTGAAGCTGAAATATGATGGAAAGCCAAAAGATTTGAAGTGGGCTGTTGAGTCTGCAGGAAAAACCAAAGTTTTTATCGCTGGCGGAACGCATGAGGAAGGAAAAGTATTCTTGAAAGAAGTCAAGGATATCATGGAAGCGGGCGCAGCAGGGATGGCAGTCGGGAGAAATATTTGGCAGTCCGACAAGCCGCTTGAGTTGGCAAAGGAATTAAAGAAGATAATTTGGAGTTAGTTAGAGGGTGAAGATTGAAGTTGATTATGAAGACTTGAGAAAGAATTTTGACAGCAAAGTTGTAAGAAAACTTTCAGATATGAAAGACAGGTACAGAGATTCTTCTGGCGTGAAAGGCAATCCTGTGATCTATGAAGTTTACATTAAGGATTTCGGGACTTTTGAAGCTGCGTTGACCGTTCTTCATGCGGGCGCGATCAACAAAGAATTTTTCATGACGAAAGGGCATCGGCATAAAAAGCCGCGAGGTGAGATTTATATTTTGACAAAAGGCAAAGGAAAGTTGTTGATTCAGGAAAACAAAAAAGCCAAGAGTTTTGAAATGAAAAAGAATAAAATGTATTTTATTCCGCCGCGCGCAGGGCATCGGGCGATCAACACCAGCAAAGGCACGATGGAATTCATGTCTTTCTATGCCAAAGATGCCGGCCATGATTACAATTTTAAATTTACTAGAAGGTTTTTTGGGAAATGACTGCTTCGATAGAAAAGAGTTTGAAAGTTTTGAAAAGTTTGCAGCTGAAAAATGGCGGGATTTTGGCGACACCTGAAAAAGGAGCTTACCCTTATGTCTATGTTCGCGATGCGGTGATTATTACAAATGCGCTCAATGCTGCAGGCAAGAGCAAGGAGTCGGAGAAGTTTTATTATTTCATGAAAGAGAACGCCAAGATAAGCCAATACAAAGAAGTTTTCCATCGGTACGATTCTGTTGGCTTGCCGTCGGCGACGCAGGACAAGGAAAATGACAATGCGGGACTTTTGCTGCATGGGATTTATGACACTTATCTTGCAGGAAAAAGAGAAGTCTTTCTCGAGAACATGTGGCCGTTGATTCAGGATGCTGTAAAATTGATATTCTCGCTTTCGCGTCGGGGTTTGTTGAAAACAGAAAGGAGCATTCACGAATCTATTGAACTTGAAAAGGGCTTTGAGCTTTGGTCTAATTGCTCGTCGTGGCGCGGCCTTGTAGATGCTTCGGAAATTGCGAAGATTCTTGGACATGAGAAAGAAGCGAAAAGCTGGAAGAAAAAAGCAGATGAGTTGCAGAAAAATATCAACAAGAAATTGTTCAATAAGAAAAAAGGATTTTATATCAAGAAGCCAAAGCTGAAAAACACGCCGGACATTTCGCAGCTTGCGCCGTTTTACTTCGGGCTTTCGGATTCTAAAAAAGCCTTGAGAACCACGATGAATTTTTTGAAGAAACATCTGTGGAACAAGGAGATCGGAGGTTTCAGGAGATTCAGGAAATTCGAGATTGTTGAGAGTTGGCATTGGTACACAGGCGGGAGCGGAAGCTGGACGGTTTTCACGATTTGGGGCGCGCGATTTTTCAAAGAGCTTGGGATGAGAAAAGATTATGAGATGTGCATGAAGTGGATCAAGAAAGTCGCTTCGCATTCTTCAGGTTTGCTGCCGGAGCATGTCGCGACAAAATCCGAATACAACGACTGGAAAAACCACGAGATAGAATTCAATGAGCGAATCATTCACGGAATGAAAACAGCGGAGAGGCTGACGAAAACTGTCAAAGGCTCTTCTGAAAAAGACAAAGAGAAATTGATTTATTGGGCGACGCCTCTGGGTTGGGCGCATGCGGAATGGATTTTGCTGAATCGGAAATCAGGAAAGACAAAAACTAAGAAGTGATCGCTTATCCGAAAAAATCGCTTTTGAAATTTGCATTCCCACCCTCCCGCCCCGATTGCAAAAGCGATTTTTAAGTTGATAATGGAATTCGTGAGATTCAGCGGTTTTCAAAATCTCCAGAAATTGACGGGAATAAATCCCTTATGTTTCCTTCGCAGGCTCAGGAAAAAGAGGTGATATTAATTTGGCTGAAAAATTTAAATCGGGAAAATCAAAAACATGGACCTGCCGGGAATTGAACCCGGATCACCTGGCTGCGAACCAAGCGTATTGCCGTTATACTACAGGCCCCTGAGATTCATTAGAAATTGAGAATTTAAAGTTGATGTTTTGCTTTTATCGGTTCTCCCGCCCGCCGCGTCCTTGAGATAGCGAGCTAAGCCCGAATTAATTTTAGGTTGATAATGGAATTCGCGGGGTTCCAATGTTTTTACCAATTCAATCCGAGAAAAGCTGCGGGAATAAATCCCTTGCGTTTTCCTTGCGAACTCGGAAAAGCTGCGGGAATAAATCCCTTGCGTTTTCCTTGCGAACTCGGAAAAAAGAGGCATGTTCATTTGAACAAAATCTAAAAGGTCATTTCATGAAACCAAAGATTTTTAATTAACGCTTGTTTGTTTTTCAAAAGAAGTGAAAATGAAAATAGCATTTTTCGAGATAAAAGATTGGGAGAAGGTTTACATCAGGCAAAAGCTGAAAGGCCAGAAGTTGGTTTTTTTTAAGGATGCTTTGACGGCGGACAACGTCTCCTCTGCGAAAGATGCGGATGTCGTGAGCGTTTTTATTTATTCAAAGGTTGACGCGAAGCTTTTGGACAAGGTGAAAAAATGCAAGGCGATTGT
>JBJKQQ010000026.1:0-10978 GCA_046705325.1 Candidatus Pacearchaeota archaeon | reverse complement strand
TTTTTCAGCGGACTCAATATTGTAGACAGTTCGAAAAGCGCGGATATGATCGCCTCGAATTATTTGACGAAAGACCTCGGGTTCAACGGGACGATTTACTTTTTTGTCGAAGATGACTGGCCTGTCTTCGCCTACTACACCGGATTAAAAACGGAGCTATTGCCATGGGGCACTCCGGACAGCTTCTACAAGGGAGATTATTCTATCCTGGAGAAAAATAGCGCATTGATAATAAACAACCAAACCGAAAGCGATCCGAAAATAAGCTGGATGAACAACAGCACCCAATTCAAGTTTATGGGGAACAGCAACCAGTATTATTTTTACGAGTATAGCCCTGACTGAATAGATTTCAAAATCCTTTTAAACTTACAAAGATTTGGACTCTGATGGACATAACTTCAGGCACTGCAGACGAAATTGATGAATCTCCTGAAAGGGAGTACATGAAAAAACTCGAAGCGATTTTCTTCATTTCCGCAAGATTTTTGTCGATGCAGGAATTGATTTCGATTTCGGACCTGAATCCCATAATAATTCGTGAAACGATTGAAAGCCTGAAAGAAAAATACGACCGCGATGACTCCGCGATAGAAATCGTCGAGATGAACGGCCGCTGGAAGATGGATATCAAGAAAGAATACGCCAACATCACGACAAAACTCGCAACAGGCTCGTCGGAATTTTCAAAAGCCGAAATGGAAACTCTCGGAATCATCGCGTACAAGCAGCCGATAAAGCAATCCGTCGTCATAAAAATCCGAAGCAACAAAGCCTACGACCACATCAAGAAATTCCTTGACCTGAACCTGATAAAAAAGAGAAAAGCCGGCCACACCGCAGAGCTCTCACTGTCGGAAGAATTCTTCGATTACTTCAACATCCAGGACCCGAAAGACTTTTTGAAAAATCCAAAAGCCGCGCAGGAAAATTCGGAAACCGATTCTGAAGAACCGGAAGGAGAAGAATAATGGACTGGATAAACATAATAATTTACGCCTCGATTTACGTCGGGCTCGTGGCGGCGGTATTCTATATCTTGAGCGTCATTGCGGAAAGAGGAAAAAAAGTCCCGCTTTTCACCGACGAGGAACTTCCTTCGGTATCGATAATAATTCCTGCATGGAACGAAGAAAAATCGATAGCCAAGATGGTGGAATCTATATTGGAAGCGGATTACCCCAAAGAAAAACTTGAAGTTATTGTAGTAAACAACAATAGCAAAGACAAGACGCTGGAAATCGCAAAAAGTTTTGAAGGCCGCGGCGTGAGAGTTTACACCGAAAAAGAACAGGGAAAAGGCAACGCACTCAATCTTGGAATCTCGAAAGCGAAAGGCGAGATAATATTCACGATGGACGCGGACACTTACGCGAAGCGCGGGAGCATGAAAAAAATGGTCCGGTTCTTCAAAGACCCCGAGATAATGTCGGTGACCCCGGCGATGCTCGTCCACAATCCGAAGGGGATCTGGCAAAAAATTCAGCACATGGAATACATTCTTGGAGTATTCTTGAGAAAAGCTTTCGCTTCCCTCAACTCAATTTTCATCTCTCCCGGCGCGTTCTCCGCTTACAGGAAATCTTTCTTCGACAAGCACGGCGGTTACGACGTAGGCAACATAACCGAAGATCTCGAGATGTCATTGAGAATCCAGTACCACGGTTACCGGATCGAAAACTGCCCCGAAGCGACAGTCTACACAAACACTCCGAAAACTTTCAAAGGCCTCCTTATCCAGAGAAGGCGATGGAATTACGGCCTGCTGAAAAACACGCTCAAATACAGAAAAATGATGGGGAGAAAATACGGCGACCTCGGGATTTTCGTCATGCCAATGGCCTGGATAAGCGTCTTTTTCTCGATGTTCCTCACAGGATACATGCTGATAAAAAGCATCTCCGAGATAAGGAAACAGGCAATTTTCCTGCACAACATAAATTTCAACATCCTGAACGCGTTCCAGCTGAACTGGCTCATAATAGAAAAAAATATTTTTCTCTTAGTTTCTAACCCGGTTTTCATCTCGCTGATAGTTTTCTCTGGACTGATGATATTCTATTCTTACTACGCCCGGAAAAAATCGGGGAAGATTCGGGGCTCACTTGTCAACATCCCGCTGTTCCTGCTGGCGTTCGGGACGCTCTTCGGAGTCTGGTGGATAGTCTCATTTATCTACGCACTGTTCAACAGGAAAGTCAGTTGGAGATAGTAAGGTATATAAGAAACAAACGGATAAAATTAAAATGGAAAAAAGGGAACTGAAAAGCGGAAAAAGGTATATCCTTGCGTTTGTCATAAGCACGATAATCTTTGCGATAATAATCCTCGTCAGTTACTCGCTGTCCATGGTGGAACTGCAAAGAGTGTCGGGCCTCCAAAATAATCTCGCATATAACATCTTCCAGGACAAGCTCGAGTACACGTTTTTCAACAACACCCTTTGCTCAAATGAAAGTTTCGGAAAAGTCTCGTCGGATCTGGGAATCCAGGGGGGCATAATAAACGACCTCGAACAAAAATTCGGGAAGAACAACCAGAACGTGCTTGACGAGAAAAAATTCTACACGCTGGTTGAACTTGAGCACCTTGAATTCGTGCAGCACATGAACGCGGAATGCGGCTCCGGAGTCAACACCGTCTTATTTTTCTATTCAAACGACCCGAGCGAAGTGTCGAAAAGCGAAGAGCTTGGAAACGTCCTAAGCACAGTGTATTCAAAACACCCCAATCTGGTCATTTATTCTTTCGACGTTAACCTGAACAGCACCCTCATAAGCCAGTTGAAAGAGAAATATAATATAACGCAGCCCCTGACGCTGATTATCAACGGGAATGTGACTTTGCGCAATCCCGGAAACATAAATGAAATAGAAAGATATCTCACGGCCTAAAACAATTCTTATTCTCCAACACGAGAATCTTTAAAAAAAGCGCATTAGCTAAATAAGTATGGAAAGGTGCTACAAATGCGGCTCGGCGCAAAACCTGCGCGACGCGATTTCGGAAAAAGAGATTGTGAAAATCTGCGAAACCTGCCAGTTCAGGGAAAATCTTCCGCTGATAAAAAAACCCGGCATTGACGCTTTCGGAAACGACCAGCCGTTGTCTGTTCAGGAAAGGCTCGCCAAGATGTCAGGCGTTCCGGTCAACCCCCGGGCGAAAAGGGAAAAGATGCTCGCAGAAAGAAAAAGGCGCGAGGAAGAATTCAAAGCGAGAAAAAAACAGGATGAAGAATTGAGAAAAGTTGCGGACAAAAGCTTCAGGAACAAAATAGAATCTTCGAATCCGGAAGCGGACGCTTCCGGAAGCTCGGGCATGATTCGAAATTTCCACTGGGTCATAATGCGCGCGAGAAGAGCGAGGCACTTAACCCAAAGAAGCCTCGCGGACATGATTCACGAGCCGACCGCCGCGATCGAGATGGCTGAAAAAGGAATCCTCCCCAGGGAGCATGAAGCGCTTGTCAAAAAAATCCAGCAGGCCCTGAAAATCCAGATCACGAAAATCCCTTACGATACTTACACTAAACTCCCCGAAAAATCCGCTGAAACAACTTCCGAAGCATCCGGAGAAAATCCTGAAACGGAAGACCTTAACTTGGGCGAAAAAGAAAAACGCTGGACCATCGGCGACTTGTTAAGGATAAAGAAGCGCGTCAAAGTCAAAGACCGCGAAAAAGATGAATCTGTTTCCAGGGAAGAAATCGACAAGATTCTTGAAGAAAACTCAAGGGAATGATTTCCAATAATCTTCAAGCCATTCCATTAAATTTATAAACTATTCTGGAGAATTTTCATTATGGAAATAACGATTTTGAGGAGCGAAAAAGACGAGCTTGAATTGGAAACCGACAGCATCACAATAGCCGAGATCTTGAGAGTTTACCTGAACAAAGATTCTTCCGTAACATTCGCAGCATGGAAAAGAGAGCATCCAACAAAAAATCCAGTCATGCTTGTAAAGACAAAAGGCAAGGCTGCAAAGAAAGCTGTTTCTGACGCAGTTGCTGAAATCGAAAAAGACCTCAAGAAAGCCGGCGAAGATTTCAAGAAACTGAAGTGAGTTTTGGAGTCCTAAAAATATTCTAAGAATACTTCAAATCGCTCATCAAAAAACGTTGAACAATTTCTCCAAAAATCTTCCCACTATTATTTTTTCAAAACGAAGAAATCTGCCGAAGGCGATTTCATTCCCACAAATAATATCCTCCTTCCTGGAAATAAACTCCTCTTTTGTCGAATACTCCTTTTAGCTCCTGTATCTGTCTATTCAACAAAATTGTCTTCCTGCTTGTTTCGGAAATATAATCAAGAGCTTTTTCATAATCAGTATCTCCAACCACGCTGTTTTTTCTCGGAGCAAAAATGGTTTCTGAGACTTCTCCCAACCGGGATATGGATTTCATCCAATATTTTACTTGCCTGTCCATAATCTCTGGGTGCCTGCTTACAGTCCATACATGCAAAAAAGCCAAACGTTCTTCATAACCTTTAACAACGCTAATCAGCGGAGCGCAGTGAAAAAGCCTGCTGAAGATTATGTTATAGTTTGTAGGAACAACGATCCCATGATTGCAATACATCCCCACAAGAATCTTGTCTTTTCCAAGCAAATCTATCGCGTCGCGCGAGTCGTAATGATAAACATTCGGATGCAAATACTCCGGCGGAACATGATCCCTGTCCCCTAAGAGATTTGAAGGCTCCATCACCTCGCTAAAAGAATTTCTCACCGCATCAGTTGCAACATCATTATTGAAACTCCGTTCAGCCGCGCCATTAGCCGTTTCTCCAAGAGTAATTTCAATCAAAGTTCCTGCCATCAAGACCAAGAAAAATATTGGTTTATATATTTTTAGAATCGTCATTAATAAGTCTGGATTTACCAAACAAAGCGCGATTCTCTAATTTTTTATGGCTTCTTTTATGATATTCTCCAGGAACTAAAGGCTTGACAAAATATTCATAAAATAAATAAGATAATTTATTTCTCACGCCGGCCGTTGAGAATCTCCCAACATCTTGTTTAGCCCCACCACCCCATTGAAAAACTCTGCACTCGCAATCCGGTCAGAAAGTTCTTGATAAGCAGATTCTCTCATTCATCCTGATGTAAATCTAACCTTAAAAATATTTAGGTATTTTATTAGAATACAATAATACTTATTAATTCCCTCCCCTCTTTATTCCCATGTCATCGCAAAACAAAATCTCATCCGGAAGCTATGATTTGAACAAATGGCTTTACGGCGGCTATGAAAAAGATATTATAACAATGATCGCCGGCAATCCCGGCAGCGGAAAAACAAACTTCGTAACTTTAGCGGCTTGCAGCCAGGCAAAAAAAGGCAACAAGGTTCTTTTCATAGACACTGAAGGCGGTTTCAGTCCTGAAAGAGTGAAGCAAATCGCGCCGGAAGAACATGAAGAAATTTTGAAAAACATTCTTCTTTTGAAACCTACAAATTTCAAGGAGCAATTTGAAGTTCTTAACACGCTAAGAGACAAAATCAAAAAAGAATCTGTCAATTTGATAATTGTCGACGGCATGGCAATGCTTTACCGCCTTGAACTTGGCGACGCCGCGCAATCAGACAACGGCGATGACCAAATAAAAAACGTAAACATGGAAGTTGCAAAGCAAATGCGCGACCTGGCCGAAATCGCAAGGAAGCAAGAGATTCCTGTAATAATAACAAACCAGGTCTATTCAAATTTCCTCACCGAAGAAGACCTCAAACAAGGAATAAGAAAATCCACGAGCATTGTAGGCGGCGACCTTTTCCGTTACTGGAGCAAATGCATCATCGAACTTTCAAACGACAACCGCCGCCGAAAGGCTGTTCTGCTCAAGCATCGTTATCTTCCTGAAAAAGAATTGCCCTTTGAAATTCGCGACAAAGGCATTTTCAAGAGGGGTTTGTTTTAAAAATTCAGACGCCCACTTTTATAATTGCTCCAATCTGCAGCTCTTTTCCTTTGAATTTCCTGATAAAATCTTTCAGTCTCTGCAGTTGGCCTTGTAGCCCTTCGGACCGCGTCGATAGTTTTGCTTGGTTCTGACTCCGCCATCAAAACTTCAGCATCAAGAGTTGCCTTGAAATTATATTCCTCATCCATGTATTGATACAATAAGTAGGATTTATAAACTTTATTTGTTCAAGGATATTTCAAAACCACAATTCTCAAAACCACTTTTCGCAGTCAATAATTCTTATAATCCCGAAGCTATTCTACTTAAAATGAAACCCAAGGCTCTTGACAAGTTATATACGCTATCAAAGCCATTCATCTTCGGCCTTCATCTTGACGCAGAAACTATGCACCAGATGGCCCTTAGGCAAATTGAAAACCTGGATACTGAAAATCTTTCCGTACCTTCATTTGATTCACTCAAAGTAAACGTCTTCGGCCAAACTTTCTCGTCACCATTGCTGCTTGCCGCGGGCTTTGACAAAGAAGCGCGCGTCACGGATAAGATCCCTTATCTCGGTTTTGCCGGTGAGGTCGTTGGTTCTTTTACTGCTCTTCCAAGCGGGGGCAATCCAAGACCAAGGCTATGGCGCTTGGTTGAAGAAAGCGCAGCCTTAAACAGGATGGGCCTGAACAATCATGGGGTGGAAGCAGGGAAAGAGCGATTGCAACCCCTGGAAGACAAAGTCTGCTTCGCAGTGAGCATCGCAAAAACAAACAACCCCACAATCTCCGGGGACTATGCAATTAGAGATTACGTATCTTCCTACGGCCAACTAAAGAATTTGGGGATTTTCACAGAACTCGATATCAGTTGCCCAAACACTGAAGACGGCAGGACATTTGCTGAACCTCACGCATTAAGCGATCTGCTCGCGGGCCTGGAATCTGAAAGCAAAGGTAAGCCGCGAATAGTGAAGCTACCGCCCAATCTCACCGAGAGCCAGTTATCCGATATCGTCAAAGTTTCAGAAGATTTCGTAGATGGCTATGCAGGCGTAAACACTGAGTCCTACGTTCACCCAATTTATGGTCAAATTGGAAGAAGCGGCAAGCCCCTTGAAAATGAGGCGCTAAGAACAATTGGATTTTTGAGAAAAATAACGATTAAACCACTCATAGGTATTGGAGGGATCTTCACAGGAAGAGACGCTTTCAATTTTCTCGAAGCCGGAGCGGATTTATTGGAAGGCTTCACTGGCTTTATCTATCGCGGCCCTCTTTACGCAGCCAAAGTGGCTTCAGAACTGGCCGAAGAGCTAAAAGCCAAAAGATTCGAAGATATCAGCCAGTTAAAAGAATATTCTCGATAATGATTTACTTTCAGTAACAATATTGCGAGACAGACAAAATATTGGCCTAACTTAAAGGTAATCCCTTGGGAAGAGAGTTAAGGGGTATCATTTATTTTATATTACAACAATTCTTATAAACCCCAATAAACACTAATTTAAAATGAGTCAAATCGGAGATTATATTTCCAGACAAAACAATGAAATAATTCTATTAAGAGAAAGATTAAAAATAGCCGAGAGGATTCAGAGAAATCACGATCTTATTAATTCTATGTCTAATGTGGAGTTACAGGTCTATAACAGCAACGAAAGAAGAACTCTTGCATCTGATCCTGTTTACTCTTTGATTGGTGATTTTCATAGCAAAATATGTGGAAAGCTTGATGAATCCACGGTGAACGCTCTTTCCGTTAGAAGTCATTTTAATGAACTATATCAGAAAATGTTAGACCGACAAATGACTGAACAAGAATACACCACTCTTAGCTCAATGAGCAATGAAGGGGAACTGCTTGAGTACTTTGCTAAACAGGAAGGAGTGACTCTCAACGCCTGATTAATATTTTCTTTTTAATAACAATAAATTAATATAAACTCTGACCGCTTTAATTTTATATTCTCGGGGTAATTAGAAAATGGATGACATAAAATTCTCAGTCGTAAAAAAGATAGCGGAAACGAATTTCAAATTCAAAAACCTTGGACACGTTTCAAGAATCGATTCCATTTCTCCGCCGAGCGTTTTCATAGGCTCAAAGTTGCGTTATCCGCTTGTTAATGTCGGCATCTTGAGTCCGTTGGAAAAAGATGAAAACGCCTGGCTTTACGATGACGAAAAATACTGGGCAAAAAATAATTTCCAGATCAACGACGTTCTCAACTTAAGAAATAGCCTTCTCAATTCGCGCTTTCAGTCTAAAGTCCAGGACACGCGACTGAACAAAAGATTTCTTCAAATTGCGCAGGAAGTCGCAATCGCTTCAAAGCCGGTCGATGTTGAAATCGAACTGAAAAACAGGTTGAATTTGCAGGGCGGAAAAGACCGGATTTTAACTCCTCATGGAATGCACGCCGGCCTGAAACAGGCAAAGATAACCGAAAACGTGAAAGTGAATCCAAAAGTCGACAAAGTCATGAACGACGAAATCAAAGCGTCTGAAGGCATGGCTTATCTTTACAAAAATCATTTCGACGAGCACACCCTGACAAAAATCCTAAGCGTCGGAGCTCTCGGATTGAAAAAAGACAAGCGTCTCGTCCCCACACGATGGAGTATAACCGCAACGGATGACACACTTGGAAAATCTATTTTGAAAGAAATCCGCGAATTTCCATGGCTCGAAAACTACGAACTGTTCTTCGGCGAATTTCTCGGCAACCAATATGTCCTTTTATTCTTCCCAAATGTTTTCAGTTTTGAACTCTTCGAACTTTACCTGCCGGGCAGCTCCTGGAACCCTTCGGATGAAATCAAAGCTTCAACAGACTCTGAAGGTTTCAAAGGAAGAACGACTTACGCTTCAAACACAGTTGGCGGTTATTACGCAACGCGCCTCGCGATTCTCGAATATCTAAAATCAATCCGCCGCCAGGCTTCAGTTCTCGCCATAAGGCTTGAAACCCCAACTTATTGGGCAGCTCTCGGAGTCTGGGTTGTCAGGGAATCTGTAAGAAAAGCCATCGCATCAGGCAAAATAGAATTCGACACCGAACAAAACTTGCTCGAAATGGCAAAGAACATCAGCAAGAAAAGATACAACTTTGATAACACGCAAATCCTAAATCGCAGCAAACTCCTCAAACAAATTCAGACGCAGAAGAATTTGGGGGAATGGTTCTGAAAAAAATAATAAATAAAAAAGAATAATTCTAAGTTTCTTTATCTTTTTTGGAAGAAACTACTTGCAAAAAGTACTAAGAAAGCTAGTCCAACAAGCCAAGATCCAAAATCTTTAGGCATCTGAGAGACAACCCCCACTACTCCGACAAGACCAACGGTAAAACCCCACCAATTCATATTATCTATTCCTCCTTTCAAAGATTAACTTGCCAAGAATCTAATCCATTATAACTTTTTCTATTATCAACTTGGGGTGGCGGTCGGGGCTCGCGGCGGACAAATCCAACTTGATGAATTTTCCAACACAACCCGAAACACTTATAAAACCTAATTTTCTGAACTTTTCATGGGAGTCAAAGAAGGCGACTACGTAACAGTTGAATATGAAGGGAGGCTTGAAGATGGAACTATCTTCGATTCAAGCGAACACGCGGGACACACGCACCCTATAAAATTCACAGTCGGAAGCCACGAAGTCATACCCGGTTTCGAGAAAAACGTTATCGGAATGGATGTTGAAGATGAAAGAGAATTCTCAATCGCGCCTGAAGACGCTTACGGACCACGAAGGGAAGACCTCGTTCGCGAATTCCCCAGGAACCAGATGCCTCCAATGGACAAAGAACCTGAAGAAGGAATGGTTCTCGGCTTGATGTCTCCGGACGGCCAGCAGTTCCACGCAACAATAAAAGAAGTAACGCCCGAAACAATCAAACTCGATCTTAACCACCCTCTTGCAGGAAAAAGATTGATTTTCAAAATCAGATTAACAGACATCAAAGACAAAGATGATCTTGAATCCGAAAAAGAAGAAGCAAAAGCCCTCGAAGAAGAAGCGCTCAATGGAGCTAACGGCACAAATGCTGAATCCGAATCTGCCGAAGAAACTTCAGAGGAAAGCGAACTTCCAGCTTCCGATGAACCTCTCGTAGAAAAGATGGAAGAAGTTGTCGAAGAAGCTGAAGAAAAAGAAGAATAAATCTGCTTCGCTAATTTTCCAGTTTCTTATTTTTCTCTTGAAAGAAAACTACTAAAATACTAATAAAAGAAAAAATCGCTCCAGTCAATAAAGATATCCCTACTGCTAATAAAATAGAGGATGACCTTTCTTTTTGGATGTTATAAGTATTTATAACAAAACTAGCAAAAAATCCAACGCTTTGTTTACTATTAGGTAGACGATAAACTCTAAAAATATTTTCATTTGAATTAAAAGTGAGATTAAGATCTCCTAGTTGGGGTTTAAAACAAGTTCCTTCGCACCTATAATTAGATCCAAAATTAAATCTTAATAAATCCTCAGAATGGGTGTCTAAATAATCCTGCAATGTTGTATCGAGGGAGGGAAAATTAAAAACAAATAATCCATTGGGATAGAAGTCTTGTTTCCCGGATAGATTCAAGTTTACATAAATTGTCTTAGACCCATTAATGTTATCACAAGATATTCCAGTAAAAGTAGAACTATCCCCATAATTCCAAGTATTATAACAAGTAAGAGAAGTATTTTTATCAGGAGATCTGTCCTCGTTTAGATAAAAAACAGTGTAATTAGAAACATTAATTTGATTAGGCACATCAACCAGAAGTCTCAAATCAGTTTGGTTCGTCCAAGGAAATATTCTAAATGCAAGATTTCCCTTATGGGTCACAAAACTATAATTAACAGAGAAATCTCGAATATATCCGCTTGTTGTCTGAGGAGAAAGATAAACATCAAAAGGATACATGGAATAAGGTAATCCGGTATCTGGAGCAGAATTGTCTAAGATTAATAAAATTCCTCCCACTGAGATTAAAACACAAATAAAGGCTAAAGAAATTTTATAATGTTTATGGATCCAAGATATTAGTCTTTTCCAAAAAGT
>JBJKQQ010000025.1:0-14875 GCA_046705325.1 Candidatus Pacearchaeota archaeon | reverse complement strand
AATAAGACCTTTCTTTTTTAGGTCCTGTAGAAGTGTTTTTACGAATTCTTCGTCCCGTGCAATCTCGCGGGCTATATGAAAAGTGAAAAGCGGTTTTGGGGAATTCATAAACAGGAGCGCAAGAATCTGTTCCGAAATTTTTTCTCTTTTCTCTGAAGAAATTTTCATTAAGAAGGGAAGGAGATTAATTTTAAAAGATTATTGTTCAAGAAAAATCAATCTTTTTTGGGGGTTTTTTCCTCGTCGGTTTCAGCACCCCTGAAACTTTCAAGAGTCACAGAAGGAAGCTGGACATGTAAAGGCAACCCAAGCTCATCTTCGAGTTCAATAGCTTTGATATTCGATTTCCGGAGGATTATGTTGAAAATAAATACCCTAAGATTAAGATTAAGTTTTTTATCTTTCCAGTCTTTCAAAATCTCTTTTGCCAATTTTGGTTCGACGGAAACAAGAAGGTCTCCCGAAAATTCTATTTTAGCATAATCTTTCTCATAATCCACAATATAAGAAAATTTCACACCAATAAATTCCTCTTTGGTCTTTATTAAGTCCGCCTTGACGCTCTTCAATTCCTTTATCATAACATTAGGAACTATCTTAATGCCGCCAGGACTTCCTTCAAGACGTTCCGCTCTTATTTTTGTGAAATTAAATCCTAAAAGTTTCATAGAAATTAAATCTAAAGTTCATTTTTAAATTTTTGGATAGTTTAATTCTTAAGCTCATTTGGAAATAAGATAAAAAATTTGAGAAACAAAAGAAGATATAGGGGCAATCAGAAAGATAAGATAAATGTTTAGAATTTAAATTTAACATTAATTAGAATTAATCCAACATTAATTTGGAATAAGGGGGAAATTATGTAAGAATATGCATTGATTATATAAGATCTTCTTCGGAAACTATTACAAAATCTCCAATGGCAATGATAGAATTGTAAGGGATAAGAAGTTCATTTGACCCTGTTCGTTCGAGGTTGAGGTTTCTCACGTAAGGCGTCGAATCTTTGACAACAAGATTTATCAGTTCGCCGGAGCGCGTTTCAAAAGTTATATCTTTGACGAAACCGAGCCTTTTGCCCTCTTTTGTCACGATCATCTTCCCTGTAATAGCAGAGAAAGGATTTTTTTCTTGCATAACTGGAATACATGAAAATCCTATATAAACTTTTCTGTGAATCAAAATATTGTTTGGTTGATATATGAAATTGTTTGGTTTTGATTAGCTAAGAAATTATAATTGGAATATTGAATAAATTGAATATATCAAGACGGCGCAGAAATGAACAACCCTGCAGCAGAGTTGGGGGGTATTTACCTAAAAAGGAATAAAAATAATTTTAGAAATTAGGAAGATGAGAATTATTCTAGATAATATCAAAGATAGATAAAAGGGCATAAGTATCTTAACTCCCTGACCCCTTGATTTCGTATAGAAATATTTTTAAAAGAAAAATTGAATTTTTTTATTTATTATTTATTTAAAAAATTATATATAATATATTATATATATTAAGTAAAATTATTATTATTATTATTCAAACATTATTCTTGACTAAAATTATTATTATTAAGGTCAGAAAAAGAAAAGAGAATTTATCATTCTTGAACAAATAAAATTAGGATTTTAAAAAATAAATCTGTTAGATAAAATGAACCTATCAAGTAAAATAAATTTCCATGAGAAATTGAGGTGTTTTTCTTTTTCAGTAGTCATAATTATTTATATAAGAAATAAAGTTTTCTACATCGACAAATCCATTGGAAGAAGTTTTTCCATAGGAAATCAAAGTGTGGGTGTGTAAAGGCGGAGTGTGAAATGAATAAAAAAATTTGGTTTGATGGATCGATTGCAAGCGAATTAAACGGTTTGGCTAATCTGGTTATTGGTTTGCTTGCCAAATAATAAAATGGCTTTGGAACTTGACAAAATTTTTGAGTCGTTTGACAGGAATACTATTTTCAAAGATAAATCTTTTTTACAGATAAATTATCAGCCTGAAGAGATTCCCCACAGAGAAGAACAGATAAGACAGATAGCTTCGATCATGGCGCCGGTGCTGCGCGGAGAGAGAAGCAGCAACCTTTTCCTTTATGGCAAGACAGGGACTGGAAAAACACTGTCTATTCTTTTTGTCAAGGATGAACTTATAAAGAGGTCTGCGAAGAACAGCGATTTCAAATTGAGAATAGAATACCTTAACTGCAAATTGAGGAAAATTTCGGATACAGAATATAGGATTCTTGCGGAACTGATAAAAAAGCTTGGCGGTGATGTTCCTGATACAGGCCTGCCGACTGAAGCGGTTTACAGCAAGTTCATAAAAATAATCGATTCCGAGAGGCAGCTCATAGTTTTAGTGTTGGATGAAATAGACCAGGCTGTCAAAAAAATATCAAGCGATTTTCTTTACAATCTCACGAGACTGAACTCGGAACTTTCGAAAGCGCAGATTTGCGTTGTCGGAATAAGCAATAATCTGACTTTTCTCGATGAACTCGATCCAAGAGTCAGGAGTTCACTGTCAGAAGAGGAAATTATTTTTCCGCCGTATAATGCGCTGCAGCTGCAGGAGATTCTGAACAAGAGGGCAGGCTTCGCATTCAAAGAAAATGTTTTGCAGGAAGGCGTGATCGCGAAGTGCGCGGCTTATGCAGCGAGAGAACACGGAGACGCCCGCCGCGCTTTGGATCTGCTTCGCGTGGCAGGAGAGTTGGCCGAAAGAGAAACTTCCGAGAGGATCTTGCTGAAACATATAGACGACGCGAACAGCAAAATAGAGAAAGACAAGATTCTTGATGTAATAAAATCAGAACCAAAACAATTCCAGTATGTTTTGCATTCGATAATAAATTTGCTTGAGCAAAGAAATAAAGATTCTTTAAGAAACGGGAAATCCGCGGAGCCGATATTTACCGGAGATGTTTACAATCATTATCAAAATATTTGTTCAAGGAACAGAGCGGAAGTTCTTACGCAAAGAAGGGTTTCCGACATCATCCAGGAATTCGACATGCTGGGAATAATCAACGTTCGCGTGATTTCGAAAGGCAGGGGCGGGAGAATGAGGGAGATCCGGCTTGCGATAACCAATGATATAATTGGGAAAGCCAAAGACATCATAAAAGATTCGATTCAGTTTTTATAATTTTACAATGGACCAAAAAGAAATCCTGAATTTTTGTTTAGAGAAAGGAATACTGTTGGATAAAGAAGTTTTGAACCTATTCAGCGAAGCGACTGATTCAGAAGCGGTCAGGCTGGTTTTGGAGAAGGTCAAAGAGAACACCCATAGCAAAATAATCACTAAAAGCGTTTTCTTTCAGGGGATGAAACAATTTGAAAATTCGGAAAATTTTTCTTTTGGGGCTGGCGAGAAAAGCCTTGAGAAACTGAAAATAAAACTCGGCCTTGAGCTGGAGATTTCAAGAGAAGTATCTAATGTTTCTGATACAAAAAAAACAAAACCACAAAACGAACTTCTTGCTCCTGTTGAAGTTGTATCCTATCCGACGGCATCGAAAAAGAAAGTTGAAGTTTCGGATTTCACAAATTTTTTCAGGAACCGACTTAATCGAATGAGGACGATTCTGCAGGAGCATCCAAACCTGAAAAACCTTGTTTCGATAAATAAAATTTCAGGAAACAGGCAGGGAATTTCCGTGATCGGGCTTGTTTCAAAAAAGAGCGTCACGAAAAACGGAAACATAATTCTTGAACTCGAAGACCAGACAGGGACCATAAAAGTCTTGATAAACCAGAACAAGAAAGAAGTTTACAAAGAAGGGGAAGAAATCTCCCTGGATTCTGTTATCGGGATTTCAGGATCAGGAAACAAGGAGATAATCTTTGCGAATGAAATTGTTTTTCCAGAAGCCATGTTGCCAGAAAGAAAAAAATCGCCGGTCGAAGAATACGCTTTGTTCATCGGAGATTTTCATTACGGCAGCGACCTTTTTTTGCATAAAAGTTTCGACAAGTTTTTGGATTACATCAACGGCAAAGTTCCCAACACCCCCGAAGTTTCGAAGATAAAATATCTCTTCATCGTCGGCGACTTGATTGCAGGCGTAGGAATCTTTCCGGAACAGGAATCTTTTCTCGACATTCCCGACGTCCAGAAACAATTTGAAGGGGCCGCCGCGCTTTTGGATAAAATAAGAAAAGACATTACAATTGTGATAATTCCCGGCAACCACGATTGCGTCAGGCTCATGGAACCGCAGCCGATCTTCGACAAGAAATTCGCGGAAGATTTATACAAACTTGATAACGTCATCGTCGCGACAAACCCCTGCAAGGTCAATTTTGCGAAACGCGACGGTTTTCCCGGATTTGACCTGCTGATGTACCACGGATTTTCTTTTTTCTATTACATAGACAACGTTCCTTCCCTGATTCAGGCAAAAGCGAAAAATGCGCCGGAGAAAGCCATGGTTTACCTTTTAAAAAACAGGCATCTTGCTCCGAGCCACATGTCCGTTCAGTATTATCCCTTGGAAGAAGATCCGTTTGTCATAGAAAAGATTCCAGACATTTTTTTCTCGGGCCATTCCCATAAATGCGGAATAACTTTCTATAATAATATACTTGTAATTTCAGGATCCACCTGGGAAGATATAACTCCGATGCAGGAACGAAGAGGGAATGATCCTGACTTTTGCAAGGTTCCGATTTTAAACCTGAAAACGGGGGCGATCAAGATTCTTGATTTCGAGGTTCCCGGAGAATCAAGAAAAAAATGATAAAAATGATCTTAACCGATGGCGACGGAACGTTGTGGGGATATAATAACAAGCCTTTCATGTCAAGTTGGGATGCGATTCCGGATTCGTTTTCAAAGGAACTGAAAGATCAGTGGTTTGCGGCGCGAGAAAACTTTTTCAAAAAGCCCGAGTACAGCTATTCTGATTGGTTCAAGGAACAATTGAAAATGCTGAAAGACCTTTCCCTGTCCGATGTCGAGAAATTTCTCTTTCCGATTCCTTATTCGCAGGGAGCCAAAGATTTTTTTCAATCGCTGGATTCAGGAAAAATAAAAAGTGGAATCGTTTCTTCAGGAGTGAGTTTTGTCGCGGATCGCGCGCGGGAAGAACTTGGGATGGATTTCGCGTTTTCCAACATTCTTAATACAGAAAACGGGCGGTTTACGGGCGAAGGGGAAATGGTCCTGGATCTTGAAAGCAAGGGCGATTTTATCAGAAGGCTTGCGAGAGAAAACAAAGTAAGGCTTTCTGAAGTCTGTTACATCGGCGACGATGTAAATGATATTCCCGCCTTGGAAATTGTCGGGTACCCAAGAGTTTTCAATCCAAAACATAAAGAGCTAAATAAATTCAAAGAAATAAAAAATTTTTCAGAATTAAAAGATCTCGTTGGAATCGAAAATGGAAACTGAAACTTATTTTGAGAATTTCGACAGGAAAATAAAAGAAGCTTACGCCGCCGCGAAAGTCGCGAAAGCCACAGGGCTTGATCCCGTCACGAAAGTTGAAATACCCCTGGCGAAAACCATGGCGCAGAAATGCGTCGAGCTTATAGCAACGATTTATCCGCAGATGAGCGGGTGCGGGATAGACGAAAGAATTTTGGAATTAGAAAAAACTTACGGGCAGCTGGATTACGGCGTTGCATTCAGGATTGCAGAAGAGATTGCTAAAGAGAAATTTTGCAAATTTTCGAGCCAGCTTGAAGGAATCGAGGCGGGAATAAGGACAGGATTTTCTTACATTACTCTCGGGGTTGTCTCGTCGCCGATAGAAGGATTCACAGGAATAAAACTGATGAAGACGCGCGACGGGAAGGATTATTTTGCTGCGTATTTTTCGGGCCCGATAAGAAGCGCGGGGACTACGGCTTCATGCGGAGTTTTGATGATTATAGACTATTTGAGAGAGATGTTCGGCTTTGCGAAGTACGATCCGGATGAAAGCGAAGTGAAAAGATATGTCACGGAGAATCATGATTACCATGAGCGCGTCACGAATCTGCAGTATATGCCCACTGATGAAGAAATAGAATTTCTCGCGAAGAACATTCCGATACAAATCGCGGGTGAGCCTACGGAAAAGAAAGAAGTTTCGAATTACAAAAATCTTGAAAGAGTCGAGACTAATTTTATTCGCGGCGGAATGTGCCTTGTTTTCTCCGAGGGGCTGGCGCAAAAAGCGGCGAAGGGTTTCAGGCTTTTGGAAATGGCAAAAGCCGGCGGGATAAAATCGACAGGCTACGATTTTTTGAAAGAGTATCTCGAAGTTCACGAGAAGAGAAATAAAATTCCGAAAGAAAAAATCGAGACGGCGAATGTCAGGCCGACTTACATTCAGGATATTGTTGCAGGCAGGCCGATATTTGGACACCCTTCGGCGAGCGGAGCTTTCAGATTGAGATACGGGCGCGGGAGGGTCTCGGGGTTCAGCGCGGCTTCAGTCCATCCCGCGACAATGGGGTTTTCAGATAATTTTATCGCAGTCGGGACACAGCTCAAGCTTGAAAAGCCCACGAAAGGAATGGTTGCGACTGCGTGCGACGAGATAGATGGGCCAATTGTCAGGCTGAAGAACGGGAGCGTGAAACAGGTCAAAAGTTTAGAAGAAGGAAGGAAGCTTTACAAAGATACCGAAGAAATAATCTATCTCGGAGATTTGCTTTTTCCGTTCAGCGACGTTGTTAACAGAAGAGCTCCGTTGATTAAGCCAGGATATGTGGAAGAATGGTGGAGGCTGGATTTGAGAGAGAAAAATCCGGAATTGGAAAAAAGCCTGAATGCTTTTGATGTCAGCCTCGATGAAGCGGTGAAGATAAGCAAAGAAAATGGAGTTCCCTTGAATCCGAGACACACTTTTTTCTGGACACAAATCTCGAAAGACCAGCTTTTGGATTTGGTCCGTTGGATCGGGCGTTCGAGGGCGAGCAGGAAACTTATTCTTCCTTATTCGCGGGCGGACCAAGAAAATTTTGCACCGGGCAAGAGGGCGCTGGAACTTCTCGGGCTGGAACATGACGTTACTATAGAAAATATTGTTGTCGACAGAGAAAAGAGCCGGGCGCTTTTTGTCAATCTCGGGCTGGATTTGGGGGTTTTGGAAAAAGAAGACTGTTTTCTGAAAGATGAAATGAGCCTGGATTATATTGCGGAAAAATCGAAAGGCTTTGAGAATGTTTTGGGCTTTGTCAACGAGCTTTCGGGGTTCGAGATCAAAGACAAGGCCGGAGATTTTGTAGGTTCGAGAATGGGCAGGCCGGAGAAGGCGAAGCTGCGAAAACTTACCGGAAGCCCGAATACACTTTTTCCAGTCGGGAAGGAAGGGGGGAGATTGAGGAGCGTTTACGAAGCGGATAAGGCAGGGAATGTTCGCGGAGAGTTCCCGATAAGATTTTGCGAGACGTGCAGCAAGGAAACA
Organism: Candidatus Pacearchaeota archaeon; assembly: GCA_046705325.1. GTDB lineage: Archaea > Nanobdellota > Nanobdellia > Pacearchaeales > GW2011-AR1 > JAKLIN01. The sequence continues at coordinate 7,472 of JBJKQQ010000025.1, read as the reverse complement.
ATTTATCCTATGTGCGAAAGCTGCGGAAGCGAGACAAAGCAGATGTATTATTGCAGGGAGTGCGACGAAAAGCTGAAATCGCCGTGCGAGATCCATGGGAATTCGAGAACGTCGGCGTATCAAACTATAGACTTCAAGCATTTTTTCGCGAAGGCGAAGGAAAAACTGGGAATCCGAACAGATGAGCTGCCTGCGCTGATAAAAGGAGTTAGGGGGATGTCGTCTTCGGGAAAAGAACCAGAACATCTTGCGAAAGGGATCTTGAGGGCGAAGCATGACCTTCAGGTAAACAAGGACGGGACTATAAGATTCGACGCTACCGAATTGCCGATAACAGCTTTCAAACCGAGGGAGATTCTTGTGAGTGTGGAGAAACTAAAGGAGCTCGGATACAAGGAGGATGTTTTCGGAAAGCCCCTTGAAAGAGACGATCAGATAATCGAACTCATGCCTCATGACATTCTTCTTCCGAGTTCGCCGGAAGGAACAGATGAACGGGCGGATGAAGTTTTTGTGAGGATTGCGGGATTTGTCGACGATCTTTTGACAAGATTTTACGGGATTGAACCTTTTTACAATATCAAGAAGAGGGACGATTTGATAGGGACTCTTGCGGTTTGCATGGCGCCGCACAATTGCGCCGGAGTGATTTCAAGGATAGTTGGATTCTCGCAGGCACAGGGGCTTTACGCGAGCCCGTACATGCACGCTGCAGTCCGGAGAGATTGCGACGGAGATGAAATCGCGGTGATGCTTTTGCTGGACGTTCTTCTCAATTTCTCGAAAAAATTCTTGCCGAGCCATCGGGGAGGAACGCAGGACGCGCCGCTTGTGCTTAACGGAAGAATTCGCGCGGGGGAAGTTGACGATCAGATTCTTGATTTGGAAATGCTGGAGAATTTTGAATATCCTCTTGAACTTTACCGCGCCGCGGAGCAAAGGAAGCCTTCTTCGGAAGTCAAGATTCCGAACGTGAAGCTGGCGCTTAAAGAAGGGAAAGACCCTTTTTTGAATATAGGGTTCACGCATGATACCAAGAATTTCAACGACGGGGCAGTTTGTTCTTCTTACAAATCTCTCGGGACGATGATGGAAAAAGTTCAGCACCAGATGGAACTTGTGGAAAAACTTAGGGGGGCGGACACTTCTGATACCGTCAAGCTTGTGATTGAAAGGCATTTCATCAGGGACCTTAGGGGTAATTTAAGGAAGTTCTCGATGCAGGAATTCAGGTGCGTCGGGTGCAATGAAATAATCCGGAGGCCGCCGCTGACAGGGAGATGCCCTGTTTGCAGAGGCAAACTGATTTTTACGGTGAATGAAGGCGGAATAAAAAAATATCTCGAACCGGCGCTGAATCTTGCGGAGAAGTATCATCTTTCAACTTATCTTCGACAAAATATAGAACTCGTGAAAAAATATATCGACAGCATCTTCGGGAAAGAGCCTGAAAAGCAAGAAGCTTTGGGAAAGTGGTTTTAGATTAAATTCCAGCCAAATAATACAAAATCGTCGGGATGAGGAGGCTGCCCATCATGTTAGTTCTTCTCACGCCGAGCGAGATGCAATAGAATCCGGCGAAAGTCGAGATTACCAAGACAAGGAATCCAAGAATGCCGGAAACCGCCAGTACAACTATCGATAAGATTATGATTGTTATAATTGAAAGAATCGTGTAATTTATTTTTTCGATGAATTTCGAGAATTTTTTTGCGAGGAAAATTGTCAGGAAGAAAGATGCGATGCCGGCGAGAACGACAATCGCCAGAATGACGATCAAGACATGGGATGAAAGGTCCGGCAATATGTTTTGGATTGCGGAAGCGGAACCTGTGCGGGTTTTTGAAATTGCGTAGAGGGCGAGGAAAGAAAATCCCATAACGAGAGTGTTTGTCGCTCCGAGCAACACAAGAAATTGACTGACGTTTTCTTCTTTGGCCGATGAAATCTTGTGCCCGATGATTGCCGCCTGGCTGCTTCCGAGGCCGGGAAGGAAACTGCAAAGAGGCGAAGCAATCAGCGCGCCGAGAAGCGGCCGCGCGATTTTTGCTTTGGGTTTTGTTATTACTTGCGGAGGAATTTTCGTTTTCGTCTTTATGCTTATCATGAGCATGGAACCTCCGAATAGACCTGAAAGGAGCGGAAGAAGCGGTTGGTTTAATGTTGGAAGATTCAGGACGCAAAGGCCGAGCGCGCCGGTCATAAGGAAAACGAAAAGCGCGCGGAACTTTCTCTGTTCGAAAATTATCAAAAGCAGCGAGGCTCCGATAAGGATGTAAGGCATGATGCTTTGAATCGAACCGTAAATGCGGGGCATGACTTTTATCGACGGCCATGCGATAAGCAGGAGAATCACTATGGCCGCTGCGCTTCCATAAACAGTCAACAGCACGGCCTCGTATCCAAGACCTTTTTTCAGAAGATTATGGCCCGGCAGGGTTGAGAGCGCTGTGTCGGAATCTGGACAGCCGAGGAAAACCGACGGGATGAAATCTACAAACGTGTGCGTTATCGACATGCCGACGATGAAAACGGCGAGGTAAATCGGAGGAACTTTTGCAAAAGCGGAGGCGGAAAGCGAGACAAGCATTACCCCGAGGAGATTTATGTGGATTCCCGGAGTCAAACCCGTTATTGTTCCGGCCAGAATTCCAACGAGCAATGCCAAAATAATCTCAACAAGCATTTTTATTCCAATCTTGTTGAAAACCCTTCGTTGTCAGCTATAATTTCCCCGCCTCGAGCTTTCCCAAACCGAGAAAGCCCCCGCCCAAGAATCCCGACAAATCGAATTTTCAACGAGTTTATTTTCAAAAAGGTTTAATATTTATATTTCTTTGGGTTTTTTATGGCAACTTCAATTGAAAAGAAAATCGAATTAGTGAAGGAAGTTGGAGAAGAAATTGTCAATGAGAAAGAACTTAAGGAGCTTTTTCTGAAAAAGAAGCATCCAGCCGCTTACGATGGTTTCGAGCCTTCCGGAAAAATTCATATCGCTCAAGGATTACTTCGTGCCATAAATGTAAATAAACTTACCTCCACCGGAATAAAATTTAAATTTTGGGTCGCGGATTGGTTCGGGATGCTGAACAACAAAATGGGCGGAGATTTAGCTAAAATAAAAATTGTCGGCGAATATTTCATAGAAGTTTGGAAGGCTTGCGGGATGGAGATGGAAAATGTTGAATTTGTTTGGGCGAGCGATTTCATAAAAACTCATCCGGAATATTGGGAGACCGTCATGAGGCTTTCCATGAATGCGACCGTGCAGAGGGTTTTAAGGTGCGGGCAGATCATGGGGAGGGAAGATTCTATTTCTAATCCGGCGTCGCAGATAATGTACCCTCTGATGCAGGCGGCCGACATTCATCATCTTGGAGCAGATATTGCTCAACTTGGAATGGACCAAAGAAAAGTCAACATGCTTGCAAGAGACGTCTTTCCGAAATTAGGGCTGGTTCCGCCGGTGGTTGTGAGTCATCATATGTTAATGGGCCTAACAGAGCCTCCGAAGAATGATCTGAAAGGAATTGATGCGGCTATTTCAAAAAAGATGAGCAAGTCAAATCCGAATTCCGCGATTTTCATGACTGACCGCGAGGAAGAAGTTAAAACAAAATTCAAGAAGGCTTACTGCCCAGAAGGAGAAACCAAAGATAATCCGATTCTGGAATATTTTAAGTATATTGTTTTTGAAAAGTTTGATAAAGTTTTAATTGAACGACCGGAAAAGTTCGGGGGGGATTTGAAGTTTAATTCTTATGATAAATTAGAGAAAGCATTTTCTGAAAAGAAAATTCATCCCCTTGATCTGAAGAATTGTTGTGCAAAATATATTAATTTTCTTTTAGATCCTGTCCGTGAGCATTTCAAAAAAAACAAAAAGGCCAAATCTCTTCTCGAGAAAGTTGAAAGTTTTAATGTTGCGAATTAATTAACGGGTCTTGAATTCAACTACATCGAGATCTTTAAGTTTGTGCTTGATTCCCACGATTTGCCCCGGGAATTTGCTGCTCGGGCCCCAGATTTTTATTTCTTTGATCGTGTTTGATTTTGCAAGGCCCCGCAGGACTTTTTCCGCAACATCGCGGACTGTTGCGCCCGGATTCAAGATGACCGGACGTTCTTTGTTCGCTTCTTTTCCGGGCTCTTTAGTGTAAACTCTGATTTTTCCGAAGCTGCCAAAGATTTTGTCTTTCAGTTCCTGAAGATTTTCCTTGCTTTTTGCAGAAAAAAGAATGAAGTTATACTTCTTGCTTTGCAGTTTTGCGGAAAGTTTTCGCTTTTCTTTTTCATCCAACAAATCCGATTTATTGAAAAGAATGATTTGTTTTCCTCCGGAATTTTTCAGTTCCGATTTTATTTTTTCTATTTGTTCTGCTGAAGTTACCAAAATCAAAATCGTGTCCGCGCTGTTTACGATGCCTTTGTCGTAGTATTCCGATTCTATGGCGGGAATTTCTATTATCTGGACCGGACTTCCATAGTAATCCATTATTCCGACGAGGGGTTTCTGCGTCGTGAATTTTGCGAAAGGGCTTCTGGAAATGTGAGGATTCACATTTGTGAGAAGATTAAGGAGCGAGGACTTTCCGGTTCCCGTTTCCCCTATAATCACAGCCTGCATATCTTCTTTTTTTATCGTTTGCTTGTTTTGTTTTCCCGACTTCTTGTTTTTGTCTTTTTGTTCCAGAAATTTCTTGAGGCGGGTTTTAAGTTGCGCGCGCAGGTTTTCTCCGCCCTTGTGCGCGGGCGCGAGAGAAATCATTTTTTTCAATTTCTCGATTTTTTCATCGAGACTTTCCGCCTGCGAATATTCTTTTTCCGCTGCGAGATATTCGGGATGAGCATTGATTGGCATTGTAAGATTTTTAAGTCTTTTAGTTTTAAATTGTTTATGGATAAAAAAGAAATAATAGAAAAGATTGAAATGAAAAAAGAATTTTCGCAGTTGCCTAAAGCGGATTTGTTGAAAGCTTTTGGACAGTTCGACAAAGATTATTTTTCAGATGAAGAAAAAGTCAAAAAGACGCGGGATTTTTTGAGGAAAGTTTTTTCAGGATTTTCAGGACAGAAGCTGCTGGTTTTTAAAGACCGGAGCGCGGAGGAAGTTTTGAAAAAGCATCTTTCGACGCGCGAGAGGTTCGAACATTACGAAGAGATTTATTCGCGGCTTTTGAAGAATCTTCCCGAGAAAATCAGCGTCGCTGATCTTGGTTGTGGTGTGAATGGTTTTAGTTATGAGTTTTTGGTTAATTCTATTTCCCCTCCGCGAAGCCCCGACCACCCGCCCCAACAAGGTTTGAAATATAAGACCTCGTTGAAGAGGCGAGATGTCAATTATCTTGGCGTGGAGGCTGTAGGACAACTTGTTGATTTGATGAAAGACTATTTTGATAAGGAAGGACTTTCAAAAGCGGGAAAGGCGAAGGCGGTTCACGCGAGCTTGTTTGAACTGGAGAAGATTAAGGATTTGATTGGAAAAGAGAAAAAACCGCGTGTGATTTTTCTGTTCAAGGTTATAGATTCTCTTGAGAAGTTCGAGAGGAACTATACTAAAACCTTATTGAAGGAACTTGTTCCTCTTGCGGACAGGGTCGTTGTCAGTTTTGCGACGCAGTCTTGGGCGCGAAGGAAGAAGTTTTTTGCAAGCAGGAAATGGTTGATTGATTTCATCAGGGAAAATTTTCAGTATACTGATGATTTTGAAATCGCCGGTGAGAGGTATTTGGTTTTTGAAAAGAAGTAATCCGTAACAACAGATTTTAAAAACAGGAATTTCTTTTCTCGGACATGGTTGAATTTTTCAGGCGCGTTTTGGAAAGCGGGATGACTGTGGTTTTGGAAAAGAGGGATTTGCCGATTGTTAGCGTCGCTTTCGCGGCGCGGGCAGGCGGAGTGAATGAAGCCCCGGATGAAAAAGGGATCTCTCATTTTATCGAGCACATGCTTTACAAAGGGACTAAGACAAGGGACTACAAAAAAATCGCGGAAGAAATCGAGAACAACGGCGGGGACCTTAATGGATTTACTTCCGAAGAAGAGACTGCGTTTTGGTGCAAGATGCCCGCGAAGCATTTGAAAGTTGCGCTGGACGTTTTGAGCGACATGGTGCGAAACCCGAAATTCGACAGGAAAGAATTCGAGAAAGAGAGGAAAGTCATTTTCGAAGAAATAAAGATGTATCACGACAATCCGGCGCTGCACGTTTTCGATGAAATCCAGAAGCAGCTCTATGACGGGACGATGAAAATCGGGCTTGCGGGAACTTTGGAGACCATGGGGTCTATAACCGTTGAGCAAATGAAAAAAAAGTTCAATGAAATTTACAAGCCGAACAATCTTGTGCTTTGCGTTGTCGGGAACGCGGATTTCGAAGAGCTCGTGAAATTCGCGGAGAAGAATTTTTCAGTCTCCGCGGAGCGCGGCGAGATTCCGAAGCAGACTTTTAATGAAATCAATGAATCGAAAACCGAAGAACGGCAGGGCGTCGATCAGGCGAACACGGTTTTCGCTTATCATGTTCCGCTTGCCGCGGACGACAAGAGTTATGCCGCGGTTGTTTTGAATTCGATAATGGCGGGCGGGATGACTTCGAGGCTTTTCGATGAAATCCGCGAGAAGAGAAATCTCGCATATTCAGTGAAAGGCCATTCGAATATCAACAGGAGTTTTGCTTACAATTTGATCTATGTCGGAGCGATGAAAGAAAATATCGAGCAGATAAAAAAAATAATTCTCGGCGAATTCAAAAGCGTGGCGAGGTGGCTTCGGGAAAAAGAGCTGAAAACGGCGAAAGAACGGCTGATAGGAAATTACCAGATTTCGATGGAAGATTCGCAGATGCAGATGGTGAACCTTTTAGTGAGCGAGATGCACGGGAACGCGAAGGATTTTTACGATTTCGAAAAGAAGATTTCTGAAGTGAAGCTTCGCGACGTCAAAGAACTTGCGAAAAGGGCGGCGGAAAAATACAGCTTCTTTTCCCTTGTTCCGAAGCAGGGTTAACATTAAAAACCCGATGATTTAGTTCTTTTATGGATAAAATTATTGTAAAAGTTCCGGGAATCAACGGACTTGGAAAAACCATCGGATGCGAAAAGGCGCCGGATGAAATTCTCAAGAAAGCAAGGGAAATTTATTCGAACAGCAATGGAAGACCCGCGGATTTAAAATCTTTGAAAATCGAAGAAGTTGATTTGGACAATTCGAATGTGGATGAAGCGAACAGGAGGATTCAGGAAAAAGCTTCGGAAGTTTTTGGTTCGCTTCGGGAAGACGGAAAAGCGGTTTTTCTCGGCGGAGACCATTCAGCGAGTTATCCTCTGGCCAAGGCTTTTTTGGCGCGTTGCACAGCCAAAAAGATGAAACCTTTTTTGATTGTCTTTGACGCGCATCCGGATTGCATGGAAGCTGCAGGCTCCCTGAATTCAGAAAACCCGCAGATTCAAACTCCGAGCCATGAAGACTGG
>JBJKQQ010000024.1:0-12070 GCA_046705325.1 Candidatus Pacearchaeota archaeon | reverse complement strand
AATGTCAATCAATTAATCATCGTGTCGCACGAACAAAAAATGGAAAGCTTCGTCGACAATATAATAAAATTGAAAAAAAGCCAGGGCGTTTCCGGGATTGAAATTTGATATTAAACAAATTTTATATTTTCTTCCCGCTCTCCGCATACCAAAGAGCACTTGCTTTGCTCGATTTTATTTGAATCTTATAATGTAATCCGCATCTCCAGTAAACCAAATTCATCCGCCTTGAAAAAGAGGTGATATTAGAATTTTAAATTTTCCCCAACTTCTCCGCTAACTCTTCGGTTTCGTTCAAAAGATTTTCAACTTCGCTTAAACCGGAAATCCAGAATTCTTTTTTTGTGATGTCGATTCCGCATTTGGAAAAAATTTCTTTCGGCGATTTGCTTGCGCCTGCTGATAAAAACTGTTTGACTTTCTCGACGTTATTTTTGTCTTCCTTCACAAGTTTCTGCAAGGCCTTTGAGATTATCAAACCCGAAGCGTAAGAATAATTGTAAAAATAAGTCCTTATGTGGCTCCAGTAAATCCACCAATTTTCGCTGCCCTTCGATTGTTCCACAAAGTCTCCCATGTAAGCTGCCATGTGTTTTTTGAAAATCTCTCCGATTTCTTTTTTTGAAAGATAACCTTTTTCCCTGAAAGTTTTGTGCAGTTCCTGTTCGAACTTGTAACATGAAATTTGCCGAATTATCGAAGCGACATCCCGATTCAATTTTTCAATCATCAAAGCCAGCTTCATTTCATCATCGGCGGTTTTCTTTATTTCCTCGAGTATGAAATCTTCCATGAACGTGCTCGCAACCTCCGCAGTCGACAGCGGCGTCCCGAAATTCAGCGCGTTCTGGCCTTTCATGAACTCGTCGTTTATTGCATGGCCCATCTCGTGCGCGATTGTTGTTACGTCATCTATGCTTCCCGCATGGTTCAGCATTACATAAGTCGGATGCGATTTCAGGAAATAAGCGCAGAAAGCTCCTTCCTTCTTCCCCTTCTTCGGAAAAGCATCCACCCGCCCGCTCTCGATAAGCCTTTTGAAAATCTCCCCGAACTTTTCATCAATGCCTCTCAAGACCTTGTAAACCAAATAGACTGCATTTTCATATTCGTATTTTTTGTTCAGCGAACCGTAGGGGACGTTTCTTTCATGATATCCCAGCTTCTCAAGGCCAAGGAGCCTCGCTTTTAATTGATAGAATCTTCTCGAGATTTCCATCTTTTCCGAAACTGATTCGATCAGGGAATCTACGATTTCATCTCCTATGTCGTCGGCAACATGCCTCGCCTTGTCCGGCCCCTCATAGCTGCGAAGTTCATCGTTGACTTTCTTGTCCTGCAGCACCGCATTCAGTTCCGCTTCCGCTACGTCCGAATATTTTTCAAGAATTTCATTAAGGGCTTCAGCCGCCAGGTCTCTTATTTTTTTGTCCTTGTTATTTACGAGCATGAAGAGGTCTGCAAAAGTTTTCTTCGCTTCTCTGCCCTCTTCGTCAAGCACGGTTCTCTCTTCCCTTGACAAAAATCCGGAAAGCATCTTAACCCACGAAGAATATGCGCTCGTCGATTTCAGGTTCATGATCTTTTCTTCGCTCTCGGAAAGCAGATATTTAGAGTGCGCAAAAAGCTTCTCCAAAAAATGCCGATAATCTTTCAGGCCTTCGAATTCCAAAAAATCTTTTTGCTTCTCTCTCGGGGTTTTTGCAAGATTCAATTCAAAGAAAGAAACTTCGTTCTCGATCTTTTTGCCCAATTCCTCGATTTTCAAAAATTTCGCTTTCAGTTCCGGATCATTCTGATTGAGCTGCGTTTTCAGCCAGTAATAAACCAATTCATCGTTCTCTCCTCCAAAATTCCTCATCCACTCTTCGTAATCATCCAGCGCTTCTCTCAAAATTTCAGGACTTTCAAGATAATCTTTCCTGCTTTTCCATTTCGCGACAAAATTGTCTGTGGCAGCCTGCCAGCTAACGCGCTTTTCCTCGAAACTTTTCCCTTCAGTCAAAGACGAAAAATCCCAATCTGTTTTGATGTTTAACTTTTCCATTAGCAATTCCAAAACCTCGCAGCTTAAATAAATTTGTGGAACAAAACATTTAGAAATGTTACTATCTAAGAATAATAACAAACAGAAAGGTTTATATAGTAGTTTGAAATTATAGATTTATTATGGAAAAAGAAGTAAAAACAAAATATGAAGTTGAAGTGCCCTCAATACATGGAAATGGGTTGGCAAGAGATATTTTTACTACTCTTAGGGATTTAGCATGGGAAAACAACGGCGGTCCGATATGGCAAATGGGACAAAGAACATTCTTAGACGGAAGAAAGGATAATTTCCCTTCGAGCAGTTATTTTTCCTTTAAGAATCCCGAAGATGCAAGAAACTTCAAGCAGGTTGCAACCCTTTATTTGGCTTGTTTGGAAAAAGGATTTTACGATGAATCAAGACTTCAGGCGAGACAAATAGAAGACCCAGGTTATCTTACTGTAGCTAAACCCAATTGGATAAATCTGAGGTAGTTTCATTTATTTTTTAATTTCCAATTTTTATTATTTCCCAATTAATTAACTCCCGAAAAGTTTATAAAATCTTAATATTTAACAAAATTATAAATTCTAATTGTTTTAGAGTAATTCTGACAAAATGGATCAAGAGATGAAAGTTTTGAAAACAGGAACAACCATTCTGGGGATAGTCTGCAAGGATGGCGTAGTCATGGCTGGCGACCGAAGGGTCACGGCGGGCCAGGGTTTCATCATGGGAAAGGATTTCAACAAAGTCTTCCCTATCAATGATTATCTTGTTTATTCAGGCTGCGGCTCTGCGACAGAGATGCAAAAAGTTTCAAAAATCTTGCCTGCGGAGCTGAAACTCAAAGAGCTAAGATCGAAATCAAGGCCGACAGTAAGACAGGCTGCGAGCCTGCTTTCGAACATTCAGGTTCAGGCGAGCGCATTTTTGGTTGCCGGCATTGACGAAGACGGAACAGTTTCATTATATGATATCATGGGAGGATTCCTCAATCATGTAAAAGATTATTCTGCGAGTGTTGGCTCTGGAATGCCTTACGTCCTCGGACTTTTGGAAAGGCAGTACAAACAAAACTTGACTGTAAAAGAAGGCGTCGAACTCGCAAAAGAAGCGATAAAATCTTCAACGCAAAGAGACGCAAACTCAGGAAACGGAATGGACATATTCACCATCACAAAAGATGGCATCAAAAAAGTCGTGGACATGGAGATCAAACCGGACTACGGCGACTAAATTTTTGAAACTAAAGTGAACGATTATTCTTATTTAATTGAATAGAAAATGGCAGACATTTTAAAAAACATAAAAGAACAGCTTAGCGCTAAAATCACCGACGCGAATTTCGAAGGCGCGAACATAGTTCTTTACACCGACAACGAGAATTTCTTCCGCGAGGGAGAAGGAAAAATCAAGGAGATAGTGGAGCAAATCAAGAAAAGGGTCGAACTTCGCGCGGATGAGAAAATTCTGCCAAGCCAGGAAGAAGCGAAAAAGAAAATTCACGAGATTGTTCCTGCGGAAGCCGAGATTACGGACATACTTTTTGATGAACACCGAAGCATAGTGGTCATAGAAGCGAAGAGGCCCGGGCTTGTTATCGGAAAGCAGGGTTCGATTTTTTCTGAAATTCGCAGGGAAACTTTATGGACGCCGCAGGTCCAGAGAAGCCCTGCCATAAAAAGCCAGATCACCGAAAATATTCGCAGTGTTCTCTACTCGAACAGCGCTTATAGAAGAAAATTCCTCAACTCCATCGGAGAAAAAATATACAAGGAATGGAGCTCTGAAAAAATGGATGAATGGGTCAGGATGACCATGCTCGGTTCAGGAAGGCAGGTCGGGAGAAGCTCGATACTTTTGCAGACTCCGAATTCGAAAATACTTTTGGATTGCGGAATTGATGTGGCTTCAAAGGGCAACGATAAATTCCCTTACCTCAATGTTCCAGAATTCAATATCGCAGAGCTGGATGCAGTTATCTTGAGTCACGCGCATCTCGACCACGTTGGTCTTGTTCCCTATTTGTACAAGATGGGCTATCGCGGCCCGGTCTACATGACCCCGCCAACCCGCGACTTGGCCGCTCTCGCATCGCTTGACCTGATTGGCGTAGCGTACAAACAGGCGGCGCAGCCTTTGTTCTCTTCGAAAGACGTCTTGGAAATGGTGAAGCATACAGTGACTCTGAATTATAACGAAGTCACGGACATCGCGCCTGATGTCAGGATAACTTTCTACAACTCCGGCCACGTTCTCGGAGCAGCTATGGTCCATTTCAACATTGGAAATGGATTGCACAATTTCCTTTACACTGCAGACTTCAAGTATGCAAGAACGAGGCTTTTGGATCAGGCAGTCACGAATTTTCCCCGCGTTGAATCCGTTCTCACAGAATCAACTTACGGCGGAAAAGCGGACACGCTGCCTCCTTTAAGAGAAACTGAAGAAAAATTCCTGAACATCGTGAAAGAAACCATCGATAAAAAAGGAAAGGTCCTGATTCCCGAACTTGGTCTCGGCCACGCGCAGGAAACGGTCATAAGAATGGAAGAGGCGATAAGATCCGGAAGATTGCCAAAGATACCTATTTATATCGATGGAGTTATCTGGGACATGAACGCGATTCACACCGCTTATCCTGATTTCTTGAGTAATAAAGTCCGAAACCTCGTCTTCCAGGACCAAAATCCTTTCACTTCTGACATCTTCTCGCGTGTCGGAAGCCCGCAGGAAAGAAAGCAGGTCATCGAGGGCGGACCTTGCATAATCATAGCGACGTCGGGAATGCTCGTCGGCGGAGCATCCGTGGAATATTTCAAGAACTTTGCAGAAAACCCCAATAACACAATTGTTATAAGCTGTTACCAGGGAGTTGGGAGCCTTGGAAGGCAGATTCGGGAAGGCGCGAAGAGAGTAATCGTCGAAGACCAGGTTGGAACCGTGGAGCTCAACGTCAATCTTCGCGTCGAAGTTTTGGATGGTTTTTCAGCTCACGCAGGCCGCAACGAAATAATTTCTTTCTTCAACAATATGCGTCCTAAGCCTAAGCGCGTTCTCATAAACCACGGCGAGGTCTCGAAATCTCTTGACCTTTCTTCAACCCTTTACAAGATGAACCGCGTCGAAACTGCAGTCCCGAGAAATCTTGAAACTGTCAGGTTAAGGTAATTTTATATTTGGAAGATAAATAATTAACTTTAAAAACGGATTTTTTATAGATAATTCATGGCGAAAGGAATGTATGCTTATATCAAAGAAGCCTGGAAAAAACCTGATGCTGAAACTCTCCGGAATAGAATGGTCGGGTGGAGAAACTCGCCGGTTTTCGTTAAGGTCGACAAGCCCCTTAGGTTGGACAGGGCAAGGGAACTTGGCTACAAGGACAAGAAAGGGTTTGTTGTTGTTCGCGTTCGCGTAAAGCGCGGAGGCCATAAAAGGCCGAGGCCGGAAGCGGGAAGAAGAAGCAAGCGCCTTCACATCCGAAAGAACCTGAAAATGAATTACAAGTGGATCGCGGAACAGCGGGCTGCGAGAAAATTCACGAACCTCGAAGTTTTGAATTCTTATCAAATCGGAAAAGACGGAATAAATTATTTTTACGAAGTAATCCTTTTGGATCCTTCAAAATCTGAAATCAAAAACAACAAGGATACGGCGTGGGTTGCGAAATCAGGAAACAAAAGCCGCGCATTCCGCGGGCTCACAAGCGCGGCAAAGAAATCGCGCGGCTTGAGAAACAAGCATCCGACAAGTAAAGTCCGGCCTTCTGTAAGAGCCGGGAAGAGAAGAGGAAAATAATTTTCTATTCGAAACTCTTTGTTAAAAATTCATCAATAAATTATATAAAATTCTTCCGCTTTAACTCTTCAGAACGAAGAAATCTGTCGAAGGCGAGCGACTTCGTGGTAGGTGCTAATTAAAATTATCAATAAACCGTGCGGGGTCGAGAGGAAGATTTCGAAGCCATCAATCCGCGAAGTGCAAATGTTTTTCTAAAAAGAATAACTTAAAAACTTCTTTCCCTTGATAATTTTGCAAAAGAGGAAATTGCAATGAAATATCTAAAACTCGCGGAACTTTACGATGAACTCGGCGGGACAACGAAACGCCTGAAGAAAATATCTTTGCTGGCAGAATTTCTGAAAAAACTTTCTCCCGAAGACAAAGACGTTTTGTATTTGCTTCTTGGAAGAATTTATCCTGAATACGACAAGCGCGAAATCGGAATCAGCAACCAGCTTACGATAAAAGCCATCGCTAAAGCGACCGGCGAAAGCTCCGCGGAAATAGTGAAAAAATGGAAATCTCTCGGAGATTTGGGGAAGGTTGCTGAAGAACTCGCAAAACACAAAAAGCAATCCACGCTGCATTCCCGCGAAATCGACACGAAACACGTTATTGTAAATTTAAGAAAACTTCCCGGGCTCGAAGGCAAGGGAACAGTGGACAAAAAGATTTCGCTTATCACAGAACTCCTGATTTCCGCGACTCCTCTCGAAGCGCTGTACCTCGCGCGGACAATCATTGGGGATTTACGCATCGGAATAAAAGAAAGCACGATCCGTGACGCGATGGCGGAAGCTTTTTTCCATGAAGAAAAAAAAGAAGCTGCTGCGAAGATAGCCTCCGCGCTTGAAACGACAAATGACATCGGCGAAGTTTTCGAGTCTGCAAAGAAAGGCATTAAGGAACTCGAAAGTTCAAAAATCAGCGTAGGAAAACCGCTAAAAGTCATGCTCGCGCAAAAAGAAAAGACAATTGCCGACGGATTCAAAACTGTTGGCAAGCCGGCGGCGGTAGAATACAAATATGACGGTTTCAGGATGCTGATAAACAAGGATGAAAAGGGAAAGATCTCGATATTCACCCGTCGGCTCGAAAACGTCACGAAACAATTTCCCGAAGTCGAAAAATACGTGGAAAAAAATATTCATGCGAAGACTTTTATAATTGACGCGGAAGCAGTGGGTTACGATGGAAAAACCAAAATCTATCAGCCTTTTCAGTCTATAAGCCAGCGGATAAAAAGAAAATACGACATTGAAAAGATGCAGAAAGATTATCCTGTTGAATTGAATGTCTTTGACGTTTTGTATCTCGACGGAAAATCGCTTCTCAAAGAACCTTTCCGTGAACGTTCGAAACTTTTGAGAAAAATCCTGAAAAGCGAAAAATGGAAGATCGTCGCAGCGAAACAAATCATAACAAGCGACGAGAAAAAGACTGAAGAATTCTACAAAAAAGCCCTGCATGAAAATCAGGAAGGCGTCATGATGAAAAACCTTGACGCAGAGTACAAGCCGGGTTCGAGAGTAGGATACATGATAAAGATAAAGCCGGAAGAGCGAGATTACGATCTGGTTATTATCGGAGCGGAATATGGAACCGGAAAGCGCGCTGGATGGCTTTCTTCATTCACTCTTGGCTGCAGGCATGGAGCGGATTTTTTGGAAATCGGAAAAGTCGGAACGGGAATCAAGGAGAAGGCGGATGAAGGCGTCTCTTTTGAAGAACTCACTAAAAAACTTAAGCCCCTCGTCACGGAAGAAAAAGGCCGCGAAGTCAAAGTGAAACCTAAGGTCGTCGTCTCGGTAACTTATCAGGAAATTCAAAAATCTCCGACTTACAGCTCGGGATTCGCATTGAGATTTCCGCGCGTTACGGCCTTAAGGCCTGACCGTTCCGCCTCTGACGCCGAGACATTGGAGCAGATACAAAAAGATTATGAAAAACAGGGAAGATAAAAAATAATATAAATGATATTTTTCTTTGATAATAATGAAAAAAGGCGTGTTGTTGGTGCTTCTCTTCGCAATTGTATTTGTGCACTTGAGCATCGTCTCCGCGGATTTAAGCGTATCCATGGGCCCGCGCTACGCCAATTCTTCCCAATCCACACTCTATAATTTCACGATTCAGGATACAAGCTCGTCGGGTGTGAACTTCACGCAGGTCAACATTTCTGTCCCTTCCGGTTTTTCCATTATTGGTTCCTCCAACGGAACAAGTTCAATTTCCCCGCTTTCAATTTCCGGAAGCACATTAAGCTGGACAAATTCATCCGGAGTTGTCTTCGCGGGAAGCCACAATTTTTTTTGGTTCAACGCTACGGACGCGAATTCAATCGGTCAGTTCAACTTCACGGTAACTTCCCTCGACACAAGTTCAAATATCAATTCGACAAAAATCAACATCACTCTTTCTGATATTACTTCTCCTTCTGCAAGCTTCGACAATTCGGTAACTCCCGCCAACAACTCCAAATTGAACCGGACGTATATTCCTGTAGAAATTACCGCGAGCGACAATGTCGCGGTGGACAATGTCTCAATAACTCTCTACAGCAGCACTGGAAGCATTCTGAACGCCTCAAATGTAAAAAGCTCGCCTTTTCTTGCAAACTTTACTAATCTCTCGAACGGGAATTATTCAGTGCAGGCAACAGTGTTCGACACTTCCGGAAACGTAAATATTACTTCTGTCCGGTATGTAATGCTGAATTTCACGCAAATTTCAACTTCTTCAGTGACCCCCGTGACTTGCGTCGAGAACTGGACTTGCATAAGCTGGGGCACATGCAACAATGTGACAAAAAAGCAATCATGCCTTACTTTGTCGGATGTGAAACATTGCGGGACTAATCTAACTAAGCCTTCCAATCGCACGCAGGAATGCAATCCTAACGTGAATTGTATAGCGAATTGCACTGATTGGACGCCGAGCCCCTGCACGGGAAACGAGACCCAAACAATGACCTGCACTTATCCGAACAATTGCTCTTCGACAAAATTTTACAATCAAACATGCACCAGTTCTCCCACGGGGAACGATTCTTCGAGCGCGGGAAAAAGTTCTTTCCCCATGGCTTTCATAATTGTTATCGTCTTTGTTATAGGAAGCATTATCGCAGTCGTGGTAATTCTTGTCAAGTTGAAAAAGAAATCTTACTCTTCCGATAACTTCGATTTTGGCAATGAAGACGAGCTTGGAAGGCCTAAAACCTACTAAACCTTTATAAAGAGAATATTTCTATTTAAAACATGCCAGAGAAAGAAAAGTCCTCTAAGAATTACAAAATACAAAACATCGTTGCAACGACTTCTCTCGAAAAACCTGTTCCGTTGACGAAACTTGCAAGGACGCAGCCTAACACCGAATACAATCCTGATACTTTCCCCGGTCTTGTTTTGAGAGTTAAGGAACCTAAGTCCGCAGTGTTGGTTTTCTCGTCCGGAAATCTCGTATGCACCGGAACCAAGTCCATCGCGCAGGTAAGGCAGGTTATCGAAGCTGTCATAAAACAACTGAAAAAAATTAATGTCAACGTAACGACCAAACCTAAAATAACGGTGCAAAACATCGTGGCTTCTGGAACAATAGATCTGAAGCTTAACCTAAACTTCCTCGCGCTTGAAATGGAAAACACTGAATACGAACCGGAACAATTCCCCGGTTTGGTCTACAAGCTTGCGGAACCCAACGCGACATTCCTGCTCTTCACGAATGGAAAACTTGTCTGCACCGGGACCAAGAACAAACAGCAGCTTGAAGAAAGCATGGACCAGCTCTTGAAAAACATAAAAGTCGCCCTTAAGAATTATCAGTCCGCATAAAAAATTTAAAAACTCGCTTTTATTTCTTATTTGAAGAGGTTCCCGCTTCAACTTCCTTTTGGGTCGCTGGAGCTGTGAAGAACCCGCCGGAGGTTCCCATATGAAACACAATCTAAAAATAACTTTGCTGCTCTTGTCGATGTTCATTCTGACGCAGTTTATCGGACTTTATGTCGTCGACCACTACTCTCCTATTAAAGTCGTGAATGGTGTTCAGGAAAATGTCACCTCTCCGAACCATCTTCCTCTCGGACTTGAGCCTCCACCGGAAAACAACCAGATGAACGCCTGGCAAACTTTGCTCTATATAATTCCTGCATTTGTAATAGCGATTTTGATTTTCTTTTTCCTGCCCAAAATTAAATCCGAGATTTTCATGAAGCTGTGGTTCTCATTTGTAATCATCGTTGCGCTTTTTGTCTCGACTCTGTCTTTCGTTCCGATTGCGAAATATGCATGGATCATCGCTCTTGCAATATCTCTACCGCTCGCTTTTTTCAAGATAATAAAAAGAAATATTGTCATCCACAACATCACAGAGATGCTGATTTATCCGGGCATCGCCGCGATTTTTGTAGCGCTCTTGAGCTCTCCGGAAAATCCAAGCCGTGGAATTTATTCTGTAATGGCGCTGTTGATTCTGATCTCTGTTTACGACATGTGGGCTGTCTGGCATTCCGGGATCATGCAAAAGATGGCAAAGTATCAGATAAACAAGCTCCGGATTTTCGGAGGGTTCCTGATTCCTTATCTTTCAAAACAAGCCAGGGCAAAAATAAAGAAAATGAAAAAACTGAAACGTTCTGCAAGAGGAGACAAGAGCAAAAAAATAAAAGTCAATTTTGCGATCCTCGGAGGCGGCGATATAGTCTTTCCGGCGATCACTGCGGGCGTTGTCTTGAGAAAATTCGGATTTTCAAGCTTCCTCGGAATCCAGCTCCCTCTCGCCTCGCTTCTTGTAATCCTCGGCGCGGTTCTCGGCCTTGGATTCTTGTTGTTCTTCGGTAAGAAAAAGCCGTATCCAGCGATGCCATTCCTTTCCGCGGGGATATTCGTGGCTCTCGGAGCTTGCTATTTGATTTGGGGCTAAAATTTAAATTCCTGAACCGTTTTCAAAAGAAGGTTCCCTTGTGGGGTTAGATAACTCTCTTTGAAGAGATCTCTCTTTCATAAACTTTTCAATTCTTTTTTGCCTGTTACTGTAAGCACAGAACTCTAAAGTCTCTTCTTCTGATGTTTGCCTTATCCAATTTACGCCCTCCCTCTTTATCATCATAGGAAGACCTTCCCTTCTAATTTTATATTCTTCTGATGGGGACATCATTAAGTAAGGAAATATTGATATATTATCATAGTCTATTTTTACAATCTTGCCAGAGAAAGTTCCGTTGCCGCTTGATATTAAAGCCCAGTTTCCTCTATAATCGCTAAACTTTATTTCTTTTTCTTCATTCCCAAATCCAATAGCCATGATTAATTTCATATTTTTACTTTTATAAAACCTCCTATTTTGTTCCCACTATCCAAAAGTAACAAAGCACAAGTTTTATAAAGCCAATGTTGTAACCTTCTGTATAGAAATTGAGTAAATTTCTGGAGATTCAAATGTTGGTAAAACCCGAATTGGTAAACAAGATCAAGGATTACTTCGACCTTAACATCTATGAAACGAAGGTATGGCTAGCTCTGCTCTCGAAAGGCGTTGCTTCTGCCGGCGAGATAGCTAAGCTTTCGCGCGTCCCAAGGTCAAGAACTTACGATGTTCTCGAGACTCTGGAAAAGAAAGGCTTCGCGATAGAAAAGCTCGGCAAGCCGATAATGTACATGGGCGTCAAGCCGCAGGGAATCCTCGAAAGGCTGAAGACCAACGTTAGAAAAGACGCCGAAGAAAGAATAAGCTTCTTGTCCAACATAAAAGGCACTGAAGAGTTTACCGCTCTTGAAGAGATGTACAGCAAAAGCGCGGAACCCGTGCACAAGGAAGAGCTGCCTCTTTCGCTTAAAGGAAAATCCGCAATCTCGAATTACATACGCGAAATTCTAAACAAGGGGGACAAGGAAGTCATAATCTGCCACGGCGCCGAAGATATAAAATCGCGCCTCGGAATTTTCAGGAAGACAATAGAGCTTTTGAAGAAGTCCAACATCGCGGTTAAAATGGCTCTCTCCGGAGACAACGAAACGATAAAAGAACTTTCGGAGATCTTCGGATTGAAGATAAAGCAGATATCGGTAGACGCCAAATTCTTCATAGTTGACAGAAAAGAAATTCTTTTCTACCTTTCGAAGCCTTCCGAAAACAGCGAGAACGACGAAAACGCAATCTGGATTAATTCCGAATTTTTCACTTCCGCTTTCTCTGATTTGTTTGAGCTCGGGACAAAATTGTAGGGAGTTAGTTCTTGACATCTTTATCCTGTAA
>JBJKQQ010000023.1:0-3794 GCA_046705325.1 Candidatus Pacearchaeota archaeon | reverse complement strand
ATTTGGATGGTAATCGCTTATTGTTTTAAATGAGTTAGTTAGAAGAAGTTTACAATATGCTTGGATAGTAAGGGAATCTCCCCTATTCCAATCTATAGATGTGACTTCTCCTTGAGAAATTCCATTTTTTATGATATTATATGTTTTGAAATATCCAAAGGGGCAATTGCCACTTCCGAAAAGAGAAGATGAAACAATATCCGCATGGCAGTTGGATAAACAGAGAATGGGGGTGCTACATTGATCATCCGAGCATGAAAAAAGAGTTGAAAGAGTCTCTTGTTGATTTGTATTTTCACATTGTAAGACCCCATAACGCGGAGTTGCTAGTTGGCAAGTCTGCGCCAAAACTCCTCCGATTATACTAAAAAAGAAAATTCCAAAAATCAAAAATAAAATTGATTTTTTCATGAGGATATGCTTTTGATTTTAATTCCAAGTTCGTAAAGGCTGATCTCTGCGCTCTGAGAGTTTCCGGTTATCGCATTTGCAATACCTTGCAATATTGCGCTTCCTGTTCCGACATAAGAAACCTCAACATCCACAGGAACGTCGTTGTTTGAGTTTGGCGCAATCATAATTACTCCCGATTTACCTTTTGCAATTTCTGTTGAGCCATAATTGAGTTTGTAAGTTACTGGAAACAGAAATATCGGCACGGGAGTTGGATTTTTTAGAGATAAAGTTGTGGATGCCGAGGCGGAAGTTGTTCCTAAACTCCCTTTTGCATTAATTGCACTCGTTGCCAATCCACTAATTGAAGTATCTAATTGGATTTGAGACGCAGCCCAGATGTCAAGAGCAATATATCCTGCGAGGAGCAAGAAGATTATGAAAACTGCTACTCCCTTATGGTTTTTCCTTGCGACATTTTCTACAGCTTCTTCAGCATCTTCAAAGAATTCCTTAAGTTTAGCACCGCAATGCTCACAAAAACTATCGCTTTCCTTAGATTTCCCGCCGCACTTATGACAATAAGGCATGATGACTTTACGTGGAGATAGCTGTATATAAATTTAACCTATTTTCTCTCCAATAGACACAAAAATTTAAATAGGGTTTCATATTTGAATATACCATGATGCCAAAGTCTGAAGTTCTTAGAAAATTTACATCGATGGAAACCAGCTCTAAATATCTTACTGAGAGGTTTGGGGAGTTACAAAAAAAGTTTGGAGATAAATTTATAGCTATTAAGGACGGAAAGGTAATTGCAAACGCTGATAACTTCCAAGGGATAACCGAGGAGGTTAAACCTGAGAGAGTTTCTCAAGAAAGTATTATTGTTCAATTCATTCCAGCTGAAGGCGAGATAATACTTTATTAGTTCTGATGAAATTTAAATTAGGATTAATTGACACCCCTGGATCAGAGAGGGTTACTCTTGATGTTAAATCAGAGTTCCCAAGATGCTTTGGAGATTTATTTACAATTATTGATACTGGAAGCGCTAGAACAATCATTTCTGCCAAAGATGTTTATTTCTTGAAGTTACCTTTCAAGAATGGAGAAGAATCTACTTCAATAAAGGGTTTTGGAAAGGGAGGGATCCCTTGTAGAATCCTGAAAAAGTTTAAGTTCTATTTAAAATCTGAAGATGGAAAAATTAAGCATATTGAAATGCCTGTTTGTGTTGTAGACTTGGGTGCTCTAAATAAAATGAATAAAGATTTTGTAGAGAATGCATATAGAGTTCCTTCAATAATTGGGTTGGATTTCCTAAGGTCTCAAAAGATGAAGTTAATTGTGGATTTTGAGAATGGCTCTTCCTCATTGGAAGAGATCTAATATAAAAGCTAAGATGAAATATAGCGAAATACGAGAGAAGGCAAGAAAGAAAGATAAAAGGGATATTCATTCTTGCTGGATTGCTGAAAGGAAAAGAGCCTCGGGCAAATTCAAAATGAAGAGGGCCCCAAATAGCCAATCTCCAAGGAAAATTAAATGTCCTGACTGGGCTAAAAAGATATTGGATGAAATTCTAAAGGATCTCTAAATCTTAAATCCCCCTCCTTATTCTTCATTATACTTCTTGTTTGAGCCTTTTGACTTTTCGATGGGATAGTTCCTGTTGTTCTTTTCAAGTTTTCTTTCAAAAGCTTCGGAAAGGTCAATGTCATCCATCTGCGCAATCCTAAGCAGGAAATACATGACGTCCGCGATTTCGTCTTCAACATCTTCCCTTCTGTTTTTCATGACTTCTTTTATTTCTTCGGGCGTTTTCCACCTGAACAATTCCAGAAGCTCCGAGACTTCAATGGAAAGCGCTATCGCCAGTTCCTTGATATTGTGAAATTGGTCCCAGTCCCGCTCGTCGCAGAATTTCTTCACCTTTTCTTTCAGCTCTTCTATTCTCGTCTCGCTGTCCATAGAATTACATGGATAAAGAGTTTTTAAGAATTTATGATTTAGAATGTCAAGAATATACCCTAATTGAGAGAGCGCAGAAAAACTTATAAAGAAGGATATCTAAAGAATAGCATTAATCTTCGGATTAATTCAGTAAATTCTTTGGCTCTCTTCAGAGAAGTCTTGGCTTTTGTCTCTTTTATCTCGTCTGTTGTCTGGTACTGGAATCTTGATCTCTTGTATTTTTCGCTTCCATAGTTGTCCAATTGAGTGTCTGCTATTGCCAAAGCTTTTTCCATTTCTTCAGAGTAGTTTTCCAGCAGATAATTTTTTATCTTATGCCTTGCCTGCACAATCATGGCTTCGTTCACAACCTTATGAACAATTTCATCTCCTGGCTTATAACCCAGTTTATACAGGTAAGCGCATGCTATGTAAAACATCGCATAATAACTTGTCACGACAACCCACAGCGAAGAAACTTTGTCTTCAAAGAGTTTATTAGCTACATTAAGGCTTTCGAGAGAGTTTCTTAGGTAAGTGCTGTAAATTAGATTGTTTAACCTGTCAACTTTCTTTATTTTTCCTTCTTTAAGATAATTTCTGAAATTCTGCTCTGCAATTGCTATTCTTTTTTCATCCATTTTGAAATAAGATTATAATAGCTCTCTGCACCATAAAGGATGATGTTGCTTTTAACTATTTCGTGCCCGAGATTTCTCTGGCGTTTTTCTATCATGGAGATAAATTCGCTGGTTGTAAAATCCTGGATCTCAAGCTTCATGGAAAGCAGGCTTAGCTTATCCAACAGTTGCTTAGTTTTTTCTCTGTTGTCTGAAATTATGCAAAGGTCTATATCAGAGGATTTTGTTTTAGTTCCCTTGACATAAGACCCAAAAACCAGAACAATCATGAAAGGATAATCTATATCAATAATATCTTGCCTTATAAGTTTCAGTTTCGGATTCTTTTCTAAAAACTCTTCTGCCCTTTTGTTTTCTACGCTTAAAATTTCCTGATTTGGTAAAAGATTTATCCCAATCAATCGCGTATTTCCTACCGCTTCTCTCACTATCGCTCCGCTTGCCTGGAGATCATTAACTAGATTATAGGTATTTTTGTAATCTAAAACCGCAGAACCTGAAACAGACAGGATCGGCCTAGGTTCCTTGTTTTCAATAAGGTCTTTCAAAAGTCTTTCTTTTGGTTTAAACTTAATAATATTTTTTACCATAATATTATGGTATTTCTACCATATTTAAATTTTTTGGATTTTCGACTATATCTATCTAGGTAACTAGTCTATTCTAAATCTCAATAACACTAACCTGATCCCAACCTCTATCCCTAAAAGAATTATCTTCTTCGACAGGGTCGAGGATATCCAAAAACTGGCTTGGCGTGTGATCATAAAAAATGAAATAAATTCAAAAAAGAAACATTTA
>JBJKQQ010000022.1:0-18572 GCA_046705325.1 Candidatus Pacearchaeota archaeon | reverse complement strand
TCGACTTCGATTTGCGCATCGCAAGGCCCGATTCTTTCTATTGTTTCTATTGCCGCCGCTATCAAAGCTGTTTCGCTCTGATCCAAAGCTGTAGGAATCTGGATTTTTCCGATTGTTCTCTTGTCTCTCTTTTCAAGTTCGACTTCAATCCTGCCGATCTTTCCTTCTTTCTGCAGCTCGCGCATTTCCAAATCAGAACCCAAAAGGCCCTCGGTCTGGCCGAAGAGAGCTCCGATTACGTCGGGTTTTTCCAGAAAACCTTCAACATTAAAGTTCGCATGTATCATGTATTTTATTGATACTGGACTTATTTTTGCCATTTTTTTATTTCCGTTTTAATTGCTCGGAATCTACGATTCCTAGAATATCTATTTATCTGCACTCTGCTTTACTTTGCTAACGCAAAATTAGTATAAGGGTGAATGTGATATCAATGATATTCCAAAAAGACGAGGAAAATCAGTTTTTTAAAGTTTTGGGATTAATCTTTTGAATCTTCCAAAGAAAGGGGAGCTCTGTAAATTGGGCTTTGAGATACCTTTACAGGCTGTTCATATTGGTTAACATACATCCCTCTCTTGATATAGGGTGCGAAAAGGCTTTCTATTGTAATTCTTGGATTATTATCTAGTCTTTTTCTCACTTGCGCCATGTTGGTATCTTCCTTAAGCATAATTGCAGTTAAATCCTTAGGTCTTACTGCTTTAAAATCACCAACAGTATGAGCTTGGTATGCAAACATTCCATCAACAAATTCCCAGTTCGGAACATTTGTTACTATAAGATCCGAACGGTTATTAGCAGTAGCGCTTACCATCTCTCTCGGGTAGATTGCACCATCTGGCGTATAAAAGCATGCATCTGATTCTACTTTGGTTCCTGCAGAGCCAACAGAATACATCCTTTGGGGACTTAAAAAGAATATAGAAGTATTTCCATGTGATTCTCTTATTGCATTAATTATATTTTCTTTGGTTGCAATGCCCGCTACTTTTACACCCTCGGGGATAGGAAGGTTATATGGATTGGAGATAAAAAGTTCTGCATTCGGAAATAATCTATATGATTCAAATGCATTCTTTAATGATTCTATTTGGTCTTTTTCTGATGAATGATCATTTCCAATCCCATTTGCAATTATTACGCGCGGAGAATAATCAATCGGTTGGACTACTGCAGGTTTGGGCTTGTGGATTATTGAAGATAAATTTCCCCCCGTTAGATAATATAACCCCCCTCCAAAAATTGCTAAAGCAGCTAAAGTTCCCGCAATAGCCTTTGTTCCATTTCTCTGCCTGGATATAAGCCGACCCAATCTTCTCTTCTTAACTTCACTTTGCACTTTTCCCTGAAGTCCTCTGAGCTTTATATTCCAATCAATATCTTCAGCAAGCCCCTCATTAAGTTTTTCAAATAATCTTTCTAAGTACTCTTTATCTTCAGGATTCTCGGAACCTACCATTCGTGCTTCCTTCCTCAAAGAAATAATATTGTCCATGTCACTATCAAGAATTTGAATAGCTTTTTCCAAAGAGCGGTATGATAGACCAAGATCCCCTTTATTGTAACTTTTTTCGGCAATATCATGAAGTCTTCCAAGTTCGTCGTAATCTGCAGAGGTTCCTGCTTTGACTAATCCCATTGTTTGTTCTTGTTCAACAAATTTCCCATAAGCTTTTATCAAGCCTTTGACCATTTCTGGAGAATTATTCTCCTTTTTTAATTCAGTTTTGATCCTTTCTTCTTTATCGAATGCCATCTTGGAGGCAATACCTCTATAAAATTCTTCTTCAGCCACAATATCTCTAGTTCCGCCTTTCGCACGCATTCTAATGTATCTAAGAGTATCCAAATGTTTTCCTATTGCTCTAAGATTCGCCAAAGACCTATCAAATTCATTTTTCATCACTCTAAAGTGATAAGATGGTTTTTAAACTTTTCTGCAGAAGACTTTTTCACGAATAAAAAGGAAAGTACTTTTCGAATTGAAGTTCGCGTTCGAGGGGA
Organism: Candidatus Pacearchaeota archaeon; assembly: GCA_046705325.1. Classification (GTDB taxonomy): domain Archaea; phylum Nanobdellota; class Nanobdellia; order Pacearchaeales; family GW2011-AR1; genus JAKLIN01. The sequence continues at coordinate 16,565 of JBJKQQ010000022.1, read as the reverse complement.
ATTTCATGAAACCTGTAATCTTTTTCAGCTGCAGGGTATAATGGGATTTTATAAAATCCGTAAGGATTCTCTTGAGGGATTTCCTGTCTCGTGATTTCGCTTTCCCCCGCGACTCTTATTCCAGAAAACCCCGAAGATATTAGTGCAATTGCCATGAGTCCTGTCCCAAAGAGAAAAGAATTCAACCGAAATCTCTTCTTTTCATTCCTCAATCTTGTTCTTGCTCCATTATTCAAATCTCTATTTGACACAACCACAAAATTATCTTAAGGGTTTTAAAATATTTCTGTAAAATTAACCGTAGAGAAAAAGATTAATGTTTTGTCCTTATCTTTTTAGCAAGATATATTTCCAATTGAACTGATTCGAAAAAATCTCTATTTAACCCTCTTAGGACTTCTCTGGATTCTTTTCTGTCTTCTTCTGTAGCTGCGGGATATTCCAATAGTTCTCTTTGTTCTGAAACAAGAAATATTAAATTGTCAAAATAGTCGTTAAGGGGATTCAACGCGCCCTGATAATCTATTTTGTTAGAGTAACCTTCGTCCCCCATAAAAAATTCACTCAAAATTTAGAATCAAATTAAGCTTTTTCCTTAAGTTCAGTGCAAACACCAGCTGCAACTGTAACACCTGCATCTCTTATTGCGAATCTTGACATGAATGGATTGTCTTTCTGTGTTTCCAATGCCAAGTTTCCCTGAGGCTTGATCTTGACTTTAGCAGTGTCTCCGTTCTTCAAAAAATCGGGGTGTTCCTGAACTACTGCGCCTGTTCTTGGGTCTATTTTTGCTATAAGCTCGACGAACTGGCATGGGACCTGAGCAGTGTGTATGTGGAACACTGGCGTATAGCCTTTTGCCAAAACTGTTGGGTGATTGATAACTGTGATTGTAGCTGTAAATTCTTCAACAACCGGAACCGGCTTGCTTGCGTCGCAGATAACGTCTCCCCTTGCGATGTCTTTCTTTCCAACACCTCTGATGTTGACCCCGACATTGTCTCCTGCAACTGCTTCAGGCATTGACTCATGGTGCATTTCTATAGTCTTCAATTCACCTTCGATTCCTTTTCCTGTTCTTCCAGGCAAGATTTTGACTTTCATTCCTGTCTTCATGACCCCTGTCTCGACTTTTCCGACCGGAACTGTTCCGATTCCTGTGATTTCATAAACATCCTGAACAGGCATTCTCATAGGGAGGTTTGTTGGAGGTTCTGGTGCTGGGAAAGCATCAAACTGTTCCATAACAGTTGGTCCTTTATACCATGCCATATTTGTAGATTTCTTAGCAACATTATCTCCTTTCAATCCAGAAGCTGCAATGAATGGAGTTGTGTCAGGGTTTATTCCAACGCCCTTAAGCAACTTGCCTATTTCTTCTTTGACTTCGTTGAATCTTTGTTCCTTGTATTCAACTGCGTCCATCTTGTTGATTATTATTGCCAAATTTTTGACACCCATAGTTCTCAATAACCATAAGTGTTCTGTTGTCTGAGGCTGGACTCCGGCAGGCGCAGCGATAACCAAGAAAGCTGCATCAGCTTGTGATGTTCCGGTGATCATGTTCTTGACGAAGTCCCTGTGTCCAGGAGCGTCAATTATTGTTATCTGGAATTTGTTTGTAAGAATTTTTCTGTAAGCAAGGTCAATTGTAACTCCTCTTTCTCTTGACTCTCTGATTTGGTCCATGACATAAGCGAATTCAAAACCAGCTTTTCCATGCTTTTCAGCTTCTTGCTTCAACTTTGTCATTTCCTGTTCAGAAACAGCACCAGAATCAAAAAGCAATCTTCCGACTACGGTTGACTTTCCTGCGTCAACGTGTCCGACAAAGACAACATTCATGTTTGGTTTTTCTTTTGCCATGTTAATATCACAATTTTTTGTGTATTTGTTTATGAAAATTTAGCTTTATAAATGTTTCGGTTGAGATTTGACGATTCAATAACCATATCTCTTCCATCTCCGCCTTCTCTTGCCTATCATTATTCCTATGCCGATTAGTATAAAGATTGCCGACAGCCCTGCAACAATATATGGGAGATTATTGTTGTATTCTTGAATTATATTTATCTTCGCAACGCCATTTTTCACATTTATGCCCATCGTTCTGTAGGCGCTCGCCGTATAATTACCATAAGTAACCTGGATGTAAAAAGTATAAGTTCCCGACTTTACATCTTCAGGCAAAAAGAGTTTCTTAGTTTTTGTTTTTTCGTCGTAGCTTCCCATGTAGAAAGTGTCTTGCCCGGAAGTCACAATATCGTCGCTTTTATTTTGTATCCAGAAATCTACTTTAACGTCTCCATTTATCTGGGCGACTGCTTTTATGAGATATGAAAAATTAAAAAACTCTCCGACGGGAACGGGAGATTGGAAGTTAAGAATTTCCATATCAAATAATTTTACGCATTTGTAATTTAGACAAGTCTCACCTTGCGCGACATTACATTGTGAATTACTAAAACACTGCGCGGCATAGCACGTATGGTTCGAACAAAATTGGTTTGCATTACAATCGGAGTTTTGCGTGCATTCATAGCCGGTTCCGCTTGCTGTAGCTGAACCTCCCTCCCCTGAAGAACTTCCCGAACTGCCGTTTGATGAATTGGTTGTTGTTTGGCCAACTCCAAAGTCTCCTTCCCCAAAGCTTCCTACCCCATACGCTAAAGCATGGATTAAAGGGATAACAAACATAAAAAGGAGTAACACTAAAATTGACAATCTCACACATTTCATTTTAATAAATCCCTTTCATTCTGACATAATTGAGAGTGACTCCGGAATATTCCACTCCCCACAAATTTGAGGTGCCCGAGCTCGGAGCGTCCAATACAATGTACCTTGTGCTGTATTTTCCCATCTCATAGGTATTGCCCGGAGATAAATCAGCCGTATCTATAACCATAGATGAAGCATGGGCTGAAGTATTCGCAAAAAAGTAAATTCGGCTAAATTTGCTTTCTATAGTATTAAGGTCGTCCGCAGTTGTGAATGTGGCAACAGATGCGCCAATGCTTGCGTTGTAAGCTTCTTGGTATTCCGTCGTAGAATGGACAACCCCGTTGACATCCACAGTCCCATTATTATAGATTATCATCTGATCTGTCGGCGTGAATGAACTTCCAACAGTTCCGGAAGAAGCAGTTCTGAATTTAATATCTCCGGTAGTTGTAAATTCAACACCCGCAGCAGGACCCGCAGTCTCATATTGATATCCCGGGATGCTTTTATTGTAATCAAAATTATAACCCATAAAGAAATTTCCTCCGGAATAAATCCCTATTTTTCTGAAACCTGCAAAATTAATATAATTCCCGTCCCCAAAACTATCATTTATATTAATGACATTGTTTGTTCCGCTTAAAGAACCCTTCAAATCCAATGGAGCAAGAGGGCTATCTGTTCCAATCCCAACATTGCCGTAAGGGATAAATGAATCTGCGAAGGAAACATAAATCTGATCCGAATGGGGTACAGCCGTCTGATACTTCCCATCGCTCGACGTCGCGATGCCCGCCCAACTTTTATTGTTTCCTTCATCGGTCCAATTAACTCCATAATTTGATGAAGTGTAAAGATCTCCCTGGTATACTGCGGCCGTCTGATACTTCCCATCTGAGGACATAGCAACAGGATACCATCCCTTATTGCTACTGTCTTCTGCAGTCCAAGTGTTTCCGTAATCAGAAGAAACATAAATCTGCCCGCTGCCGACTCCGTTAAACACGGTTGCTGTTTGATATTTTCCATTACTGGACATGGCAACCTCTCTCCAATTTTGTACGCTGCCTTTCGCAGTCCAAGTATGACCATAATCTGATGAGATATAAAGATCGTTTGCCGCCGCAGTCTGATACTTCCCATCTGAGGACATAGCAACCCCCCACCAATTTCTATTGGTGCTCTCTCCTACAGACCATGTCTGCCCATAATCAGACGAGACATAAAGTTGTCCATTGTCTACTGTTGCAGTCTGGTATTTCCCATCAGCAGATATAGCAACATACCACCAAACCTTGCCGCTGCTGTCTCTAACGGTCCAAGTCTGCCCATAATCTGAAGAGGCGTATATGGCCCCCCCGCCATCTGTTGCAGTCTGGTATTTCCCATCCGATGACATAGCAACATCAATCCATGTCCCACTGCTGCCTTCCGCGGTCCAGGTATTTCCATAATCAGACGAGACATAAATATAACCATTCTTCACCACAGCCGTCTGATACTTTCCGTCGGAAGACATCGCGATACTATTCCAAGTCCGGCTACTGTCCTTTGTAGTCCAAGTAACTCCGCGATTGCCCAACTCCCATTGATTCTCGGAAAGGCCTGTTCTTCCAATGTAGATTCCGTTATCCAGATTTGAGATAAGATTTCCGTTTAGAACAGAATCACCTTGAACATCCAGTGCGCGTTGAGGGTTAGTCGTATTTATTCCAACAGTCCCAAGATTTGAATTCACAAAAAGATTATTTGCATTAACACTAAAGTTTCCGCCTACGTTTGCATTCCCCAAGGTCACAAAATTATCATTAATCGTTAGATTTTGTTTTGTTACGTTCAAAGAAGTTATGTTATAGAAGTACCCCGTATGCGCATAAATGTCCCCGTTGTTTATCGAAATACCGCCATTCTGCCAACCACCATTAAAATCAAAATTTCCGTAAACACTTGTGTTTAAGGGCATGAAAAATGAAGGCAGGTATCCTCCGAGATAATCTGAGTTGTTCGATGTGCCATAGACCGTTCCAGTCACATTAAGATTCCCTCTGATATATCCGGAAGAAACATTCAATGAAGTTGCATTTTCTCCAAGCGAGGTATTTAGATAATCATTAAGCACAGTTCCCCATGTGCCATTGTCGCTTCCCACAGTAGGAAGTGTTGCTGCAGAAACAAGGCTGGTTCCAAAAATCAAAATGAGAAATAGCAAAGCTAAAGCACAACTTTTATTCATCTACCCTCGCCTCTTTTCATTCACTACCTTTAGGGAGGACAATCTTTTAAATTTTTCCTCAGAGAAATATCTATTCAGCGCCTTTCATCAAATTCTCAACGCTGCTTATCTCGATGAATGAAGCTCCGTGGCTCGGACCAAAACTTCCTGCAACTACAACAACAAGGTCTTTCTTATTGAACTTGTTTTGTTCAAGCAACGGAATCAAAAGATCTTTTGTGAATTCATCTGTTGTCTTCTTTGTCTTGCTGTAGCTTGCATAAATTCCGTAAGACAACGCAAGCTCTCTCATGACGTTTTCATCGTAGCAAAGTGCGAAGACCGGATTTCTACCTCTGTAAGAAGCTATGTATCTTGCAGTCCTTCCTGTCGCGGTATCTAAGACTATAGCTTTTGTAGGCAACCTCAATGAAGCAGCAACGGCAGACCTTGCAAGAAAAGCAGAAATCTCATTGTTAATCGTTTTGGAAGCAGTCTTATTGAAAGGCTCTTTGTTCGCCTCGACTTCAAGGGCGATGCTTGTCATTGTCCCTACAGCTTCCAGGGGATAATCTCCATAAGCGGTTTCTCCCGAAAGCATTATGGCGTCTGTTCCAAGATAAATCGCGTTGGCAACGTCAGAAACCTCTGCGCGCGTTGGACGCGGATTCTTTATCATCGTGTGAAGCATCTGAGTGGCTACAATAACAGGTTTTCTTTTCTCGATGCATTTCTTTATTATTTCTCTTTGAATCCCGGGAATCTTCTCCGCGGCAATCTCGATTCCAAGGTCTCCTCTGGCAACCATGATGCCGTAAGAATTATCCAAAATCTCGTCTATATTATCCACGCCTTCCTGATTTTCTATCTTCGAAATTATTTTTATACCGCTCTTTTTCTTGTCTAAAATCTTTTGAATTTCATTAAGGTCTTTCTTGTTTCTCACAAATGAGTGCGCGATGAACTCGATTTTATCTTCGATCGCGAAATTGATGTAACCGATGTCTTTCTCGCTTAACGATGGAAGGTTTATGTGCGCGTCCGGAACGTTCACGCTTTTTTTCGCTTTAACTTTCCCCGAATTTTTCACTTCGCAAATTAAACTGTTGCCCCTCTTTTTCAAAACTTCGAACTCGATTTCTCCGTCGTCAATCAAAACTTTTTTTCCTTGAGAAACGTCTTTCGCAAAATCTTTGTAGGTAACATAAATTATTTTTTCTCCTTTCTCTTTTTCGTTTCCGGTTATGATAACTTTCTCGCCTTTCTTAAGCTCCATCTCTTCAGTCTTTGGAGATGTCCTTATTTCAGGACCTTTAGTATCAAGCAGCAACGGGATCTTGTCAGAGACTTTTCTCACGTTTTCTATTACTTTTTTTGTCCCTTCAAAATCCTGATGGGCAGTATTCAGCCGAACAACGTTCATCCCCGCATCATAAAGTTTCCTGATAAACTCAGTATCACATCTTAGATCCGAGATGGTTGCCACAATTTTTGTTTTCTTTATCATGAATTAATTTTTGCCAAAATTGGTTTATAAAGTTTCGCGGAGAAATTTCCCTTAATCTTTTTCTGAAGAAGTTCCTTGCAAAATCGCCGAACAATTCTCCAAAAGTTTTTCCATATTAAATTTTCAAAAACAAAGAAACCTGCCGAAGGCGATTTCGGAGTCAAGAAAATCCACGAATGAAATGAGCGCAAATTCTATGAACCTATCCGATTCTAAGACTTAATCATCGTTTTTCAAACTTTTAAAAAATTCTTTCGGAGAACTATGTTCAGTATATTTTCCTTCTTCAACTTCTTGCCACGCCAACTCTGTTCTTATCGCAAACTCGATATCTTCTCCGATGGAAGCCTTCCTCTCTGCAAACTCTTTCTTCAATTGCATCAATTCCTCATTTACCTTATTAAGATTGACCTGTTCCATGAGAAACCTAAATTTGTAAAATATATGAAATTATCTAACCCCTATGCCTCGCAGTTCTGCTGCGGTTGGGAGTTTCATTTCGAAGCTAAATCAATTCAGAAAGTTTTTCAAGATTTATTCCTGCCTGTTCCATTATTGCTTTAAGCGTTCCTTTTGCAAGCTCTTTATGGTTTGGAATCGGAATAGTTTTCTTGCCCTTTTCATCAGACTTCACGAAGATCATATGGCTTCCTCTTGTGCGAACATGTTTGTATCCCAATTTAGAAAGAACCTTTGCCAAATCTTTACCCGACAAGATTGGCAATCTTTGCATTTTTCTTCACCTCAATAATCGAGAAAGTCGGCAAATTTCTGTTTGAATCAAGATCCTTGTAGGCTTCGGGAGTTTCCTCGAGGTAAAGTTCTGCAGCCTCCCTAATCATTTTCATTGCCTCGTCAACAGTGCTCCCTTGACTTGCAATACCCAGCGAGGGACATTGAGCAACGTAAATATCGCTTCCGTCGCTTAACTGTTCTTTATTGATTACAATATCAAGAAAATATTTCTCTTCTTCCATATTTCAATTACTTTCTGAAATTATTTAAAACTATTGATTCTCCGCCAGCTTTTCTATTTCAGACTGAATCCTTGCATTTCCACTCTTTTTCTTTGCAGTTTCGGCGTATGCTAATTCTATTAATGAAGGCGCTTCTTTGAGCGTCAGCGGAACTCCGTACCATTCTGAACCTTCATTGTTCCTTAAATGTGGAACTATATATTTTAGTAATTCTTTTGCGAATTCTTCGGGGGTGTTGGCGGAAACTTGCGGATATATGACTGCGGGTTTAGCCACAATATAATTATCACTCGTTGCCACGATCTTTTTTACATGATGGTGACTTCTTTCTAACTTAAGTTCTATCCTCGGGCGACCTTCTACTCCAAGGAATATCTTTCTTTTGTTGACGGAAACTCTAACTTCTTTACCATTATATTTTCTTCCGTAGCCTGCCTTCAATACTTCCAAAGATTCTATGAGTCTGTTTATGCCATCAATATACTCTGGAATTTTTCTTTCGACAAGAGCGCAATAATCTGTGATTTTGTCTTCTCTTTCGAAAATGTCTCCTTCTGCAACTGCTATATCTGCCGCATGATTTTGAGTTCTATCTATTACTTTCTCAATATCTTCTGAAGGTTGTTCAATTTCCTTGGATAAATCTTCAAGTTCCATACAAATCTTGCATAAAGATCTTTTATAAATCTTAAGGGTCTAAGATTAGAAGTAAAACTTAATTACTGATTCTCCGCCAAACCTTTTCGGTCCCTGATCTTTTTGACGGTGTCCGCCTGCATGCTTGCAGGGATCCTTTCGAAAAGCTGGTCGTACAGCGAAGAAACTCCGCGCCCTTCCGTCGCGCTTCTCAAATCATTGCTCCAGCCGATCATTTCCGAGACAGGCATCTTAGCCTTGACTTCGATTCCCGCTTCATCCTGCTCGACGTTTACGATTTGTCCTCTCTTTCCTCCCACAAGTTTTGTGACTTCTCCGAGGAATTTGTCCGGAGCTTCTATGACGTGAATCTGCAATGGTTCAAGTAGCGAAGCGTCGGCATTTTTCATTGCGCCGGTAATAGCTTCCCTAACAGCGGGATAAACCTGCGCCGGCCCTCTGTGGATTGCGTCTTCGTGAAGTTTGATATCTACAAGTGAAACTTTCATCTTCGTGCATGGCTCTCTTGCCAAGGGTCCCTGATTCATGACCATTTCGAAAGCGTCGAGGACCATTTCTATAACTTCACCGATGTGGACTTCCCCCCTCGTTTCATCAAGGAAGATGTTCCCTTGGTAAATGTCCCTTATGTCTTTCACGGTATCGTTGTCCCAGCCAAACTTTGTGAACTTGTTCGCGAGATCCTGCGCTTTCTTCTTGACTCTGCCTTCCGGAATCTCGCCGTTCTTTATTGCCTCGTAAACATTGTCTTCCAACGGTTCGACTTTTATGAAGAAAGCATTGTGCTTGTTGGGTGATCGGCCTTCCGTGGGATTAGATTCTTTGTTCACTGTTTCTCTGTAAACTACAATCGGCGGTGAAGTCTTGACGTCAAGCCCTTTCTCCGTCCTGATCCTGTTCTCGATAATTTCAAGGTGCAGCTCGCCCATTCCTGAAATCAGGTTCTCTCCTGTCTGCTCGTTGATCTCGATTTTCACCGAAGGGTCTTCCTTTCCGACCTGTTTCAAAATTTCGATCAGCTTAGGCAAGTCCATCATCTTCTTAACTTCGATGGATTTCGTGACGACCGGATCGAAAATCTGCTTCAGCTCTTCGAAAGGAACTTCAGGTTCAAGCGTGATTGTCTCTCCCGCTTCTCCCGCGATTCCCGAAATTGCAAGAACGTTTCCCGGGCCGATCTCATCGATCTGCTCCGGCTTTATTCCGTTGTAAACCAAAATCTGCTGGATCTTCTGGTTTTTGTTTGCAAGATTAAGATGGACTTCCATCCCGTTTTGCAGCGTTCCCGAGAACAAACGTCCTGCGGAAATTTCTTTTCCAGACCTCGGATCAATCATTATCCTCGTGATTATGAAAGCCGGCTTTCCCTTTGGATTGCAGTTCAAAAGATCCTGGCCCATTTCGCTGTCGAGGTCTCCGCGCCAGATTTTTGGAATTCTGTATTTTTGCGCTTCGACCGGATCAGGCAGGTGCTTGACTACCATGTCCAGAAGGACCTCGTAAAGCGGCGCGTTTTTCCACGTCCACTCTTTCCTTTCCTCTTCCGGCATTTCAACCAGCGTGAAAATATCCTTGAATGTTATGTTCCCTTTCTGCATGAACGGCACCGACAGCGCCCAATTTTCTCTTGCAGAACCGAAAGCAACGCTTCCGTCTCCGATGTTGACTTTCCACTTTTGTTTGTATTCGTCTTCGGCGATTTTTTCCACAAGCATGTTGAACTCATTGATTATTTTCACGAATCTTTCCTGCATGCTTTCAGGAGTGAGCTTCATTTCCTGAATCAATCTGTCGACTTTGTTGATGAACAAGACCGGTTTTACCCTTTCTCTCAAAGCCTGCTTGATGACTGTTTCAGTCTGGGGCATGATTCCTTCAACCGCGCAAACCAAAACGATTGTCCCGTCGATAGCTCTCATGGCTCTTGTAACGTTTCCGGAGAAATCTACGTGCCCGGGCGTGTCTATGAGATTGATCAAATATTCTTCTCCATGGAAATCGTGAACCATGGAAACGTTCGCGGAGTCGACTGTCATCAGCCTTTCCTGTTCGTCGGAGTGCTGCCATGTCGCCATTCCGCCTTCAAGCGCGCCGGCGTTTTTCGCGGCCATGTAACCCGAAGCCGCAAGCAAATTGTCTGTAAGCGCGGTCTTTCCGTGGTGGATGTGCGCGCTCGTCGCTATGTTTCTTATATGTTGATGGCTCTTGCTAAGCCTCAAGATTTTGTGCGCCTGTGATTCCTTTTCTGCCATTTTATCGATATGAATTAACTTAGTAAAAAGTTAGATACAAAGCTATGCAAAATTTCTTTTTTAAATGTTTTCAAAATTAAGGCCCGGTAATCTCTTCCTCGAGTTCTCCTTTGCTGTTGGGCCAGTCTTCAATCGGAAGAACTTTGCCATTTAACCAAAATTTTTTGTGATCTCCATCAACTGCCTCCGGCGAAGAAAGCACCTTCCGCGCTTCGTCTAAGAAATAGTCTATCGGAAGTTTTGGCACATCTTTTTCATTGTAATCAGTTGCATAATTTGACATAAACTTCAACAACAAAATAAACTTCTATATAAATTTTATTGTGTTAAAGAATTAATCTTTCCTGCCCTCAATTATATAATCTAATATCTCATACATTTCCGAAGTCTGAAAATCTCTTCCTCTAAGCAAGCTTCCGGGAGTTTTGTTTCTAAGAGCTTCGTTCCCGATTTCTTCAATGCCTCTCTTGAGATCGCGCAATTCTTCAGGAGTATATGTTCTCGAAAGCAATTCTGATACAAGGTTCCTTCTAAAAATCCGATATGCTCTTGCGGGCAGGCTCTGCATCGCTCTGTAAATTTCATCGCCCGCAATTTCGAAATCGATATCATTTCCCGAATCTCCCGTCGGGACGAGATTAATCACAAGGTTCCTGAAACCCGGAACTGAAATCTCCACATATCTTTCGTCTATGTGCGGTTTAGGGTCTCCCCTGGAAAAAACTTTGTTGAGAATTTCCTTTAATTTTGATTCAGAACTCATGTCAGATTTACCTCGCGGAATCAGCTTGTTTCTCCGATTCGTTTCTCTTTCTGCATGCGAAGCTGTCTCCGCTGTTTTCTGAAGCGAGAATTATTTCTTCCGCAATCGCCTGCGTGATGTTTTTCTTTTTGTTGAAAGCTTTGTCTGAAGCTCCCTGGACCAGCCAACGAATCGCAAGGTTCACTCTTCGCAAAGGCGAAACGTCGACCGCTTGCGGATATCTCGCGCCGCCGTATTCTATAACCGTGACTTCGTCTTTCGGCGCCGCGTTTTCAATCGCCTGCACAAGAACCGCAACTGGATTTTTGCTCGTCCTTTTTTCTATAAGCGCAAGCGCATCAAGAATTATCTTCATGTTCGTGGAATATTTTCCCGTCGAAATTCCTTTCTGAATCCTGTGCTTCTTTCCCCTGTGTCCCGCAACCGCCAAACGGTTCATCAGCCTTTCAACGATGTTCACGCGCGCCTGGCTGAATCTCTGGACTCCTTTCCCCTGCGTTTTCAAAATCAATCTCGGCTCTAGCGAAATCACGTCCTTGAGTCCCGGATCCTTGACGGAAACTTCCGAAAGGTCGTACTTGTCGAATATTTTGAACTGAACAACTTTTTTCTCTGCCATTTTATTGTTTGACCTCTGTTTCGAGACTCTTTGTGTTATTATAATGCTGACTCCTTCTTCTCTCGCCTTTCTTGGGATTATTATACAAAATCTCAACCATGGGTATATCCGACGCTTTACTTATGTGTCTAACAACCTGATAAATTGAATAGAAACCCGCAGCGCCCAATAAAATCTCTCCTGCCAATCCAACTCCCATTATCTCCTTCCCTTTTCGATCTTGCCTTTCCACAATCTTCTCAAAGGCTGGTCGTTTACTTTTATTACCTGGAATCTGATTCCTGGGATGTCTCCCTTCGTTCGTCCCTGCTTTCCGCCGATTCTTTCGATGACGACTTCGTCGTGTTCATCTATGAATTTCTGCGCGAGGTTGCCTGGAATAAAAGCTCCAACAGTCTTCGCGTTTTTCGTAAGCTGAACTCTGCAGCATTTTCTCATCGCGGAGTTTGGCTGCTTAGCTTCTTTCGGGAACTTTGAAAGAACGATCCCTTTCGCTTGGCTCGCGCCTTCCAGAGGATCCGACTTCGCGAAAAGTCCGAGAGCCGCGGCTTTGTATTTTCGGTCGTGCCACTTGAATTTCTGCCGGCCTTTCATCAATTTTTGAGCGTTCTTCTGTCCCATTTTGTATGTTTATCTTTGCTAAAATTAGTTTTTAAATGTTATTGATTGTTTGAGAGAATCCTTATCGACGCTTTTGAGAATCTTCATAAGCGTTATGAACTTTTAAAATTCCTGCCAGAAGCGCTGCCATGCCACTGCATAAGGCCACAGTCAGGTCTTCGGTTTTTCCGCTTTGAGAATAGGATCCTGCAAAGTAAAGCGAGGACATTAATCCAATATTCCAGAAAAAATTTGTCGCTTTTCTTTGCATTGCTTCTTCTGGATTTAACCCCTCATATTTTGAATATGCTAATTGATAATAAGTTTGTCTAATTTTATCAAAGAAACTTGTTTTGATTTGCACTGCTTCTTGCGTTTTAGTTTCAAGATCGCTTTCCATCATAAAATAGTTAGAAGTTAATGATTTATATTAATTTATATCCTAAAATCTCAAACAATCCTAACTTCTTTTCCGAAGAAATCTCTCACGATTTTTCTCATTTCCAAAAGTCTTCGCTTCTCCCTGCCGATCAACGCCGCTTTGTTCTTCGAGCCCGCATTGATTATGAATTCATCTCCTGTGATCTCAACCCCTTTTATCTCAAAAGGAGCGACGATCGCCTGAACGAACTCTTTCGCATTCTCGGTCCCGTTCGGCGCCGGAATAACTTTTATTTTCTTATTAAGTATCTGGCTCAACTGCCTCGAGTTTTTCCCATTCTCGCCGATCGCTTTCGAAACAAGATTTTTCGGCACGCAAAATATTATCGTGTTGTTGTAATTGAAACAAAATCTTGTGTTTATCTTCGTTATGTTCATGAAAAGATTTAGATGTCTCATGTCCTGCATGCTGATTGTGTTTTCCATCTTAGAATTACTTTTTCTCTCCCGACTTTCCTTCCTTGGATTTCCCTTTCGCAGGTTTTGCTTTTTCCGCTTTGACCAAAGGCCCCGTAACTTTCACGAGAAGTCCGGGCAGTCCGGTGCCGACAGGAACCGGCTGGTTAAGGATGATGTTTTCCACGACGCTTGCAAGCTTGTCCTTGCTTCCTTTAATGGTTGCGTTAACGAACTGCTTTACAGGGGTTTCGAAAGTCGCCCTCGCCAATATCGAAGATTTCTGCGAGATGATTCCCATTCTTGTGACTCCGGAAACGACGCCCGTGTTCGTCATCGCGTCAGCAACAAGCTTCAGGTGCCTCTTGTCAATGTCAAGACCCTGGCCGCTCAAGACCTCGTGGATTTCGTTGATTATCAACTGCCTTGCGGCCTCTATTCCGAATACTTCCGCGGTTTCGTAAGGGTCGTTCGAGATCGTCTTTCCCTGATCGACTTCTTTCATCTCGACTATATCTTTAAGGTTGGTCCCAAGCGTCATTATCACGAAATCCTTGCCTCTCTTCACTATCAAGATCTGTGAGATGTTCTTCACTCCCGAGACCATTATTTTCTTGACTTTTTCTTTCATCTGGTAGATTTCCCTGAAGTTCATGTCCGCCGCGTCTATGATTAGCGATTCGCCTTTCTCTTTCGCTTTGTAATTCATGCTTTGCAGCTTTTCCAAAACGCTCTTCTCTGTCGTGTGGACTTCCCTCAACCTGGATTTCTCAAGCACGATTTCTATGACTTTGTCCGTGAAGTTGAGCTTGATCTCCGAAGCGACATCCGCGACCCTGACTTCCTTTATCCTCTCCGCGAATACTCTCGCATCCTTTTCGTTGTTGAAATCTTTGTTGAGGTAAATTTCCATCTTCGGAGATGAAGGTTTCTTTCTCGCGTCGAAAATTTCTATAAGTCTTGGAAGTCCCTGCGTAACCTGCATTTCGGTGACTCCGGCGAAGTGGAAAGTATTAAGCGTCATCTGCGTAGCAGGCTCCCCGAAAGACTGCGCGGTTACTATTCCGATTGCTTCTCCCGGTTCGATCTTGCCGTTCATGTGCAGCTTCGAAACGTCGATTCCGTCGCCGCCGTACTCGAACTGGATTATATTCCCGTTGCTGTTCCTCACCGTGCCGTCGTATTCTTCCCTCAAGTCCTGAAGCGCGCTTGCGAGCCTTCTGTACAGGTAACCCGACTTTGGCGTTCTAAGCGCAGTATCCATGAGGCTTGAACGTCCGGTCATTGCCTGGAAGAAAAATTCGTCGGGGTTAAGCCCGCGCATGAACGAGCTGTTGATGAATCCTCTTGATCTCGGAGAAAGGTCGCCTTTCTTGAAGAATGGAAGCGTCCTGTTTGTGAAACCGATTTCGATTCTTTTTCCTCCAAGGTCCTGCTGCCCGACGGCGCAAGACATCTGGGTGATGTTGATTATGTTTCCCACGCTTCCCGATTTGATCATGTGCGAAACCGGATTGTTCTCCGGGAATTCTTTCTTTACGACTTCGCTGATCTTCGCTCTGGCTTCGTTAAGTATCTGCAGGATCTTCAGTTCTCTGGATTCTTCCCGTGTCTTTCCCGGAACGACTTCAAGCGTCTTGTTGTTGTACGACTCTATGACTTCTTCCGTTTTCTTTTCCGCGGCCTTGATTATTTTGTCTTTCTCTTCCAGAATCTTGTCGTTGACATTAAGGTCTCCGACAGAAAGTGTGATTCCCCTGTCTGCCAGATATTTTGTCCCGAGCGTGTAGGCATTCCGGATTGTGTCGAATGTGACGTCTCTTCCAAGTTCCCTGTCCAGAGCCATTACAAGCTCGCCGTCTTCGTCGCTCAAACTGGTTTTGTCCACGACCCCTTTTTCCATCTTTCCGTCTTTGATTTTTATCGAACTGTTTTCGAAGCTGATCTTTGGAAGGACCTGCGAGAAGATCTCCGAACCTTTGACGGTCTTTCCTGATGATGAATTGATGATTCCGCATTTGTAAAGCAAATCATCCGCGAAGTCTTTTGAAAATTCTTTCAGGCTAAGCAAATAGTTTCCCGTAACCGCATCCTGCGTGCATCCGATGAGGTTCGTATTGTTCTTTGGAGAAACGAGGTTCTTCTTTACATCAAGAAGTATTCTTGCTTCGGCCCTCGCTTCTTCGGTCTGCGGCGAGTGGATGTTCATTTCGTCTCCGTCGAAGTCGGCAGCGTAAGGCGCGCATGCGGCGGGATGCATTCTGAATGTTCTTCCCGGCAGGACTTTTACGAAGTGAGCCATGAGGCTTCCTTTGTGCAAGCTTGGGTGCCTGTTGAACAATACAACATCTCCGTCCTGCAAATGCCTCTCGACTTTATATCCTGGAATTATTTCGTTGATTATTTCCTCTTTCAGTTCAGGAGTCACTTTCTTTCTTTTTCCGTCCGGCCTGATCACATAATTTGCGCCAGGATATTCTTCTCCTTTTGAGATGAGTTTTTTCATGTGATCTATGTTGAGGTCGTTCACGATCTCGGCTACGGTTATCACTTTTGCAATATTGTACGGGACCCCAATCTCGTTTATGTGGATCGAAGGATCTGGAGAGATGACGGTTCTTGCGGAATAATTTACTCTCTTCCCTGCGAGGTTCTTTCTGATTCTTCCTTCTTTTCCTTTGATTCTTTCAGTGATCGTCTTAAGGGGTTGTCCGCTTCTGTGCCTTGCTGGCGGAATTCTCGAGACCGTATTGTCGAAGAACGTCGTTACATGGAACTGCAGCAAATCCCAAAGGTCTTCGATGATAACTTCCGGCGCTCCTGCATTGAGATTTTCCCAAAGCCTTTGGTTTGCCCTGATTATGTCGGAGAGCTTGTGCGTCAAATCGTCTTCGCTTCTTTCTCCGGATTCAAGGATTATCGAAGGCCTCACGGTTACTGGAGGAACGAGAAGATAAGTAAGTATCGCCCACTCCGGCCTGGAGGTGTTCGGGTCGACCCCGATTTTTTTGAACTCTTCATCCGGAATGTTCGAGAGCATGTCTCTGACTTCCGTCGGGAAAATTCTTCTCTTTCCTTCGTAGAAACTTGTCGGCTTGTCGATCTTGATTTTCTCATGGTCCGCTCCGCAGTACGGGCACTTTTTCACGTCTTTCGCTTTCTTCGCCCTTTCGGACCCTGAATATTTCTTCAGGCTCTTTTCGTCAAGGAGCAGCTTTCCGCACTTGTGGCAAAAGCATCTCAATCCGGTTTCGATCAAAGGAACGTACTTAAGGTGAACCACCGCTCTTGCAAGTTCGATTCTTCCTGGATGTCCAAGGCACTCTTTCAGCCTGCCTCCGCAGGTTCGGCATCTCACTCCGGGGTCTATGGCTCCGAGCCTCAAGTCCATCAATCCTCCGTCTACGGGATAGCCGT
>JBJKQQ010000021.1:0-14945 GCA_046705325.1 Candidatus Pacearchaeota archaeon | reverse complement strand
TTGCGGCGCTGGACTTTTTGCCTGTGACCGATTTCAAAAGGTCGAAAACCTCTTTGTAAATTCCCTCGATTGTCTGGCCCTGCGCTTTTTTCTCGATCTGCTCGCGAAGCTCTTTCAGCCTCTTCAGATAGTCTTCGCTGTCTTTTATCATCTTGTCGATTTCAACGCCTTTGATCTCTTTCAGTTTCTCATGCTCGAATTCTTTGTACTTCCCGACGATATTTTCAAGAATTGTCGCGTACTTGGGTTCCAGCATCTTTTCCTTTTCTACAAAAATGCTCCTCATCTCCTTGAGCATCTGCTTCGGAGTTGGCGGCGGCAAACCATAAAGCATCAGCAGCGCCTGGCTCGGAGTGATGACTCCCCAATAAATGTCCTGAACTAGAATATCCATGAGCGCCATCTTCGCGCGCTTTGTCATCTTGTCCCCCATAGACATGAACATGTCAATCGCCTCCGGGCTTGGTTTCAGTTTCCCCATCTTCAGCAGCGCTTTCCACGGCATGAATATTCCCCTGTCGTAAATCGGGACGCCGTCTCTTATGACTGTGAACATGACAGGGTGCGCGTCTTTGACGGATTCCCAGAAATCCGTAAGCAAATAAACCTGGACGTGGATCAGATTATTTTCCTTCGCTCCGGCCAGCGCGTGCGCTTCCGCAATGTATTGGTAAATTATTCCTCTCAACCTTTCTTTCAGCTCAAGGCGCGGCATTCTCTTGACGTCGGTGTCGTTGATGATTATGAAACAGTCTAGGTCTGAAGTCTTGACCGCCGATCCTGTGATGATGCTTCCCGCAATCACGTAGCTGACGACGTACCTTTCGAATTTTTGCAAAACAAGCGACTTGTGAATCTCCGCGACACGCAACGCTTTGAGAAGATTATCTTTGTCGTAAAGCGGGTACGACATTGAAACCGCGCTTAGGAGTTCGAACTTGCTGTCCGTTCCGTATTCCCACAAATCCTGCTCGGTCTTCACGTAAATCCAGACATCCTGTTTGTCTTTCTCGATTTGCTTCACTATCTCTGTTTTTATCTTGTTAATCTCTTTGAATTTATCTTCAGGAATTACAACGCAGAGATGGACTTTCTTGTTCAGCTTCTCGAATTCTTCTTTCGGGATGTTCTCGCCGACTTCCTCCTCGATGAAGACTTTGTTCGCCTGCGGCGGCAGCAAGCCAATCGCTTTCACAAAAGGATATTTTTTAATTATGAAAACTTTAAGCTTGTTCAGTTCTTTCTTAGTCTTGTCCATGCTCTTCTGCATCTCGTTCTGGTCCGGAAGAATCGGTTTTCTCGGAGAATAATTATTCGTCAGATTCATTTCGGGGATGTCCTGCTCGTGCCTTCCTGACTTTTCAGAATTTTTGCTGTTGCTTTCAGCCATGGTTGATTTATGAATTTACCACTTTTAAATGTTTCATTGGGAAAATTTAAATATGAACAAATTGCAGTTTTTTCATGAACTTAACGGAACTATCTCAAAGCGAAGATATTGAACGAGCAATTAATTGGCTTTACGAGCGCGCAGAGCAAATTCCGGAATTTAATTCTGATGAAAAGCTCCTCGAATTTGATCCTGAATGGATACTTGAAAAAGTAGAAAATCGGAGAAAAATTTTAAGAGCCAAACCTGAAAAGATAATTAGCGGGGAACTTGTAAAAACAAGGTATCAAAAAAATTGGTATCAAACTATCTACTCTTCTTTTGATTCTGCAAGTTTAAGCGGTTATATAACTGAATCAACAAGGCGTTTAACTAACGCTTTCAGTGAATATGTAAATTCTTCTGGCATGAAATATCGGGATAAGACTTGTGTTGATGTTGCTCTCGGATCCGAAGTTCTGGATTGGATTGCCGATGATCTGAAACAAGCAATATCAAGAAGAGAAAATCAACAGAAATAAAAATGCGCGGACCGGGAGTCGGACCCGGCTCACCTCGTCTTTGCACAGTACCAACACAAGAGTTCTTATTTGCGCTTCCTGCGCGGATGCAGGAGGCGCAGAACCCGCAGGTGGTTCTGCGTGGCAACGAGATATTCTACCGATAAACTATCCACGCATGAATTAATACTGTTACTAAACATTTAAAAGATTATTGATGATAAGAAATGGTCCATAGAGGAGTCGAACCTCTCCTTCCTCGGTGTAAACGAGGTGTTCTACCGATAGACTAATGGACCTTCGGTAAATTCCAAGAGCAAACGGGTCTTAAAAATCTTGCGTTTGCTCCTGCTGCATTCTTTTAGAGATGGTGTAATTAATTAGTTACAACACTATACAAATATTTATAAATGTGAATAAAGCAATAATGCAATGAACACAAGGACGAAGGCGGCGATCCTCGCGCCAATTTTTGCGGCGACTTCTTTTCTCGGCGGAGCCGCGGCTTACGCGCAGGGCGTTGCAAAAAAGTCGCTAGATTCTCAATCGGTAAAAACCGAACAAACTTCTCAAAATTATTCTCCGAATCCGTTCATACAGGAAAATGACAAACTCATGCTTTCAAATTCCATCATTCCAATTTCCAAAGACCGCGATGAATCCGCCGATGTCGACTTCGGTTTCAACATGGGAAATCCAAAATGGAATAATCAAAATGTTCATTACAAAGTCATGAATGCAAAAGAAGGCGTCATGAATGTTGTAAATTATCTTGCAAGTCCTGCAGGAAAAGAGAAATATCCGAATAAAGAAGTTAGGGACTCGATGATTCAGGACAAAGTAAGGCTTCTCGCCGAGCTTTATCACAAAGGCCTCGATGTAATTTCCGATGAAAAATCTTTGGCGGAATTGCAAAACGCGCTGAACAACAATGAAGGCGGCCGCGGAGTCGTGACAAAAAAGGAATGGGAAACAATCCCTTCAGGAATTTACTTCGTAAAAGAAGAAGGGGTCCCGAATACGTGGAGCATTCCCGGAGTTTTCGACGCTTACTCCATGCCCGCGAAACAGAGCGCGCTCGAGCAGAAAGCGCAGTCTCCCGAAATAGCGAAGCCGGCTGAAACTTCGAAGATTTCTCCAAAATCTCCGGAATACAGGGCGCCGGATTATTCGAACCATCTCAATCGCGCGGAAAATCTTTACAAAGGCGCTGCTCCCGAAAAAGCCGCTGCTGAAAAAACTGAAGCGGCGAATAATCAGAGCAAGCTCGAAAAAGAAACCACTGTTTATAACTTTGGAATTATGAAAAAAGAACCCTCGATGCTCGTTGCTGCGGAGAGGGAACCTACAAACAGAACGCTGGTTGATCTGACTGTCGGAGCAAGCGCAACGCCCAACCTTGGATATGTTGAGGGAAATCTCGGAGTCCAGATAAGGCCTTTCGACAGGAGATTCGCTTTCGGGCTCATGGCAAACGTCGGGTTCGGCTCGGACAAAATCATAAATTCTTATTCGGATTCGCTGCCCTTCGGAATAAAGACTTCCGGGTCGGAAACAAGGACAAACCGCGCTTCTTTCGGATTGTCCGCTGAAATTCAGGAAGGGCCTGTGATTGTGGGGGGAGGATTCAATTACACGACTTCCGTGGACAAGACTGTTTCTAAAATTTATCAAAACGGCGAAAAAATTTCTTCAAACACGAATTCAACTCCCGAAAGGGGGATTGTGGGAAAAATCTACAGCGGGATTGATTTCTCGTTTTCCGACAATTTCGGAGTCAGGACAACTATTGAATATAGCGGAGATAAAGGTCTCACCGCGAATATCGGAGCAAGAATAGGATTAAATTACGGGAAGTAAAATGAAAAAATTGAATTTCTTTCTGTCATTGATTTTTGCAGTGTCTTTCATTAGTTGCGTTTCCGCATCTGTTTCGGTTGCCGGCGGATTCAACGGAAATCTCCATGATGTTTCAGAGACGATACAATCCGGAGAAAGCATTATGTTTGTGTCGGTTTTCACAGCCATTCCAAGCCTGTCCGGTCACAATGTTATTCTCCCGCCCGGAATTTCCGAGACCTCGAAATCGTGTGCTTCTGTCAGCCAATACTCTTATTACTGCAATTACACTGTTTCATCTTCAGCCGCGGGAAGTTATTCCATAAGGCTTACCGGGACAGACAGCCAGGGAAATGTAAATTCCACTTATTTGTCTTTAACAGTAACCTCCCCTCCCTCTACTCCAACAACTCCAAGCGCTCCTGCATCAAACTCGCCGCCGGCAATCTCTTCTATTCCAAACCAAAACGTAAACGAAAACTCGGCTTACTCTTATCAGGTTTCGGTGTCGGATGACGGAGATTCTTTGACATACTCTTTAAGCGGAGCGCCTTCGGGATTTTCCATAAGTTCTTCAGGATTAATTTCAGGCACAACCCCCTCTGTAAATTCAGATACTCCTTACACTATAACAGTAAGCGTTTCAGATGGCCATAATCCTGCAGTTTCAACAGGTTATACTTTGACTATAAAAAATACCATCATTCCGGACACAACGCCTCCAGTTGTCTCAATAATCTCTCCGACAAGCGGCGATTACAAAACTCATGCAACTCAGTTAACTTACACCGCCTCTGACAATGTGGCTCTTGCGTCCTGTTGGTATTCTCTTGACGGCGGAGCAACAACATCTGCTCCTGGTTCCTGCTCTGGAACCTTCTCCGGATTATCTTCTTCAGAGGGAAGCAACACATGGATAGTTTATGCAAAAGACACCTCCGGAAATATTGGCCATGATTCGGTGACTTTCACAACAGACACGACCAAACCCGTAATAACAATCCTTGGAAGCAATCCTGATAAAATCGAAGTTTTCTCGGCTTACTCGGACGCGGGCGCGACGGCCGTTGACAACGTGGATGGAGATATAACTTCAAAAATTCAAACAACAAGCAACGTCAACGCAAACGTTTTGGGAAATTATTCGGTCGTTTACGCCGTCTCCGACAATGCGGGAAACGCCGCGACGGCGACGAGGAATGTGGAAGTCGTGGATGACATATCCCCGATAGTAACCCTGACTGCTTACCAAAATTCTGTTTTCAGAACGGGAAACCTTACATTCCTGGCGCACGCTTCCGACAATTACAAAGTTGCAAACGTTTCGTTCATCCTCAACGGCGCAATAGTGCGGACGGACTCTTCGGGGATAAATGACTCGGATTATCTGTTTAACTTAGCATCCCTTTCGGACGGAGTTTACAATGAGTCGGTTGTGGCGTGCGACACTTCCGGAAACTGCGCGAAGTCATCGCAATACAACTTCACCGTTGACTCGACCGCGCCCTCAATATCTTTTATATCTCCTTCTGACAATTCTGTCCTGGACCAGTCTTACATCTCAATAAATATCGCTGCTTCCGATTTTGGTTCGGGCCTGAAAAACGTCACGGCGAAACTTTACGATTCTTCGGGAAATTATATCACCCAATCCACCTCGACTTTCTCGCCGCTGGTTTCGACGATATCAGGTCTCTCGAACGGAGTTTATTACCTTAACGCAACAGCCTTCGACTTGGCCGGAAATTTCAATTCAACAAAGACTATCCGGATTACCCTAAACAAATCATCAGGGGGATCTTCTGGCGGATCGTCTTCTTACGCGAACGCAACATCTTACAGCTACGGAAACGTTTTCACGCCGGCGCAGGAGCAGATTAATCAGACCGCTCCGAAAATTTCTCTCGGCTCGCAAAGCCTTTCGCTAAGCGCTTCGGATTACCTGCCTTGGGTTTTGCTCGCGGCTGTCGTCGCGCTTTTGGCGGGCATAGTTTTGGTTGTCCTGATTAGGAAGAGAAAATAATGGCATTAACTGAAATCAGCAAATCAGAATTCTTGAGATTGGCTGAAGAAGACGGCTCAAGAAGAGGGGGATTGATTTATTATGAAAATGGAAGAATGGCTGCATTGTACATGGAATTGAATGGCAACCATATGGTGTACACCCTGCTCAACCCCGCAGGAACTTCGCACAGAATCAATGCGGAGCTTGACGATATGGATGAATAATCAATAATTGTTAGTAATCCAGTCCAAAGCTTCCAGGCATTCCTCTGTTTCCGGAAGGAACCGAAGATTTTCTTTTTCCGCCTGCGATGACGTCATCGATTCTTAAAATCATTATCGCGACTTCGCTTGCAGAATTTATCGCCTGCGTCTTGATTTTTGCGGGTTCCAAAACCCTTGAATTAAGCGTGTCCTCTACTTTGTTTGCCAGAAGATTGAGCCCGAAATTTTTTTCTCCGGCGTCGTGCTTCGCTTTCAGCTCTGTCAGCACATCTATCGGGTCTATGCCCGCGTTTTCCGCCAGCGTAGTGGGAATGAATTCGAGCGCGGAAGCGAATTCTTCCACGGCAAGCTGTTCCCTTCCGGGCAAAGTCTGGCCGAACTGCTTCAGCCTCTTTGACAATTCTATTTCAACGGCTCCGCCGCCCGCGACTATGAATCCGGAATTGAGGCAGCAGGCAATCACGCCAAGGCCGTCTTTCAGCGCCCTTTCGATTTCATCTATCACGTGCTCGCTTCCGCCGTGAATCAGTATGGTGAGCGCCTTCGGGTTTTCGCATCCGCCGACGTAAGTCATAGCAACGTCTCCGTGTCTTATTTCTTCGACGCTTTCCGCGCTTCCGAGGTCCGAAGAATTAAGGGAACTCAACCCATTGACGATTCTTCCTTTCGTGGCTTTCGAAATTTTCTCGAGGTCGTCTTTCGCGACTCTTCGGCACGCGTAAATCCCTTCCTTTGAAAGCAGGTACTGCGCAAAATCATCGATTCCTTTCTGGCAGAAAACGACGTTCGCCCCGGAACTTTTTATTTTCTCGACCATTGATTTTATCGTCGCTTCTTCCTGGTCTATGAAACTCCTCAATTGCTCCGGCGAAGTGACTGAAACTTTTGTGTCGATTTCCGGATTTTTCAGCTCCAGCGGAAATCCAAGCAGCGCGATTCTCGCGCCTTTGACGCTTTGCGGCATGTCCTGCGAAATCCTTTCTTTCTCGAACACGACTCCTGAAAGAAGCTCCGTGTCCTTTATCCCGTCGCCTTTTATCTTCTCGATTTTTATGTCTTTCAAATCGATTTTTCCGTTTTCCTGAACCTGCCTCGCCGCTTTCACGAGAATGTCCGAAAATCTTTCCTTCGAATCTTCCGCGCCCTTGCCGGTCATGGAAGTCATCGCGATTTGCTTCAAAACTTCTTCATTATCTGCCGTGATTTTGTAAGAGAGGTCATTGAGGATTTCCTGCGCTTTCTCCGCCGCCATCCTGTAGCCTTTCGTGATTATCGTAGGATGGATTTTCTTGTCCAGAAGCTTCTCCGCGTTTTCGAGAAGCTTTCCCGCGAGCATCGCAACGGTCGTCGTTCCGTCCCCGACTTCGCTGTCCTGTGTCCTCGCGATGTCCACTATCATCTTCGCCGCGGGATGCTCGATTTGCATTTCTTCCAGGATTGTAACCCCGTCGTTCGTGACTATGATTTCATCCGCCGGAGAAACTATCATCTTGTCCATCCCTTTCGGCCCAAGAGTGGTTTTCACGACTTCGGCAACCATTCGCGCAGCCTGGATGTTGTTCCTCTGCGCGTCTTTTCCGATCATCCTCTGGACGTCTTCTGGCATCAAAACTATTGGTTTGTCCGGCATGATGGACCTCCATATTTTTCTCTTAGATATTCTATCACTTCATCGGCTAATTGCTTCCTGCTTTTGCCGTTGCGCGGCGGCTCTATAAGAAAACTCGTGTTGATGCCGCGGGAAACCAGATAAGGGAGAAGGGAATTTGCATGGTTCTTATCCGGAGTTAAGATTACGGGATAATCTCCGCCTTGTCCATACAACCTTGCTGCGCCGTTTAAATAATCCATTTGTCCAGTCCCGACCAAGAGCACATCCGCGCCGCCCGTCACGAGCCGCATCCCGTATCCTTCCGCAATTTCTTCGAGAACCGGGCAATCGAATTCTTCGTTGAGCGACTTTTCCACAATCTCTCTGGATGAATCGTAGCCGTACCTAAAAAAAGGTTCCTGGTCTATATAGAACTGCGCGAAAGAAACTTTAATCAATTCCCTCTTTGGGATTATAATGTTTGGAATGTCCATCCCAAAAAAAACAATGATTTCTTTATTAAGATTGTTGTAATGAAAGATATTTAAAATAAATATCCCAAGAACAATAATGAAAGATGTTTCAAAGCTTGAAGACTCCATAATTCGCGGAGCTTCACTCACTCTGGCGGTGATATTAGGGGGGACAGAGTATCGTCTTTACCTCGGTTCCCTTAGGAATTCAGTGCGCTCGACTTATGACAAGGCCAAAGGAAAGTATCAAAAGCTTAGAGAATATTTCTCCGCGAACACGCTTTCATAAGCTTTATTAACTTCTTAATCATGAAAAAATCAGGTGAACATGAATCACGTTTTGGTTTCTGACATAATGACGAGGCAGTTGATTAGCGCCAAGCCTGACGCAACTCTCCTGGACTGCGCTAAAATGCTCATAAAGAAAAAAATCGGCAGCCTTCTTCTTGTGGAAAATAAAAAGTTCGTAGGCTTCCTTTCCAATCAGGACATACTCTGGGCGATAGTCAAAAAATCCAAGGCCGACCTTTCTAAAATCAAGGCTTCGGAAATTTCCCCCCGAAAGGTTGTAACAATAAAGCCGGAAGCTTCCATCGAAGAAGCGGTAAAAAAGATAAAGAAGTTCCGGTTCGAGAAACTTCCGGTTGTAAAAAACGGCGAAGCCGTCGGAATAATCACCCTTGGCGACATCATGAATTTTTATCCGGAAATAAATCCGCAATTCAAGGAGCTTGACCTGATAAAGGAAGAGACTGAAAAGCTCAAACGGCTTGAAGGCGCGAAAGAGCGCGTGGCTGTAAGGGATGGCGTCTGCGAAGAGTGCGGCGACCGCGGGCCGCTTTACCGCGTTAACGGCATGCTTATTTGCGCGTCGTGCATGTCATCTTTGTGACAAAAGTTCCGCCGGCAGTTCATATTTGAAATCTGTTAGTTGTTCCGCCTTTTTTTCTATCATCTGGACAAGCATTTCTTCAATGGAAATATCTCTGTCTTTTATGAGCATTTCCGCCGCCGCCCTTGCTCTCGGGAGATTATGAAATCGAAGTATCCTGCCGCTCACTGCCTCCAAACCGGTATCGCTGTAAACAACCTTTTTTTCTTCAGGGAAATAAATGAAATTTTGTATATTGTAAATAGTGGATTCGAAAAAATCGCTTAATTGAGGATTTGTTTTTTGGATTAATGAGGGGAAGAATATTAAGTCTATGCCTTTTCCGCGATACTTAAGGCGAATCGAGGCAAAACCTGTAAATTCCATTGGATAGCGGTCGAGATGTCTTATATTCTCTCCAGTCCTTGGCCTTTCAAGCAATAGGTCCGTGTCTTTTGGTTCCCCTTTCATTCCCGCAAGAAATCCATACACGGTGCTGCCTATGATGCCGGTCCATCCTCCGGAGTAATTGCTCCCTATTGAAAACCGATCCCTCAAGTCCCGATTCTCTTCATAATGGATGTTGAACCTCTCGATTAAATCGTTTATTTGGGATTCATCTCCCTTGTCGGCCATGTTCTTTCTTGTTTGCAGTCTATTAAAATACTATGAATCTCCAGTATATACAACTTGTTATTAGTTAAATATTTAAATCTCTTTTATCTTTTGTCTGAAAAGAAGTTGACAATTTAAAATGGCTGAAGAAGAGCAGGTATTTTCGAGCAAAGTAAAATATGACGGAATTTTCACGTTCAAGGATTTCTACAAGTTTTGCTACCAGTGGCTCACTGAAGAGACGAACTTGAGCGATTTCGAGGAAGGCAAGTACGCGGAAAAGCTGGCGGGAGAAACAAAAGACATAGATGTCGAATGGACGGGCCAGAGAAAGCTGTCGGATTATTTCAAGGAAAAAATAAAAGTCGCAATCACCATAAAGAGGCTGTCGCAGGCCCGGAAAAAAGTCGGCGGCGCGGAAGTCGACACGAACAAAGGCAGCGTTGAGATAAAAGTCAAGGGAATTCTTGTTAAAGATTATCAGGGCAAGTTCGAAATGACCGGCTTCCGGAAATTCCTCCGCGCGACCTACGAAAAATATGTCATTCCTTCTACTGTAAAAGCGCTTCAGGGGAAAGTGGCTTCCGACTGCGACGAATTTCTCGGCCAGGCAAAGGCTTTCCTGGATATTGAAGGCCGAAGCTGATAATCCTTCTGCGTTACCGAAATGCTTAAATAGAAATTCCCTCTGATTTCTTTATGAAAAAGGCGATAATCCTCGGGATTTTTGTTGCGACGTTCGTGCTGCTTTCTGCAGCGCAGAGCTTCGCGCTTGATGTGAACGTGCAAAACAACAACACAAATCTCGTTCTCATGAAAGACTTCAACAACCAGTCAGTGACTTTCAATGTTTCCGTGACAAACAACGGCCCTTCGGACAGTTTCACTTTCTTCAATCTCGTCGGATTCCTCATGGAACCTTCCCAACCGGTTTACATCGCTCAAGGGGAAACAAAAACGGTAAACATAACGATAACGCCTGTTTCAGAGCTTTCCTACACCGGCTATTACACTTTCAATTATTACATCCAGTCCAGCTCCGGAGACCGAAATCCGGAATCAGTGACTTTCAGGATAGCCAGCTTAGACAACGCATTTTCCGTGGGCGCGTCAGAAATAAACCCCAAATCCAACTCAATAACGATCTACATAAAAAATGGCGTGAACTTCAATTTCCAAAATCTTAATGTAAATTTCAAGTCGCCTTTTTTCACGCCTGACAAGCAGGTGTCTCTCGCTCCATACGAACAAAAATCATTCGAAGTGACGCTCAACAAGGACGACTTCAAGAGCCTGCTCGCAGGATTCTACACCCTGTCTGCGGATATTTCTTCTTCCGGAAAAAGCGGGACTGTGGAAGGAAACATAAAGTTCTCCGAACAGGACATTCTCAATGTAAGCGAACAGAACAACGGATTCATAATCTTCACGAAAGTCATAGAAAAGAAAAAACAGCGAAACGTCGTCCCTCATACGCAAACGACTGTTACAAAAAATGATATCTCGAGGCTTTTCACGACTTTCTCGCCGGAGCCGGACACCGTAAAAAGAAACGGATTCAATGTTGATTACACCTGGGACAGCCGAGTTCAGCCGGGCGATACCCTCCGCATTGAAGTAAAGACCAACTGGCTGTGGCCATTGTTTGTTGTCTTGTTTATAATCGCAATAGTGATCCTTGTGAAGCAGTTTTCAAAGACCTCGCTGACAATGGACAAGAAAGTTTCGTTCCTCCGCGCGAAAGGCGGCGAATTCGCTGTCAAGGTAACTATCGTTGTAAGCGCCAAGAAGTTCGTCGAAAGGCTCACAATCAATGAAAGATTGCCTCCGCTTGTCAAGCTTTACGAGAAGTTCGGGGTTGAAAAACCTTCAAGAGTCGACGAGAAAAACAAAAAGCTGGAATGGTATTTCGATCAGCTCGAGGCCGGCGAGACAAGAGTCTTGAGCTTTGTTCTTTACTCCAAGGTAGGCGTCCTTGGCCGGTTTGCGCTTCCTACAGCAGCCGCGATCTTCGAGCGCAACGGAAAGATCTCGGAAGCTGAATCCAACCGCGCTTTCTTAGTGGCCGAGCAAAGTCGCGAGCCCTCTAATTAATCAAAATAAGCGAGCGAGATTGCGAGTTGAGAAAGTTCATAAGAAGTCACCTGAAAACAAAATCCCTCCTCCCAGAGTCGAACTGGGGATCTCCCGGGTGCTGCTTGTTGCAAAGTGCAACGGCCAACACTGGCTTATCGAGTTTCATCGAGTTTCCCGTCGGGAATCTCCACCCTAAAATCTACAGCCAGGCGCTCTAACCACTGAGCTAAGGAGGGATATTTAGAACAATTCTAAAGTATTTTTAAAGATTCTTGTTGCCGAAAAATTATCTCCACTCCCAAATAACAAACGCAATTTCCGCTCCGGATGGTTTTCCAAATTATATTTTCCATCGCTGATGATTTTGAATAGAAGTATTTAAAAACCGAAATACAATTAGAAAATCAATTAATCAAAAAGAGGAAAATGGAAGAAGACGAAATCGAAGACGAACTTGTTCTCGATGAAGAGGACGATGACCAGTTTCTCGACGAACTGGACCTTGATGATTAGTGCCGGCTTTTGAGCCGATTTGCATTTTGCATCTCAAAAGCGGTTTATTTTTTTAAGATTAATTCCGCCTCGTTATTGTTTTTCTGAAGCTCCGAAAAATTTGCCTGTATCGTGAAGTTGAGCTGGTTTACCGAAAGCGGCGCCAGTACATTAGTGAGGCTGAACATTATTCCGTTTCCAAGAGGTATCGGGCTAACGCTTATTTTTTTCATAAGTTTTCCATCAGAGGACATCAAAAGGACCGAGCTGTTTGAATCCGCAAGCCCCTTGTTTACAACAGTCACATTGGCGTCTATGTATCTCCCGTGCAAAAACGCTGAAGCGTTTTCTATTGCAAGGTCCGGTTCGGAAGGGTAGGAATAAAGCGCATTGATCAGCACGGGAATGTCTTGGCCGATTGTCTGCGAACATGAAGTCACAGGATACATGACGTTGTTCGGATTTTGCGAATGGTCAAATCCAAGCGCGTGAAGCAATTCGTGAACTGCAACATTCGGAACCTGACAAGTGGAATCTCTCAAAAGAAGCACCTTCCCCCCTCTTATCACGTTGAAATTTCCCGATTGCGTTATGTTCACCGGACCGCCCTCTCCGGCGACGAAATATTTTTCGCTCACAACGACTTTATCGTCGCACGTCACGCTTATCTCCGGATTCGAAGTCACAGGATAAAAATTCAGCACCGTAAGATTTTCCAGGATCTTTAGCGCTTCTTTTATGTTGCCCTGCTTTTGCAATGTGCATAACTTTGAATCTATTTCATATGAAATGTTGGAGGAGGGATATCTCATGTTTGAATAGAACTGCATATTCGTCGGGATGGAAGAATTGAGATTGAAATTTGAATTCGCCTGCTGCCTTAATGTGAAATTCGTGTTGCTGAAAGGCGCGAACCAATAGCCGATTAAAAGCCCGATCATCAGCAGTGCCGAAAGGCCTCCGAACATCATCTTGACCCACTTCTTCTCGAAAAAGGTTTCCCTGAACTCAAGTTTTTCAACAGGTTCTCCAAGGCCGGAATCAGATTTTTTCGCCGCTGCCGCCGGCTTTTTTGATTCTTCTTTCTTTCCCTTGCCTGGATCTTTGTTTAGCATAAGCCTGTCGTGGACTTTCCGGAGAGGCTGCCATCGGATTTGCAGACGAAGACGTGCGGCGTTTTCGAGCCGTCAGGATTGTTGAATCTCGTCGCAATAAGGATAACCGGAGTGCCGGCGCCGTAAGAATTTATGTCCGTGTCCTGACTTGCCGGACCCCATGTTTTGAGAAACTGGTCCGCTTCATCCGTGGAATTCGTTTCCGTGTTTTGCAGGAGAGTGACCGGAGAGTCGTATTTCGACTGGATGACCTTGCCGCACTGGTTAACGTTGTCGATGCATTTCTGTATCTGCGGATTTGAGCTCGAAGAGTTTTGGCTTCCGAGAATATTCGATGGCAGGTTTATCTTAAGGGAACCGTTGCTCGACACGTAAAAATAAATCAACGCCACGGCAATGATAACGATGATAAGCGCGACGCCGCTCTTTTTCTTTTTCTTCGGAGCCTGCATCGGAACATACTCTACATGCCTCTTTTTCATGAAGTAAACTAGTTTTTTCCGATTATAAACATTATGTTTTTATCTTGCCTTCCTGCCAGTCCCTCAAGATTTTTCTGGCAGTCCTTTCCTCGTCCACAAGGTTTCCTTTCTTTAGAAAATTCATCTTCCTTCCGGCTTCTTCAAGGAATTCTTCGGGATCTTTGCCGCGGCTTACGCCGTAATGCCTTTCCAGCGCTTCCTGATTTTCAAGAAATATGCTCTCCGCGGCGACTTCGGGATTTCGTGCCTTGTTCCAGGCTACCGCGCCGATTTTGGAATGCTTGATTGAATTGGCGGAATAAACGGGATTTCCCTCTTCGAGAATTATGCCCGGAGTGTCTATAAGGTAAATGCCTTTCGCCAATTTTATTTTCTGGAACGACTTCGTGTATCCCGATTCAGAAGAGACTCCTGCGGACGATTTTCCCGCCAGTATGTTCGCGACGGAACTTTTCCCCACATTGGGATATCCGATTATTCCGACCGTTACGTCATCTTTCCCGGATTTCTTGGCTTCTTTTTTTATCAGCTTTCTCAAAGCGAGCGCCCCTTTCCTTTCTTTTGCGGAGAACAGGACGCAGGGCTTCAGCTCCTCGAGCTCTATGTTCTCGTAAATCTTTTTCAGATCCGCGAGGTCGGATTTGTTGAACACACGAATTATTTTCTTTCCCAGATCTTTTATCTTTTCTTCGATCTCCGGCTGCCTGGTTTTCTCTATGAATCTCGCATCAAGTATTTCCAATATCACGTCGGAATTTTCTATCACGAGTTCCACTATGTCCACGACGGATTTCCTGTGCCTGTTCGTGGCGTCGCTCTTGTTCCTGGATTTCTTTGCCTTTCCGAAATTGCTTGGCATGCTATCCTGAAGAATATTGAATTATATAAAGTTAGCTGAATGTCAGCGAGTCAAAAGCTTTTTATAAGCTGACTCTTTAAGGCTTTTATGGCAGAAGATACAGAAAATCAGGATTCCGAGTCTTCTGAAACTTCGGAAAATTCTGAAACAGCTTCGGAAGAAACCGCGCAGGAAGGCCAGGAGAAAAAGCCTGAAGAGAAAAAAGAGGAAGCTTCTGAAGAAGCTCCAAAACCTGAAGAAAATTCAGAGGCGCCGGCCGAAGAAGCTTCAGCTTAAAGAATTTTATTTTTATTGAATTTTCAATACCCCGAGGTCTTGCCTCGGGGATAAAGCTATAAGCCTGTGGAACGTAGCTTTTGGATGGAAGAACTATGCAAGTCTTCGCATAAGGTTTTCAAAATAAAGTACCACTT
>JBJKQQ010000020.1:0-4791 GCA_046705325.1 Candidatus Pacearchaeota archaeon | reverse complement strand
CGGGTAGTGCTGTTCGAATGTTCGTGACGAATTCATCTGGTTCAGAACTTGTCACGATAAAAAACGGAGGCAACGTCGGCATCGGGACGGCGAGCCCGGCATCTACTCTTAGCGTCGGCGGAAACGGAGTAAGCGGTGTGGCGATTTACGGCGAGAATCCTTTATATGTCGGAGTCGCCGGGCAGGGCGCGATCGGAGTAGCGGGAAACGGGAGCTCTACGGGAGTTTACGGCATCGGCGCCGCCGACGGCGTCGTTGGAGTGGGAGAAATTTATGGTGTTGCTTCTCAGGGGAATATGGAAACAACAGGATGCCTGTATTATAATGGCGGAACTCTCGGATCATGCGCATCGGATATAAGGGAAAAACAGAATATTTCAAGCTTAAGCTTTTCAAATCCATTAAACCAGGTAATGAATCTTCATCCTGTTACTTTTGAGTATAATAACTTGTCTAACCTTACAAACCATAATATCCCTTATTCTGGATTAATAGCGCAGCAAGTCATTCCTTATGCCCCTGAGTTAGTAACAACCAATAATAAAACCGGATATTATGAAATTGACTATGCGAAGATTCAATGGCTCCAGTTAGAAGCGACGCAGGAACAGCAAAATATAATAGAAACGCAGAACAAGACAATCAACAACCAGTCAGAAGAAATAATCAAGTTGAATAATCAGATAGATTCGCTGAACGAGTCAATTCAAAAAATTTGCAGCGAGAACGGATTGAAGTGCTGAATGAGCGTTAGAATTCCGGAAAGTTATATAAAGTCCCTTAATTTGACTAACTCATGAAGTCGTTTACTGCTATTATCCGAAAAGGCGAAAAGCAATTTGTCGCCCTGTGCCCTGAAGTCGATGTAGCAAGCCAAGGATACACCATTGAGGAGGCATTGTCGAACCTAAAAGAAGCTGTAGGTTTGCATATAGAAGTTATGGGTCTGCCAATTCAATCTATTGACACTTTTGTTGTATATTTTGAGGTTTCTGATGGCAAAGCTTCCAAGGTTATCCGGCAAGGAGCTTACTAACATTCTCTCTAAAATAGGATTTGAAATTGTGAGGCAAAGAGGAAGCCATGTGTTCATGAGGCACAGCAATGGGAAAACTACAGTCGTTCCGCAACATAGAGAGATAGATTGAGGCACCCTTCTGGAAATAATAAGGCAATGCGGCTTAAGCCGCGATGAATTTTTCAGGATTATTTAATCATTTTTTCTTAATCGCCGGACAATTAGGCGCTGAATTCTGCAATTCAAAAAATTTGCAACGGATTAAAATGTTAGGGAATTGAACATTGAGAAACTTATTTAAAGCGGAAAGTGTTTACCTTGGCATGGAAACTTTCAGCGCCGTTATTCATAAAGAAGAAAATATGTTTGTTGCGGAATGTCTTGAGGCGGGAACTGTAAGTCAGGGGAAAACTGTTGATGAAGCCCTTTTGAATCTGAAGGAAGCTACGGAACTTTATCTTGAGGAATTTCCTATAATTTTTAAGGAGAAACCCTTTATCACTATTTTTGAGGTGAAAAATGCCGGAGTTGCGGAAACTGTCGGGGCATGATGTTCTTAAGATTTTATGCAATAAGTTTGGATTTGAAATAAGCGGTAGAACCGGAAGTCATGTTAGGTTGTCTAAGTTTATGTCTGCCGGCAAGATTGGCACGGTTGTTCCAATGCATAAACAGCTGAAAATAGGGACTCTGAAGGGAATCCTGAAATTAGCAAAAGTCAGCGAAGAAGAGTTCTCGGAATTTTTATGACCCTGATTTGATTGCCAATCAAAACCAGACAATCAACAACCAGTCTATTGAAATCAACCAACTTAACGAGACAATAAAATCTCTAAATGAAACAATCCAAAAGATTTGTTCAGCGAATGGATTGAAGTGTTGAAATTTTATATTGGTGAAATTCTCCCGGCGAGTTAAATTTATTAAATGCAAATCCATTTTTTGAGGATGAATAAAAAGAGGATTTTTTCTGTTGCATTTGTTTTAGCTTTTGTTCTGCTCTTCGCTGTCGCTGCGAGAGCGGACGTCATAT
Organism: Candidatus Pacearchaeota archaeon; assembly: GCA_046705325.1. GTDB lineage: Archaea > Nanobdellota > Nanobdellia > Pacearchaeales > GW2011-AR1 > JAKLIN01. The sequence goes on along the minus strand of JBJKQQ010000020.1, from coordinate 2,740 downwards.
CTGTGAACTCCGGCGGGAATGTTAACCTGATAATAACTCCGGATAAATATATCGAGGGATTTTTTTCACAGATTCCAAATCCTCCAGTGATTCCGGTAACGCCGCCGACGCCTTCGGGCGGTGGAGGCGGCGGTGGAGGCGGCGCAGCCACTACGACGCAGAACATAGTCGTGAGCCCGACCGAAATAAATCTTGACATGACCGTCAACAGCAGCCTTAAGAGAACGGTCACGATAACAAACTTCGGAAGCGCTTCAACTACAGTTAACTTATCAGAGTCCAACCTTGATGGAATCGTTTTCCTTGGAAACGGATCCCTTAATTCGGTAACCATCGGTCCGGGAGAGACATACTCTCTTGAGATTACTTTCGCAGCTCCGGCAAAGCCGGGGAACTATGCGGGTTCGATAAACATCGGAGACAAAAAAGTCTTGGTTTCAGTTAACGTTAAAACCGCTTCTTTGCTTTTTGATTCCCACATAGCGGTTCTGAATCCGTCTTACACCGTTTCGCAGGGCGACGATTTGAGGACGCAGGTAACTTTGATCCCTATGAGCAACACCGCTGTAAGGACAGACGTTACGCTTAACTATGAAATAAAAGATTACAACGGGACGGTTTATCAGAAAAAGAGCGAGACGATTTTGGTAACTTCACTGACGAATCTGAACAGGAATTTCAATACGAACGCGCTTCCTCCCGGGAATTATGTCGTCAGCCTTGAACTGGTCTATTCCAACGGAGTCGCGCCGTCCAGCGCGCAATTCTATGTGACGCCTAAAACGCCTTTCCAGAGAATTCTCGGTTATCTTGTGTTCTTCCTGATAATCCTTATACTTGCAATCGGGACTTTGATAATAGTAATATTCATAATAAGAATAATAAGGCGCAACCGCGCGCAGAAAGAATATCTGAAGAGACATAGCAGGAATATCGGCGAATCGAATTACTAAATTTCTGCAAGAAATTCGTCCGGCCCGATTTGCATTCGCGATTTGCTAATCCCCGCTGCCCAAGAAAACCAAATCATAAATTCTCGCAAGCACTCTTGATTATAGCATGCATTAGGGTTTGATTTCAAAATCGTTTTGAGATTTTCCTTCCCGCCCAACTCGCGACCCCGCTCCGATTTCAAAATTTTGCTTCGCAATATCTTGTCGCGAAATCGCTCGACCGCACCCCCTTGCAAAACGATTTTTTAGAAATTATTGGGGGGATTTCTCTGCTCGCGATTTATCTAATCTTGAAATTTGATTCCCAAGTCTTATGCCTTGAGGGTGCCCCTTTTTAGGTTAACAAAAACTGCGTGCTTTATTGCAGTCATACCAATCCGATGTTCAGCATTTCTTCCCAGGATTTTATTCCGAGGGCCACGAGCGCTTCCTTGAAAGTTATAATTGTTCTTGGATATTTTGCGTAGTCGTCGATCGCGATTCGCGGGCATGCGAGTTCAACAAATGCATCTATATTGTAGAAATTCAGGATCTTGTCCGGCGTGAGTTCGTTCATCGTTATCAGAACAGGATTTTTTCCCTGTTCTTTTATCCTGTCTACAATGTATTTTGGCGAGCCGAATTTTTGGCCGGGTTTTATTTCAATGATGATTCCGACATTTTTTGCAGCTTTGAATTTTTCAATCGATGCCATCCGCTGCTTCAATATTCTGTTCCTCAAACCTGAAAGATCTTTTATCTCATCGTTGTAAACATCGATAAGAATTACCGGCTTGTCCACGGAAAGCACCGCGCCCATGCCGTGGAACCTGTTTCCGAGAATCACGAAACAATCGACTTCATGTTCGATGGATTTAAGGCCCGCGTATTGGCAGCCGACGATGTGGCCTTCATAAGCGACGTGGCCGAGCTTTTTCGAGAGCACGAGTTGTTTTTTGTTTTTTTCGTAGAAAGATTTTATCTTTTCAAGATCGTGGCGATGCTGGATGGAATAACTGAATCCAATCTTTTTGTACTTTTTCAACGCAAGGAGAGACTTTTTCAGCAGCGGTTCAAGGTCCATCTCATCACGGACTTCAACATACAAAATCGGAAACTTCGCATCGAAGAACGGCGCATGGCCGAAGTGGACCAGAAGGTCAACGCCGAGAGCTTCGGCTTCCTGTATCGCGGGCGCGCAAGCACCCCATTCTGTCTCTCCGGAGAAAATAGCTTCGATGCCGAGCTTTTCAAAAATCGGCGCGAACTCTGTCGCGTTTTGCTTGATGCCTTCGGCAAGCTGAACAAGGACTTTTTTGGGTTTTCGCTTCTTCAGTTCTTTTACGAGCTTGTCTGTTTCAAAATTCAATGCCATTTTTGTTAACTCTTAAAATATTCTTCCCTTATTAAAATGTAATCATCACAACTTTTCCAGAGATGATTTGACAATGAGAAAGGAGATTTCCTTTTTTTGTCAGTAAAGTAAGCCAGTATCACTTTCATGTTGAGTTCATTTCTTATGTCTTTTATTATCGGAACGAAGTCTGTATCTGAAGTCAGGATTATGATGCTGTCAACTTTCTTTTTTTGGGAAACTTTCAGCAAGTCCATTGTCATGAGTGTGTCTACACCTTTTTGCTGAAACGTCCCGTTGATCTTTTGGCATCTGCCCTCCCTGATTTTTATTCCTTTTTGGGTAAATACCCCACAGCTTTGCTGTGGATATAACTTCGCCCCGCCCGCCAGCGCTCCGCTCCCCCAACTCACGACTTCGCACGAGAAATAAATTTCTAATTTGTCTCTACCAC
>JBJKQQ010000019.1:0-11103 GCA_046705325.1 Candidatus Pacearchaeota archaeon | reverse complement strand
GCTGAAGACTCAATAAGCATAAAGCTCCCAAGTCTCAAAAAAGTAAAAAAGAAAACTTGGGCCATGACCACAATAATTGTCGGCATCATCGCCGTCGCGGCAATCGTCCTTCTCGCAATAAGTTATTTTTCGGGAAGTTCTTCTTTCTGCAGCTTTTCGGAGGGTTCAGGTTCAGCGCAGCAAACCGCTCAAAACATAGTCAGCCTTTTGAACGCGCAGACAAATTCCACGGTCCAGCTGGAAAACGTCACGTCATTCAGCGGAATTTACGAGATAGACGTCAATTACCAGAACCAGACGATTCCGGTTTACTCGACGCAGGACGGAAAATATCTCATTCAGGGAATTTACCCGATTCAATAATTTTGTTCTTAAATTCAAGAGGGCAGGCAAAGAAATTGTAAAACAATCTTTAAAACTACAAATCTAAGCAGCCTTATCCAAATACTCCTCTTCCTCCGGATCGAGCTTCAATTCTCTTCTTATCTCCTGATTCTTTAGGATAAGTTTTATCAGCGGAAACTCCGACATTGCGCGCTTCTCGCCTACATGGACTCTTGCCGCGAATTTCTTCGCGATGGATTTTTTCTTTGCGGTTCTCTGGTTATTCATCCAGATTTTCAAAATCCGGTCCGGCTTTTTGTAATTCGTGAACCCTGGTTTTACGCCTTCTTTTGCAGAAGCGATTGCGTAACTCAAAAGGATGTTTTCGTAAACCAAAAATCTCCAATATTGCTGCTTGTAAATTCTGCCGTTGAAAACATCCGACAAGCTTAGAGCGTCAAACGCGCTTTTCAGTTCCCTTTCGCGATATTCAAGAGGAATGTTCTCTTCGATCCAAAGCGAAATCTGATCAAGAGGCATGTTCACCGCATCCAAGATCCTCAAGGTTTTTTCGCTCGGCTTCTCCTTGAATATCATCCGCATCGCATTGAAGATATCGATTTCCTTGCTCCTTTCCTGTTCCAAGATCGCGCTTGGATCTTCCATCCCCGACGCGACCTCGAGATCGTTTATCGCCGCGCGCAGATCGCCCTTGGCTTTTATCGAGATTCCTGTAAGAACGTTGTTGTCCATGAACCTCCCTTCACGCCTCAAGATAGAAATCAAAACATCTTTCACAGTCCGATAATCAACCTCCCTTAACTGAACCAACTCCGCCTTCCTTCTCAACGCGGAAAACTTCTTGTCCCAGATGTCATTGGCTGTTATGAACACCGGCCACTTCGAACTCTCGATAAGATTCATGAGTTCCGTCAGGCCACCGTAATCAGATTTCGAAATCCCGTCCACCTCATCCACGAGAATTACTTTTTTCAAATTTGTCAGCGACTGTTGTTCCATCGCCGGCCGCAAAACCGCATCCAAACTTCCTTTGTTCCTCAAATCCGAAGCGTACAGTTCGAAGTTTTCTGCATCTTCTTCAAGCGCGGCAACATAAGCCAGGCTTGTTTTTCCTGTTCCCGGCTGGCCGTAAAGAATCATCGCTTTCTTGCCCCGCGCTCCTTTGGTCTTGCCAAAATTAAAAAGGAAGTTTCTTATCTTTCCAACTGCATCAGCCTGCCCTTTCAATTCCTCGAATCTCTTAGGCCTGTATTTTTCAACCCAACTTAACATTTTATTTCTTCCTCGCGAGATAATTTAAATAAATACTTCCAACATCAACTTTGGATTTGCTAAGAATTTCAAAATCCTTGCTTAAACAATTTACCACTTCTTCATCGCTGTAAAAAGAGAAAAATCTCCTGACTCCATACTTGTCACTTTCAATAAACCCTTCAAAATCACCTTCATTCATTCCAAGATAAAGCAAACCATCCTCACTCAAAACATTTTTTATATTAGACAAAACCTCTGGGAATTTTCTTTTTGGAACGTGAACCAGGGAAGTGTAAGCCCAGACTCCATCAAAAGATTCCGGAGAAATAAAATTTAACCGTTCTAAATCTCCGATAATAGCTTTCAGTCCTTTTTCCCTACAGCCTGCAACCATCTCCGGCGACAGATCCAGGCAAAGAGGGTCGAATCCCTGCTGTTTAAAAAATAATGAATCTCTGCCAGAGCCGCTTCCAAGATCCAAAATCCTTTTCCCGGGAAGAAGAGTCAAAAATCTCATTGCATCGGACATAAGATGTTTTATCAGGTAACCGGACGTCTTTTGTTCGAATTCTTGGGCAATAGAATCATAAGCTTCCCGATTCGCTCTTTTGTAATCTTCATCCATCTTACTTCCCCAGACCGGCCAAAACAAAAGAAGCGAGCAGCGCCTGAAGCTGTATGAACGGATCTGAACCTTCAACAATCCTGAATTCAGCTTCCCCTGTTTTTTCGGTAAGCTTTACTTTGATTGTCGGCTCAACCGGAAGGTTCCAGATTTCTTTCTGGATAGCTTTTATCACATCCTGCCCTGAAATTGATTCCTTAAGCATTATATCAAAAAGTTTTTCTCTGGCATTCTGAAAATCTCCGGAAATCGCGTAATCCAAAACGACTTTGATGTCCTTTGGTTTCGTGTTCGAAATTATCGTGGAAACCAATTCAGGGGTGATGTTCGGCGAAATCGCCGCCGTCGATTGCAAAAGATTAATGCACTTTCTGCAATCGCCCTCGCTGCCTTCATACAAAATTTCAGCTGACTCGGGATTTATTGTGAGCTTCTCACTCTCTACAATTCTGTTGATGACTTTCTCAATGTCTTTCTTTTCCAAAAGCTTGAACCTAAAAATTGCGCAACGCGACTGAATGGGGTCTATGATCTTTGTGGAATAATTGCATGACATTATAAACCTGCAAGTCGCGGAATAATTTTCCATAGTTCTTCTCAATGCCTGCTGCGCCTCGGGTGTCAGAGCGTCAGCTTCATCCAAAAAAATGACTTTGAAAGGCACGTCTCCAAGAGATTTTGTCCTTGCGAAATTCTTCACCTTTTCACGAACAACATTTATTCCCCTCTCATCCGAAGCGTTAAGCTCAAGATAATTTTCACTCCAGGTGTCTCCGAAAAGTTCTTTCACGATTATCAATGCCAGCGTCGATTTCCCGGTCCCGGCAGGTCCAGCAAACATCAAATGAGGAATGTTCAAAGACTTAGTCAAAGACTCCACTCGTTTAACAATGGTGTCCTGCCCGACCATCTCCGAAAACCTCGCAGGCCTGTACTTCTCCGTCCAAATCTCGCTCACCATTTTACAATAAATATTAACTCCTTTAACTAATTATATATTTTCCATGCGGCTTATAAAGATTATTGTGGTAAAACGTGGGAATTGAAGAATTAACGTGCAAGCCTGTGAACTTCAGAAAAAGAAGCTAGATATTAAAACAATTTTGAAAAATCCTAAGGCACATCGAAGATTCCATTATCAGTTTTCTAAAAAAATCGCTTTTGCAAAGAGGGCGCGGTGGGCGGGAATGTAAATCTCAAAACGATTTTTGAGTCCCGGGGCTCGCGGTGGCTTTCCAAAAACTAATATCAAAAATCCCCGCAATCCTTATATACAAACCCTAATTTTATGAGCCATGGAAAATGATAATTCAAATGAGTCCAAAATACATCCGCTTTACACCGGCGCGGGCGACAACGGGACGACCAAAGATATTTTCCTTTGCAGAATCCCTAAGAGTGGATTTTTAGTTGAGCTTTTCATAAAAATGGACCGGCTTCAGGCGGACATTGACAAGGCAATAAACTTGATTCCCGATTTGGAAGAGCGCGAGCTACTGGAATTTCTCCAGAAAAAACTCTGGCAAACTTATCCCATGATCCAGGATCCCGAAAACAAACTGCAGCACACAAGGTCTCCGATAACCGAACAGGATTTGGAAAGACTTCAAGGCTACATAAAATCCTGCGAGAAATTCTCATCAAATTCCTTTGTAAGGTTTCACAACGAAAAAAGCATAATCTTAAATGATTGCAGAATTTCAACCCGCGACGCAGAAATTTCCTTGCACCGATTTCTCGAAAGTTCCGAAAACCAAAACGCAGAAATCAGCCCGATTATCTCAAGTTTTTTCAATCGCCTTTCAAGCCTCTTTTTTGCGATGGCTTTGAAGATGGAATTTAGTTGAATACAAATCAAGGAGATTCATATAAATACAAAACAGCGCCTTTTCCAAAATTTTTAAGAGGTAAAGCTAAAGAAACATCCGACACTCTAAACGGTTCAATTGAAGCATAACTCCATCCACCATCCTCGCCGATTATATGCAAACCATGTCTTTCAGAAGGATCTTCAAAAACCCGATGACCTCCATGTTGAAAGTTTACCCAAAAATATTGGTTCTCTTTTTCATGTGGCATCTTCAAGATTTCAACATAATCTTGACTAAGATGATAAACCAGCGATTCATTTGAATCCGATTTTATCCTTAGACTAATTCGATATTGCGGAGAGGAAAATGAAATGCCACTCTCTGGATTTAATTCATTGAGCTGCCTTGCCACTTTTTCAATAGAATCTTGCGAACTTGGAAAAATAAGATCATTTAGGTAAGTCATGGATCATCAATAAAAAACAACTTTTTAAAAATTATTGCATAAAGAAATACACGTTCAACTATTACTTGCTTCTTTCCCTTCTTATTCTTCTCTTTCGCTTTTCTTTCTTCAGCCTTTTACGCTGCCATTTCCAGCGCATTTGCCATCTTTTCTTCCATCTACGACTTGAACGTTTCATTGTAATTATAGAATTCGAATTTGCATTTATAAAGTTTCCTAACTCTCGAATTGGCCGGAACTTAAAGAATAAACTCCGGTCAGAGTAGCGCTGTCTATCGCATGACCATCTATCGCGGCTTCGACGTCCCTCATCGTGGAACCGTCCGGAATATTGAGCTCTGCATTTAGCGCATAAACTCTGAACTCGTACCTGTGCGTCCCTGACCTAGGGCAAGGCCCGCCGTAACCCATGCTGCCAAAATCATTAATTCCCTGCGTGCAGTTCGAGGTGTCGCAATCTTCCGAAAGCTTCTTGGTCTGCGGAGGAATATTCCATAAAATCCAATGCACCCATGTCTTCTGCGGAGAATCCAAGTCTATAACCATAAGCACAAGGCTTTTCGCTTCTTTCGGAACCTCCGAAAATTCTATCTCAGGGCTGACATCATCTCCGTCACATGTATAACGCTCAGGAATCTTACCCCCATCAGGGAACACACTCTTTATTTTCATTAAAAGGAAAAGAAAACGCAATTTATAAAATTTGTTAATTCAAGAAAGATAACCTGATTTCCTAAAAAGTTTATCACCTCTTTTAATCTAAACAACAATTGCAAAACCGTTGAACAATTTCCCAAGAATCTTTCCACCTTAACAATCCTAAGGCGGAGAAATCCGCCGAAGGCGAGCGACTTCGCGACAAGATATTGCAAAGCGAAATTTTGAAATCGGAGCGGGGTCGGGAGTAGAGCGATTTCGTGGTAGGTGCTAATTAAAATTATCAATAAGCCGTGCGAAGTCAGGAGGAATATTTCGGAGTCAAGTCAATCCGCGAATGAAATGAGCTCAAACAAATAATTTAATAAACAATTTCACATTCATCAGAAAATGCAGCAAACTCATATAGATTTCCGAGACCAAATTGCAAGAAACAAGGTCAAATCATTTTTTCTGATTGTCGCAGTTTTCATAGTCCTCGTGGCGCTCGGCTACGTGATCGCGCTCGCCTTCAGCCCTGGCTACATTTTCACGATACTGATTCTTTCAATAATAATTTCTTTAAGCTACATTCTCATGAGTTACTACAACTCCGACAAAATCGCGCTCGCAGCAGTCGGAGCGAAGCAGGCAAGCAAAGAAAAGCACAAGCAATTTTACGACATCGTCGAATCGCTCACAATAGCTTCAGGCTTGCCGATGCCGAGACTTTACATTATGGAATCATCGAAGATAAACGCATTTGCATCCGGCCGCGACCCGCAACACGCGGTGATCTGCATAACTTCCGGCTCGCTGGAAAAACTTGAAAAGAAGGAACTTGAAGGCGTGTTGGCTCATGAAATGTCTCACGTCGCAAATTTCGACATCCGTTACATGACGCTGATAACAGTTATGGTCGGCATGATATCGATAATTTCTGAAATTTTCTTGAGAAGCCTTTGGTTCGGCGCGGGAAACAGAGGCAATAACAAACAAGGCGGGGCGATATTTCTCATAATTGGAATAGCGCTCGCAATCCTCGCGCCGATTGTAGTTTACCTTATCCAATTATCAATTTCCAGAAAGCGCGAGTTCACAGCCGACGCATCTGCAGTGAAATTCACGCGCTACCCGCGCGGCCTTATAGAAGCGCTGAAAAAAATTCAGGACGAAAACAAAATCCCTCCTTCAACGCAATCAGCAAGCAATAAACCCGAAAGAAAAGTCAGCAAAGCCCTCGCTCCGATGTTCTTCGCAAATCCGTTCAAAAACGCAGGTTCAACGCATCCTCCGATCGAAAAAAGAATCCAGATTTTGGAAAGGATGTAATCAAAAATCTTTAGATTTTTCATTCTTAGCTTTTTCTACCAGTGTAGTTTCTTTTTTAGAAAAAAGAAACCCGGATGTAACTTTTATAAATTCTTCAAACCTTTGTAAAAAATGATAAGAGGTTTTCTGACTGTTGTCGCCAGCATCGCGCTTTTCCTGTCCCTTCTTGTAGTCGGAATCTCATGGGACCTTTCTTCGTCTTTGAGCTACTCGCACATCCAGGACAACGCGGTCAACATCGCCTTCGAATTTCTGAATCTCCAGCCAGACATGCCGCAGATAAACAGTTCTATAGGTTATCTCAAAGAACTCTGCAAAGTAAATTCAGACATCCCCCTTAACTTCCAGGGCTACGCATTCAATGTCTCATGCAGCGGAATCGAAAACAAAAGCTCCGCGGAAATTCTTAACGACACCCTCAAAAATTTCATCGGCAGCGTCTACTCAAGCAAATACGACTGCAGTTACTGGAACTGCTTCTCGCAATCCCCGATGTTCCTCGTCTCCCAAAAATCTTACGATTACTGGAACAACATATTCCGAAGTTTCGCGGGCATATCGATCCTCCTGTCCGCTGCATTGTTCTTCCTCGTCCGAAAAAAGCAAAACCTTCCTCTTGTCATCGGACCTACTGTAGTAATCAGCGCGCTGCCGCTTCTCGCGATAAGAAAAATCCCCTCGCTCCTTCCTAAAGCATTCTCCGAAATAAGCAACATCTTCCTGTCGCAATCGGGAATAATATTCATTCGAATGGCGGCGATAGGCGGCGCAATAATCTTCATAGGCCTCGTCCTCAAGCTTTACGAAGCGGAATCCTGGCTGTACAAATTCTTTTCGGAACTTTCGGAGAAAATAAAAAATCTAAAAAAGCCCGCGACGTCCGAAAAAACGGGGAAAAAGTCCAGAAAATAAAACACATTCCAAGATGAATTTTGAAATCATAGAAGAAACAAATTTCGAGAAAGCGAGAAAAAAAATCCGCGAAGCGGCGAAAAGCGGGAAAGAAATCATTTTCGCCTCATCCGACGACGAGCTTGCAAGAAAAATTCTGGAAAAAGAAAAAATAGATGTTCTCCTCATAAAGCAAAAAAACAGGAGGGATTTCTCGAAACAGAGAAATTCCGGCTTCAATCAGGTCATGGCTAAAGCCGCGAAAAAATCAGGAGTCGCGATAGGAATTTCTCTCGATGAAATTCTCAACTCAAAGGAAAAAGAAAAATCGCAAATCCTTGCTAGAATAAAACAAAATATCATTTTATGCGGCAAGAATAACCTTAAGATGAAATTTAGAACAGAAAACCCAAAGAACCGGCGGGAAATTCGCGACCTGCAAGCCCTTGGCCTTGTTCTCGGAATGCCGACTTGGATGATTAAATTATTTTGATTCTTTATGAGATAATAGCGCTCTCTGGAAAATATTTTGGACTTCGCTATCTTGGGCAGGACATTGAATTAGGGGCGGGTCTTTCGGCTCCGCCGAAACTTGAAGTGGGAGATTAGAAGTCCAAAACCGAAACAAAAGAGATTTTCAACAATCTCAACTTATGAAATATTTATAAAATCCCTCTCCCTGCCACTAAAATGGACATCAAGGAAATTTTGGAATCCCTAAGCCCGAACGAGCTGAAGATTCTGCCTTTTATTGAAGACAAAAATATAGTCTCGATATGCAAGAAATCGAACCTCGACAAGACTTCGGTGATAAGAGCGCTGGAATTCCTGAAAAACAAGGGCATCGTAGATTTGTCGTACGAAAAAAAGACCGTCGTGGATCTCGGAGTCAACGGAATTCTTTACAAAAGGCGCGAGCTGCCCGAAAGGCGGTTGCTTGACGCGCTCGGTGAAAAAAGGATTCTCCAGCTTGAAAACGCGGGAAAAGAAGCGAAGCTATCCGGCGATGAGCTGAAAGCGTCCATCGGCAGCCTGAAAAAGAAAAATCTCATAGACATAAAAAACAAGAAGATAATTTTGAGCCACGGCACGGAAGCTATTTCCAAAAAAATGCCCGAAGAAATATTCATAGAAAATCTCCCCGCCGGTTACGATTCGCTCACACCGGAACAAGTCCAGATTTTCAAAGACCTGCAAAAAAGAAAAGAGCTTGTGAAAACGCGCGAAGAAAAGGAAATCAAAATAACAATCACCCCGAAAGGAAAAGAAATAGCAAACTCGAAAATTCGGTCTTCGAACCTTATAGAACAGGTGACCCCCGAAATAATAAAATCTGAAAAGCTCTGGAAAGGCAAACGGTTCAGAAGGTACGATGTCCTTTCCCCTGTTCCGGCAATCAATGGCGGAAAAAGGCACTTCGTCAACCAAGCGACGGACTACGGAAGAAAAATCTGGACGGACATGGGATTCAAAGAAATGACCGCCAACATACTCGTCAGTTCTTTCTGGAACTTCGACGCCCTGTTCACCGCGCAGGACCATCCGGTAAGGGAAATGCAGGACACCTTCTTCATAAACAAAAAAACGAATTTGCCTGAAGACAAAGAACTCATAAAGAAAGTCAGGGAAAGCCATGAAAAAGGCGTCGCTGGAAGCAAGGGCTGGCAATACCACTGGGACGAAGAAGAAGCCAAAAAAATGGTTCTAAGAACGCACACCACGAGTATCTCGTCGCAGACACTCGCAAAACTGAACAAGGATGAACTTCCGCAAAAATTCTTCGCTCTCGGAAAATGCTTCAGGAATGAAACCGTCGACTGGAGCCATGGTTTCGAATTCAACCAGACCGAAGGAATCGTCGTCGACAGAAACGCGAATTTCAGGAATCTTCTCGGATACCTGAAACAGTTCTTCGCAAAGATGGGATTCAAAGATATAAGATTCAGGCCGGGCTATTTCCCTTACACCGAGCCAAGCGTTGAAATCGACGCGTGGAACGAAGACAAAAAAGTCTGGCTGGAAATCGGCGGCGCCGGAATCTTCAGGCCGGAAGTCACCATCCCATTGCTCGGCGAACAAATTCATGTCGTTGCCTGGGGCCCGGGCTTCGACAGAGTGCTTATGGATTACTACAAAATCAAAGACCTCCGGGATTTATACAAAAACGACATATCTCAACTTAGAAAAATGAAATTCTGGATGAAAAGTTAAAGATGGAGAACTGCATATTTTGCAAAATAGCGAACGGTGAAATTCCCGCCGCGAAAATTTGGGAAGACGAAGATTTTTTAGCTTTCCTCGACGTCTCTCCGGCTTCGAAAGGGCATACATTGGTAATCCCAAAATCACATTATGAAACCATTTTCGACATCCCCGAAGATGCGCTTGGGGATTGCGCGAAGGCGGCGCAAAAAATATCTTCCCTCCTGAAAAATAAATTAAAAGCCGACGGGATAAATCTTCTGAATTCAAACAGCGAAGCCGCGCAGCAGGATATTCCGCATTTTCATGTTCACGTGATTCCGGGATATAAGGAAGATAATTTTATGATAAAACTGGAAAATAAAACCGAAGACAAAAATCTTGATAAAGTCAGGGAGGAAATTCTGAAAGAATGAAATTTATAAAAAAGGAAATTCCTAAAATAAAGAGAGAATGGAAAAACATATTATTTAATACCCTCTTCGCGGCATTGACATTATTAGCAGTTGTAATTTTTCACAAGAGTATAATTCTCACCCTCTGTTTAGTACTCGTAATAACTTTAATAGGAATGTTAAAATGGAAATCTAAATTAACTTTAATGTTATTTATTTTCGGAGGAATCCTTGGAGCATTCTCAGAAGTGTTAACAATCAAATTTGGAGCTTGGTCATATTCTATAACAGATTTTATCAATATTCCAATTTGGTTATTCGCGGTATGGGGAAATTCCGCTGCATTCATTTATCAAACGTCGCGTGAAATTAAAAAGTTAGCTTTAGCAAAACAATAATCATGGCAGTAATAACAATCGACAAAAAAACGTTCGAGCGCGAAATCGGAAAGCTCGACGAGAAAATGCAAAACAAGATAGCCCTGCTCGGCACGCCTGTCGAAAGGCTCTCGGACAGCGAACTGCAGGTTGAGATTTTCCCGAACCGTCCGGACATGCTTTCTTACCATGGTTTCAGGCGTTCGATGCTGGCGTTCCTCGAGAAAAAAACCGGACTGCAAAAATACAAGCTCAACAAGCCGGAAAAAGACTACATTGTAAAAGTCGATTCATCCATGAAAGAATTCCGCCCATACACTACGTGCGCGATCGTCAAAGGCATGAGATTCGATTCGGAAAAAATCCGCGAGCTCATAGAGATCCAGGAAAAACTCCACATGACTCTCGGAAGAAAAAGAAAAAAAATGGCAATCGGGATTTACCCTCTCGACAAAATAAAGCTTCCGATAACTTTCAGGGCGATGGAGCCGGATAAGATAAAATTCACGCCATTGGAATCTGAAAGGGAAATGTCCGGGCTCGAGATTTTGCAAAAGCATCCGGCCGGAAAAGAGTACGCGCACCTGCTCGCGGGCAAAGCCCGCTTCCCGGTTTTCATGGACGCCGAAGGCAAAGTCTTGAGCATGCCTCCGATAATCAATTCTTACGATACCGGAAGAGTGACTGAAAAAACAAGGAACATCTTCATAGAGTGCTCCGGCTTCGACATAAAAATCCTGAAGAAATGCCTCAACATTCTCGCCTCCGC
>JBJKQQ010000018.1:0-5700 GCA_046705325.1 Candidatus Pacearchaeota archaeon | reverse complement strand
GGGCTTGAAAGGCACAGGGTAACTTATCTCCAAGGAGAGTACGCGCCGGAATTCATGGCGGACATGTCCAGAGCCTGTGATATTTACGCAGCGCCTTCGAGAATCGAAGGTTTCGGCATGATTCAACTGCAGTCATCAGCATGCGGCAAGCCGGTAATTTCGATAAACGTCGGAGGTCCCGCGGATACTATTGTCCATGAAAAAACGGGTTTCCTAGTAGAACCCGAAAAAGAAATCAAGCTCACAAGCGAATGGGCTTACGACTGGATGGGCTTCGAGAACACGCACAAAATTTATTTCGACCAGCCGAAAACTTTCGCTTATCGCGCCAACATCAATCAACTCGCAGACTATCTTCTCAGACTTGCGACTGACAAAGATCTTAGAGACCAGATGGGAAAAGCCGGCGCGGAACATGCGCTGAAGAATTTCAATTACACGACGGTTGCGCAAAAGATGGTGGATTTAGTCAACGAAAACGTCCTGAACAAGAAAGAAGATCCTCAAGAATAAATAGATTTCTAAGAAGACCCGTTCTTTAATCTCGACTGATAGCGTTCTGTTTCAAGAGAGCAAAATCTATAGTCCATCATCAGAGATTCTATTCTATTAGAATAGCCTGCATACGCTCCTCCTGCAATAGCTATCCCTCCCCCCAAAAATCCCGAAATCGGCCCGACTATATTTTTTGATGCTTCATTTCGTAATTCATCTCCAAGATAAGCCCCCAGCGAAATAACCGCCGCGCTGGATACTATTGGAATCGCGGTCAGTCCAATGATCTCCAAAAGCGCCTTTGCTTTTTCTTTTCTCGAACGGGAGATAAGTTTCTTCAAGGTCTTCTTATCAAGAGTTTCTTCCATGAAAATTCAGACGTCTCTGCATTTAAAAATATTATGCTCCAAAATTAAATTATTTCTTAATGCTATCCATACAATCCATGATGTCTTTCAAAGCGATTTTTTTCACTGTAGTGACCGTATCCTGACCTCCGCAGAACACGAGAACATCTTTCCCGTTTCGGTCCATGATCATCCCTGTCGGAAAGACGACATTCTTGTCTTCCGTCCCGGTTCCTTCTTTCTCGTATTCTTTTGTGGGGCTTATAATCGGCCTCGGGCTTTTCGCTATAAGCTTTCTCGGATTCTTGGGATCAAGCAGCGCAGCCCCAACGCTGTAGACGCTTGTTTGCTTTGTCATCCCAAACATCTGGTGAAACAGGTCTGCGTTTTCTTTCCGTTCTACAACCCCATGATAGAGCAAAAGCCAGCCGCGTTTTGTTTTCAATGGAGGCGCGCCAGCGCCTACGCGCCCGAAGTCCCATGCGCCTTTTTTAGATAATCTCAGCGGATTATTTTCCCCCCAGTATTCCAAATCCTTAGATTCTGCTATCCACATATGCGGCATCGTAAATTCGAATCCGCTTTCGGGCCTGTTGATTACATAATATTTTCCCTTTATTTTCTCAGGGAAAAGGACAACGTCTTTGTTTATTTCCGGGAAGATCCTTCCTTCACGCTTCCAAGCTATGCAATCATCTGATGAAGCAATATCTGTTGACACGTTTCCCTGCCTTGATAAAGAAACATAAGTCATGAAATATTTCTTTCCCAGCTTTACTATTCTTGGATCTTCTACTCCAAGCTCTGCGTTGGCCTCAAAACCGGTAAATGAAGGAGACTTGTCTATCGACTTCACCCTGAAACCGGTGGGGTCGAGAACCACCCGCCTGAAATGCGAAATGAAAAGCAGCCTTTTCGTTCCGTCGGGGAACTGGATGTCCGCGTCCGTCTTGGCAGAAACGTTTTTCTTTTTGAACTTGTCCATCTCAAGCCGGCACTTTTTCTTTCCGCCGCACCTTGGAGCAAAATAAAATCTGGAGGATTCATTTTTTGTTAGCTTTTCAGTGACACGCACGTATAGCATGATGTCTTTATTCGGAAGCCTGACCGCTGCAGGGTTGAAAGTGCCGATAACTTCAAAGTTCTTGTTAGGCCTAATATCTTTAGGAGTTATCAGGACAGCCTCTTTTTTTATTTTCACCATCTCAAACCATTTGGTAATTTGAATATAAAAATCTTTGGAACTTTAAGCTTTTTTCAGGAACTTTTATTAAATCCTTTTTGGTTCTCTTGGAAATGGCCTGGAAAAAAATCAATTCTGCTGTTCAGATGTGGGAAAAACCTGCTCTGGGAACTCTCGACCAAAAAGATGGCAGAAGATATATGGCTCTTTGCATCGATCCTTCCAGCAAAAATCCTTACAGAGGAATTGCGAGACAGGTTGTCGATAGAGAAGGAGATGTAAATGTTTCAGGATATGTTGATATAAGCAAGTTGATTTTAGTGGAAAGTGATGATTTGTTGAATTGGCGAGAAACTGGAGATTTGGAAATAAAAGGCCTTGAAAAGATTCTGGAGAGGCTTGTTGACGGTGATATAAAAAGCAAGGTGTTTGTCGGTTTGGAAGATCCGGATATAATCCTTGGAGAAGAGGGAATAAAACATGTTTATTTTACGATCCCTTTTGTTTATGAACGCAACGGAAAGAAAACAAATGATGTTTATGTTGGCCATGCTTTTGGGAAGTCTTTGAATCATTTGACGGCTACAGATCCTGTATTAAGAGGAATAAATAAAAAAATAAGAGGCTTCAAAGAAATCTGTCCTGTTCCATCAGAAGGAAGCAAAAGGTTTGTTATGTCTGAGACTTCTTTTTACAAAGGCAGAAGTAAAATCTATGGAGAAAAAGATACGGAATATTCTGCAATAGGACTTTCGCAAGCAGACGATTTGGCAGGCGAATGGAAGTTTCTGAAGTTGATACATGATCCTGAAGAAGATCCTAAAGAATGGTGTGCCGGAAGTTCTTCGCCCTGCAGGATTTTTGATCCAGACACCCTTAATCACAATGGATTCCTTGTCGGGATAATGAATGGGCGCGAGCTTCCGGAAATAATTGACGGAAAGATATTCTATAAGAAATTTCGACCCGGCCTATTTTTATTCGATCCTAAAAAACGGGAAATGAATTGGATCTCAGATGAACCTTTATTAGAAGACCCTCTCGCCACAACAATTACTTTCGCAAGCGAACTAATTCTCCTTAATGAAAAAGAAGCTTTGCTTTACGCGCACGTCAATGATTCTTTTGTTAGAGTTTACAAATTGAACTTGAATGAAGTAAGGAAGATGTTACCTAAGAATATTTAAATAGTTCTAATTTGCGGACATTTCATGGATGTAGACTCGGTTTTGTCAATAGAAGTAAAGAGATATTTTCTTTTAGCGGATGCCGGAAAAGCTCTTTTTGGAAAGGAAAAAAACATATTTCAGTTAGCAGAAGATTACAAAAGAATTTTTGATGAAATATTTTCTTTAGAAGAAACATACCTTGACGAAAGAATAAAAGACAAATTAAGGTTGGATAGGTATAACTCAGTTAACTGGCATCGAAGTTATGTTAACTTTGAAACCATTGGCCCGTATCCTCAAATGAAAGGACTTGATGCAAGACTTACCGCCGGCAATGTTCCAGAAACCACAAGAATGATAGAAGACCTTAGAGATGGAAAACTGGATTTAGAATATACCGATAAGGAAGAAAAAGAAAAGAGACAAGCGAAATTTCAAAGGTTCCTAAACAAATCTTCTTCATTCCAAAGAAATTTAATTTTCGTATATGAAAATTTTCCGATGGTCCTTTTGCCTTCAGGAACGATAAGAGGAGATTATAATCACTGGATTGAGACTGAAAAGCTGAATTTGCCTTTATGCAGAAATCTTGAACATGATCTGGATGATGGAAGCGAGAGGGCAATCAATTATTCGATGGCGGGAATAAAATCTGCAGAATGTTTTTACGGCACGCCTAAAGATTAAAAACTTTATCCGAGAAAACTTAAATCAAAACTCTCTTCTTCTTCAGACTTTCGTAAGCGACGACATACATTCCTGCGTTCCAGCCCTGGTAACTTTCGACGCCGGATTCGGTTTTTCCTATTTCTCCGGTTAGGCCGTGGAGCCATTCAGGAAAATTTCCGTTGTTTTTCATGTTGGCTTCTGCAAGTTTCTGAAGTTGCTTTTTTGCTTCGCTGAACTTTTTCATTTTTATCAGGGCCAAGATGTAAAATCCTCCGATGAACGTCCAGATGCCTCCGTTAAGGTAATGCCAAGGAATTCCCGCTTCGCAATCCAGATAATAGTCCTGCCAATTTTTGCTTCCAGGGGCAATCGGCGGATAAATCGCTTTCACAGGATATGGCTCCGCGATTTTTTCTCGCTTGATGTAATTCAAAATCTTTTCAGATTGCTCCCTATCTGCAAGTCCGTAGATTATTGCAAGCAAGTTTCCAAGGCTGTCGAACCACTCGCCTTTTTCCTGATACTTGTTGTGGTTCTTCCATCTCCAAGGTAAGTAGAATCCAAGACTTTTGTCCCAAAGCGCGAAATCGCCAGGCGTGTTCACGACTTGCTTCAGGCGCGCAGCTTCCTTGTTTTTTCCTGCAAGCTTCAAAGCTTGATAATAAAGCGCCTGCGTGTTTATCGTGTGGCCATATCTATGCGGAAAAGCGTCTTGCCAATCAGAAGTTGGCTGCTGTTCGGGCATACCATCTTCGCCGGTGTCAAGACAAGAAAGCCAATAAAAAATCTTTCCGAAAGTTTTTTTGTATTTTCTCATTAAAGAACTGTCATGGTATTTGAATTTGTAGTTGTAATTTGCTATGATAAACCAAAGACTTGAATCAAGAGACATGAAATCTACGTGATGTTTTCTGCCTGAGACAAATTTGTCAACTGCATTTGGAATCTGGCCTTTCGGCGAAGCGTTTTCCGCCAAAGTTATTACGGATTTCCTAATAGTCTGTTTCAAGGTTTTATCTTTTGTAAGAGAAGCTCCAAGCGACATTATCATAGAATCTCTGCCAAAAACCATATCATAACCCGGATAAGCTGCAAAAAATCCATTTGGAGTTTCGCATTTCTTCAAAATCCAAATTGCCTGATTGTAAGCTTCATTAATTAAACCACTGCTTATTTTATTATCCAAGATAAAAACCACCTCTTTTGATAAGTTATAGACGAGGAAGTTTATAAATTTTGAGGAGTCGTTAGCGCGAAACTATTTGCGCTCCGCAAGCTTAGTGGATTTTCTTGACTTCGAACGTGCCCCCCGGCGTCCGAGAGAGATTTCTTCGTTTTGAAAAGTTAATACGGGAAATTCTTGGAAAATTGTTCGGCGTTTTGCAATCGGTTTGATGTGCATAATAAAAAGAGGTGATATTATTCCTGTAAATAACAATTAATCTTTCAAACAAAGTTCGCAGTTTTTTGGGACGCGTTTGTCTTGCAGGCGGTGGAAATCGCACATGGCTTTTGATTTTCGCATTGAGACACAGAGTTCGTAAATCTTGTTCATTATGTCCCCTTTGTTTTCAACAACATCTTTTGCAGCCTGTTCTATCTCTTTTTTTGCTTTGTCTGAAAATTTTATCTCGTTCCCGCGTTTGGCTTTCAGATATTGTGAAATCGCGGCTTCAGTTATTCCAAGGCAGTGCGCGGCTTGCTTTTGTTTCAATCCATACTGTTCAACGAATATCTTTGCCAGCTCTTTTCTCAAAGCCGGAATCAGGTACCAAACTTCAATTTCCTGGGGCATGACTTTTTTCATTATTGTTAAAGTTGAAAATAACTTATAAAC
>JBJKQQ010000017.1:0-7274 GCA_046705325.1 Candidatus Pacearchaeota archaeon | reverse complement strand
AGTGATTACGGGGGCCTTGAGAAGATTAAGAAGTATGTCCGAGAACAAGGGGGAGATGAGAAGCAATTGAAGCTGCTAAACTTTATCTAGATACCCCGCAGCTCTGCTGCGGTTGGGAGCTTCATTTTAAAAATGAGGATTATGCTTTTGTTCTGCATGAATTTAGAAACAATCTTTCCGGAACATTGGTGTGAATTAACTCCTTCTGAAATTCAAATAATAGAAGAGACCAATTGGGATCACCCGAATAATCCTCCTGTGGATCGGCGCGTTATTTCTGTTATCAAGGGATATTCTCCCGAAGAAAAAAAGGAATTGGGCAAGATCCTATCAAAAATCAGAAAGCCGGAATCCATATCCCGTTATGATGCTCTTCAGAAATGTTGGCTGGAAAAACACGAGAAGCTTATTGAGTCTAACCTTGAGGCCCAGCATAAAAACCATGGCCATGAAGAAGTTAATGGAATTGTAACTCGAGAGATCCTTAATGGAAACGGTGAGCATTTGAGATATAGGCTTTGGTATTTTGCGAATTTTCCCGGAGATTTTTACGGGCCGTGGCCTTTTGCAGCCCTTAACTTTCTGGACGAGGTCCAGCAAGCAAAGAAGGTTACTGTTAATTATTAATTAATCTTATAAATAATTAATTTCTTTAATATTCATGGACTTTTTATTTCATGCGCTTTCCGATAAAGAGAAGGAAGATATAAGAAAAGAAGCGAAGAAGATAATCAATGATTTTTCCGAAAAGCTTTCGCATGTTCGGGTTCAGGAAGAAGAGCCCGTTGTCGAGAGGAAGAATTTTGAACGGGCTGAAGGCGAAAGTTCCAGAGTGCCTCACCGTGAAGCCCCGGCCCCCCGCCCCAACGACAGCGATTTCAAAGAGCGGATGCTGGAAAACGCGCCGGAAAAAAATAAAGATTCGATAATCGCGGAGACGGGGAAATGGTGATGAAGAAAATAAAATTATATGGCACCGGAAATCTCGGCGATTTTAATTTTTATATCTTTGACAAGAGCAGAAAAGTGCAGAAAATTTTGAGCGAATTGCTCCGGGATTTATTTAAGATTGATTGGGGGGAAACAAGGAGTATAGAAGGAAGCACAATAGATGAGAAAAAGTCTTATTTTAACATAAAGAGGAACAGTGATTTCTTTCAGTATATTAGCGACAAAGTCAAGAAGCTGGTTATTGGCGTATTCTACGGGGATAAAAGAATGTTTGTGACTTTTCTGGGCCCGAATTCTTTAAGGTTAAAACTAAATAGACAACTCGAGAAAATCGCAGTCATGCCAAAATTTGTAAGATGACAACAACCGAGAAACTCACGCATTATCTTTCCGAGATAAAGAAGAATGACAAGCAGGGCAAGAAGATAAACGCGTTTTTGCATTTGCGCGATGAACGCGAGCTGATGAAAGAAGCGGAAGCGATTGACAGGAAGATCAAATCAGGCAAAGCGGGAAAACTGGCTGGGAAGATAATCGCTGTCAAATCGAATATCAATGTTATTGGTTTGCCGGCGTCGTGCGCTTCGAAAACTCTTGAAAATTATAAAGCGCCTTACGATGCTGCTGTTATTGAACGCGTGAAGCGCGAAGATGGGCTGATAATCGGGATGGCGAACATGGATGAGTTCGCGTGCGGATGGAGCGGCGAGACAAGCGCTTTCGGGCCGACGAAAAATCCTTCGAATCTTGATTTGGTTGCAGGCGGCTCAAGTTCCGGAAGCGCAGCTGCTGTTGCCGCAGGATTTTGCGATGTGGCTCTTGGTTCAGATACCGGCGGTTCGATCCGCGTGCCTTCAAGCCATTGCGGAGTTGTCGGCGTGAAGCCGAGTTACGCAAGCGTTTCGAGATACGGATTGATTGATATGTGCATGAGTCTGGATCAAATCGGGCCGCTGGCAAAAAATGTTTCAGACGCCGCGCTGCTGTTGAGCGCAATTTACGGAAGGGATGAAAAAGATTCGATAAGCGTTGAAGGAAAAATAAATCTCCGCGAGGTTGAAAAAGTCCCGAAGAAGCTGAAAGTCGGGATTTTGGATTTCCCTGTTTCCGACAAGAGAATTCAGGCGCTTGTGGATGAAAATATAAAACTCGCTTCTGAAAAATACGGTTGGGAAGCGAAGAAAGTCAAGATACCCTTGCTTGACCTGGCGATTGCGACTTATTATCCGATTGTTTACGTCGAGTTTTTTTCCGCTACGAGAAAATACGACGGCAGGCGCTTCGGAAAGAAAATCGAAGAAGTCGCAGGGCCGGAAGTTTTGAGAAGGATTTTTGGAGGCAGCGAAATTTCCAAGGTGGAATACGGCGGCAGATATTACCAGAAAGCGCTGAAAGTTCGGAAACTGCTGCAGGACGAATTCGCGAAAGTTTTCAAAGAAGTCGACTGCATTGTTTGCCCGACTGTCCCAAGGCTGCCCCACAAGATTGGCAGCAGTATTTCTTCCGAAGAAATGTTTCAGTATGATTCTTTGACCTGTCCTATTAATATTGTAGGAGATTGTTCTTTATCCCTGCCTGCCGGAAAGATAGAAAACATTCCCGTTGGCATGCAGATAATCTGCGACAAATTCAAAGATCAGGAGATGCTGCAAATTGCGAGGGGCTTTGAAAAGGCGATTGATCAGGAATAAATATTTGTTCCCGCCCCCTCCCTAAAATAGGCGAGCAAGCTCGCGGATTGACTTGGTATTGATAATGAAATTCTGAATCAGCCACGGTAATTTTAGGTAGTGCAAAAACGATGAATTCTTAAACTTGCGAAAAATAACAACAAACCTTAAAAATGAAAGCTGGTTTTTTGGGAGATGTTAGTGGGGAAAGTCGAGATCGAGTGGCTCGGGCACGCTGGGTTTAAGATAAAGAGTTCTGAAGGAAAGATAATTTACATAGACCCTTTTCAAATTTCTGAAGTCGCGGAAAAGGACAAGGCGGATTTGGTTTTGATAACGCACAGCCATTTCGACCATTGCAGTCTTGAAGATATCAATAAAGTGATAAAGCCCGGCTCGAGAGTCGTGGTGACTGCGGACGGCCAGAGCAAAGTTATGCGGACGAACGTGCCGGTCAAGCTGGAAGTCGCGGAGCCCGGGAAGGAATTCGATTTCGGAAACATCAGGGTTTCGGCGGTGCCGGCTTACAACGTCGACAAGAGTTTTCATCCCAAAGACGAGTCGTGGGTTGGATATGTCATAAGGGTTGACGATGCGATAATTTATCATTCCGGCGACACGGATGTTATTCCCGAGATGCAAAAGCTCACAGGATACAAAAAGAACGGGAACCAGCTTGTCGCGCTGCTGCCGATTGGCGGAAGATACACCATGAACGCGGAAGAAGCTTTCGAGGCGGCCAAGATGATAAAGCCAAATCTTGTTATCCCGATGCACTTCGGGAAAGTTATCGGTTCGAAAGATGACGCCGAAGAATTCGTAAAACTTTGCAAGGACACGGGAATCGAGGCGAAGATTCTGGATGTTTCTAGTTAGGGGATTTAAGAAGATAATTTGTTACCGCCCGCCGCACCCTAAAATAGTCTCGCGAGTTTAAGGAAAATCACTTCATGAATTTGGGCATCGACGCCCGGATTGATTTTAGGTTGATAATGGAATCCTTCGTTTGTGAAGTTAGTCGAGATTTTAATTTGATTCAGATAAGATAATGGAATTCGCGGTTTGATGAAGTTCGCAGGAAGTTTAATCAATTTGATATCCCATGTAATTAAATCTCCTTGAATTTTATGCCTTATTTTTAGAAAACGAAGAAATCTGCCGAAGGCGATTTCGAAGTCAAGAAAATCCGAGCGACTTCGCAGTAGCGGCAAAACCTAAAATAAATTCGCGCGCGAAGTCGTGAATAGCGACGCTTGCGGAGCGCAATTTTTATTGAAAATCAATTACAATAATCTTTAAATATTATTAGTTTTACTGGATTTTATGGCAAAAGAACTTCCAGAAGGATTTACCGGAATAAATTATGACATTTGTCAATATTGCGAGCATCTAGTTGGAGAACCTAATCGGGACGGTCATAATTATGGATGTGGACTAAGAAAAAGACAGGGGAAACATGCCAGATTGGCTTATGATGAAAAATCCGTCAAGAGTCTGGCTGAAGATGGAATTGATTCGGTTAATGGATATGAGGGTTGCGATAAGTTTCAATCAAGCGGGCTTCCTGCGTTCCCACAAATTCTTGAAATTTTGATTGAAAGAAACCCTTTATGTTCAACTATTCCTTCGGATCCTGAAGCAACAGAGACTTCTTGGGATTTTAGCAACAAGGCATTAAGTTATCTTCCTCGGAAGAACTTTAGTTCAAGAATAAGGGTTCAATAATTTTCTTCTTAGAATATAAAGCACCTTCCAGACCATAAAAATATTTAAAAATAAAAGGCGCCTCATTTCCTTAATTTTAATTCGAACATCATATAGATCGGATTAATCTTAATTGGTGAGGCACCCTGATTCTAATTAGACGGAGGCGTATGAAGTATATAAATATTTCGCGCTTTCATGAGATAAATCTCTGTTTAACAGAGAACAAAGGTATTGAAAGGAGGACATAAACAAAAGAGAAAATGGTCTTAGATTTTGCAAAAGAAGCAGTTGAGAATGCGGCGACGCATTCTATTAACTTCGACGATCTGAAAGCCGGAAAGGCGAACATAAAAGTCATAGGCTGCGGTGGGTGCGGAAGCAACATGATAACCTGGCTTTTCAACAAGGGAATCAATGGAGCTACGGTCTACGGAGCTAACACGGATGCTTTGCATCTTAGCGTCACGAAAGCTGACGAGAAAATCCTTATCGGTAAGGAACTCACCAGAGGCCTCGGAGCGGGGGGAAAGCCAAATGTCGGAAGAGAAGCTGCAAAAGAAGCTGTGGTCGACCTTAAGAAAGCCGTCTCTGGAGCGGACATGGTGTTCGTTCTTGCGGGAATGGGAGGAGGAACCGGAACCGGCGCGGCATCAGTGGTAGCGCAGCTTGCCAAGGAAGCAGGGGCAGTTGTTATAGGGGTTGTTACAATGCCATTCGAATCCGAGAAAGCAAGAATCGACAAGGCTGAGTTTGGATTGCAGGAATTGAGGGATGTAACAGACACCACAATCGTGCTTGACAATAACAGACTTGTAGACATTGCAGGACAGTTGCCAATTGAAGCAGCTTTCGCAGTTGCAAACGAGCTTGTCAGCACAATGGTTAAGGGAATTGTTGAGACTATAACACTTCCAAGTTTAATCAATTTGGACTATGCGGACGTTTCTGCTATTATGAGAAACGGGGGAGTTGCAGTTATCGGCATCGGTGAAAGTGATTCCAGTTCGCACAGAGTTACAGAAGCTGTTCAGCAGGCACTTACAAATCCTCTACTTGATGTGGATTACAAGGGCGCTACTGGCGCGCTTATACATGTAACCTGCGGTCCTGATATGAAGCTTGAAGAGTTTGATACCATAGGAAGAACGGTGTCAGAGAACTTGAACAGTGAGGCTAACGTCATCATTGGAGCAAGAATCAACAAAGAATTCCAGGGCAAGGTTAGAGTTATCACCATAATGACTGGTGTTAGGTCTCCTTACGTTCTTGGAAAAGATGCTGAAGAAATGAGCATGCCCGCAACCAAAGAGATGTCTGATTTAGGCATCGAGATGTGGAGATAAGAACCTCCAGCGGGTTCTTAACATCTCCAGCGACCCAACGGGAAGTTGGAGATTTTTCCGCAAGAAAAAATTGATTTGATTTTTTAAGCGCCTCCGGGGGAAACCTCGGGGGCGGGGGATTTTTTAGAATTTAAATTTATTTTTGAGAAATTGTTCCCACCCAACTCGCGACTTCGCACGCGAAATTAGTTTTCAATTTTGCCGCTACCACGAAATCGCTCGACCGCACCCTAAGAATGTCTCGCTTCGCTCGGATTAATTTAAAATTGATAATGGAATTCACGGTTTAATCAAGATTTTAAGATAACTTTTCAGAAACACTGACAGCAAAATTATTTGAAAACGTAATTCTCTGTGCCAATAATGCAAGTCAACAATCTCGGATCAAATTCCGGATCTGCACAGTGACGCGTCTCTTCTCTTTGTTGTCTCATTTTTTTTGCGGTTCTAACGAAGGCTTGATCAACATAAGTAGGTATATTAAGTTCATCCAAATCGACCTCTACTCGTTCATAATCTCCTTGCATTTTATCTTTAATGATTTTTTATTTTTAAGTTTTGTTGCGATTAAGTTTATGTTTCAGGACTGAACGGTGCTTTCATCTGTTTCTTCTTATGTTCGTCGAAGTAGAGAATATTATCCAATTCAATTTTTGTCTTGGGTTTTGTTTTCTTTCTTTCAGAATCATAACCGACGGGTATTATTGCTTCAAGTGTCATTTTGTCGGGGATTTTGAGAATTTTTTTCGCTTGCTCTTCGTCGCAGTGGCCGACCCAGCAGCCCGCGAGCTTGTGGTCTTCGATTGAAAGAAGGATGTTTTGGATTGCGGCGCCCGCGCCTTGCCTTGAATAAACCTCGCCTTTTTCTTCGCCGAACAAATTTTTCAGCCTTGCATTGTCAGAATAAACTGCTATGACATAAGGCGCCCGCGCGATGAAATCCTGTTCTGCTGCTTTCGAGAGTTGCTGGATTTTTTCTTTGTCCTGGAGCATTATAAATTTCAGCGTGAAGTTTTTTCCCGCGATCGGAGCGTAGCGGGCCGCGTCGATGCATTCTATGATGGCGCGCCAATTCGGTTTTTTGCTGGAGAAATTTCTTACACTTTTCCTGTTCCTGACTGCTTTATCGAAATCCATCTTTTAATAGTTTGGAAAGGGAAATGGAGTTTATAAGAATTGCTGATGTCTTAAGATTGCTCATTCCGCCGCGAGCCCCTAAGTTGATAATGGAATTCGCGGGGAGCTATGGAGAGGTAAAGAGGCGATATTTTTAGGGTTTAGAAAGAGTTAAAAACTTAGAGGGGCTATTGATTCTATGGATATGATTGAAGTTCCTCGGGACAAATATGAAGAAATGAAACTTAAGGTAGCGAGGCTTGAAGAATTAGAAAAACTTGATTTCGATTTGATAAGACAATTCAAGGAAAGCCTGGAAGATGTCAAGGCAGGCAGGATAAGAAGAGTGGCCTAAGTTAATAAGTTCTCGAGATATATTTTGTATTCGTTGAAATTTCGAATTTTGTGGTTTATTGTTGCTTGTTGATCTTTTTTGCTGCTTATTGCTACCATTAGAACTGAGTGTAGATTGTCGTAGACTAGATAA
>JBJKQQ010000016.1:0-6560 GCA_046705325.1 Candidatus Pacearchaeota archaeon | reverse complement strand
GTTCGGTTTTGTGGGTTGCCTCAAAACCGAACTTCGTTAAATTCCGATGTTATGCTCAATTAATGCGAAATTGTAAAACCCCCGACCACCCGCCCCAGTTAGGAGAGATTGTCGGAAATTAATATGAAAAAACTTCTCTTATCGGGCCAAGAAAAAACTTATGAAATGCTCCGCACCTCATCTAACAAACGATAAGAGGTTCACTTCGTTCACGCAAATTTTTTCTAAGGGTTGGGCTCTAAAAAAGAAACCGAAAAGTTTTATTCCAATTGAGAAAGTTCTGTTTGATATGCTTGCGTCCTACTTTTAGTATATCTATTGTCGCTTAGCATATCTCTAAATTTTTCTACGTAATCTCTAACAAAAAGACCGGCAACTCCTCCCATTACAAATGGTATTCCTATGTTAAGCAAATGTTTTAAATCCTGGCTTTCTAATGAATATGTAACTGCCTGAGTGGCTCCAACAATTCCCCCTAAAACTGCAACGGGTAATACACTATATCCTGCAGTTTTTGCCAATCCGACAAATCTTTCTTTTTTTGATTGTTGAACTAAACTTTCCAATTCTTCTTTTCTTGTTTGAGTTTCTGTTTCCATAATCTTTGGTAGAAATAGCTACTTTATAAACTTTTCGATTAGTTGCTACTTTATAGTTACTATCATAAAATTACGAGCCCAACCCTAAAATCAAAAAATAGCCGACAATCTCTCTTATTTATTGGGTTTTACAGATGGTTCCCACCATCCACAATTTCGCATTAACTCTAAAATTTTGCCTTCGGCATCGTTGCACTAAATTTTAGTCCTAGCGGAGAGCATAACAGCAGATTAAGCGGTTCCAAAACCTTGCAGGTTTTTCCACCCATATTTTTGCTACGCAAAAACACTCGAGCGTTCCGCAATTTTTCCAGCTCTGTTTCACGAGGGAAAAATTTCTACAACTCGAGCCTTTCAGGTCGCTTAATCGCGATGTTATGCTCAATTTTCTATTTCATAACCTTTATTAACAAAAATCGGCTTCTTTGTTTATGGCATTTGAGAAAAGAAAAGCCCGAATCATGGCGGTCGGCGATTTGCATGGAGACACGCGATTCGTCGAGAAACTTGCTGCGAGAGCTGAAAAGGAAAATGTGGATCTGGTTTTGCTAGCGGGCGACTTGCTGATTTCAGACGAGCATTTTCAGGGTGTTATCGGACCGTTCGCGCGCGCCGGAAAGAAAGTTTTGCTTGTCCCCGGAAATCATGAGCCTTTTGCCGCTATAGATTTTCTTGCGGAGTATTACAAAGATGTAGCAAAGAACATTCATGGGGGATACTTCTTGAAGTATGATCTCGGTGTTTTTGGAGTCGGCGGGGCCGGAGAAATGGGCTGGGATCCGCTGACGGAAAATCAGATGTTTAATTTGCTAAAGCAGGGGCATGAAAAGATAAAAGATGCGAAAAGAAAAATCATGCTGACGCACATGCATCCGGCGGGAAGCAAGTCGGAATTTTCGGGATTTGAAGGTAGCGCTGCGATCAGGAAAGCAATCGATTATTTCAAGCCGGACGTGATGATAAACTCGCATATTCACGAAGCCGGCGGAATAGAAGAAAAAATCGGCGACACTCTTGTGATGAACGTTTCAGGAAAAGAAAAGATTTTTGAGATTTAGAGCGGCAGTTGGTTATCCGCCACAGCTCCGACCACCGCCCCCAAGTTACGCTCGCTTCGCTCGGATTTGTTTACATTATAGGAAAATTCTAAGGGTTGATTATATCCCTTTGCCGATATTATCTGCTTAACGATTTTTGGCGGAACGCCCTGAACTGGTTCTGGCGTTGAGCAATTTGAGACCAAGAAATTATTTCTTTACATACAGAAAAACATTCGTCAGGCCGTTTTTGATTTTCTTTTCGGGCCGCCAGTTCGGGAATTTCCAGGTGTTCGAAATCACCTTAGTTTTGGGTTTGAGCTCTTTCCGGAATTTTTTTTCGAGTCCGCGCATCGCGTAATTTATTTGGAATGCGGTGATTATGTCGAAATCTTTGAAGTCTTGTTTCCAGTAATTTTTCGTGTGGATGAAAACTCTTTTGCTTAACCCGAGGCGTTTTATTTTTATCCTGGAAAGCCATGACAGGAACGGGTCGATTTCGAAACCGTGAGCTTCGATGTTCGGATTGAGCTTCGCGAATCTTATCAGGACTTTTCCGGTTCCGGAGCCGAGGTCCGCGAGCTTGATTTTCTTTTTGTTTGAAGACTTTATACCCGAGAGCTCCGCCATTATCTTTATCGCTTTGCCGGAGCTGGACTCGAAAGGCGCGCCGAAGAAAAATGCGGAAGCCCAGAATGAAAAGACCGCGAGGAGAAAAACGAGGATTATGAAAGATATTATCTCGAATGGCATTATGTTATTTGGAAAATATTATTAAAAATGTTTATGTTCGGTTCATGAAAAGTTAAAAAACCCCCATTTTCTAATAGAGCCATGGCGGTCAGAAAGAAAAGGCAGCAAACTGCGGGCGAGAAATCCGCGGAAGGATATTTTCGGGTCGATGAAACCGATTTGAAACATGCGGTTGAAAAAGTTTACAATGTCAGGCCGCTGCCGGAGCCTGAAATAATAAAAAAAGGCAGAGTCGTGAAAAGGAAAACTTCTGCAAAACGAAAAACCGGAGCCAAGAGGAGGGTTTCTGCGAAAGGGAAGGCTTCAAGGGTTTCCAGAGCCAGAACTTCGAAAAGTGTTGCGGCATTTGAACCGCGGAAGATTAATCTGAAGAAGAACGGCTATGAGCTTATAATCACTGAAAAGCCGCAGGCGGCAGGGAAGATCGCGGCTGCGCTGGGAAAAGTTTCCAAAAAGAATTTAGGAAATGTTTCTTATTACGAAATCGATCGGGACGGGGAAAAAATTTATGTCGCGTGCGCCGTTGGCCATTTGTTTACGCTGGCGCAAAAAACGCGGGGGCAAAATCCCGCGTTTGATTTGTATTGGGCGCCGAATTACATGGTTAGGAAAAAAGATTTCACGAAGAGATATTATGATATAATTGCAAAACTCGTTCGCGGCGCGCGGGAAATTACGATTGCAACGGACTATGATGTCGAGGGAGAAGTCATTGGTTTGAATATTGTGAGGTATTTGTGCGGCCAGGAAGACGCGAACAGGATGAAGTTCTCGACTTTGACGGCGCCGGAACTGAACAATGCTTACGAACAAAAATCGAAGCATCTTGATTGGGGGCAGGCGATTGCCGGGCAGACGAGGCATCATCTTGACTGGATTTACGGAATCAATCTTTCGAGGGCGTTGATGGATGCGATAAAATCTACGGGAAAATTCAAGATCATGTCCATCGGAAGGGTGCAGGGCCCGACATTGAACTTCATTGTGGAAAAAGAAAGGAAGATTCAGGATTTCAAATCCCAGAAATATTGGCAGGTTTTTATTCAGTTCAAAAACCCGCCGTTTGAAGTCGAGTTGAAGTATGAGAAAGACCTTTTCGACAAGAAACTTTTGGAAAGGTTCAAAGACCTTGAAGGGAAAGATGTTACGGTTAAGACAGAGAAAAAAAGCCAGAAAGTTCCGCCCGGAGTTCCCTTTAATCTCACCGGTTTGCAGATGGAATCTTACAAACATCATGGGATAACGCCTTCGAGGACGCTGCAGATTGCGCAGTCTCTTTACATAGCTGGTTTGATTTCGTATCCGAGGACTTCAAGCCAGAAGCTTCCGATTTCTATCCAGTACAAGCAGATTCTGAAAAAGATGGCTGCCCGCTACGACGCTGAAAAATTCATCAAGCGCGAGAAACCCATAGAAGGAAAGAAGAACGATCCTGCGCATCCGTCGATTTATCCTACCGGAGAAAACATGGATTATGTGCTTACCGGAGAAGAAAAGAAAATTTATGATTTGATCGCAAAACGGTTTATCGCGCTGTTTTGCGACGATGCGATAATAGACAAGAAGACTTTGAAAGGCGTTCATGAAGAGCTGAAGTTTTCCGCTTCGGGTTCTTCGGTCAAGCAAAAAGGCTGGATGGAAGTTTATCCTGCGAAGATAGACGAGAAAAATCTTCCGGATTGCTACGGAACTTTTAAAATTTTGAAGACAAGGACCGAAGAAAAAGATACGCAGCCGCCGAAAAGATATTCGCCGGCGTCTATTGTCTCGGAACTTGAGAAAAGGAATCTCGGAACGAAGGCGACGCGGGCGGCGATTCTTGAAACGCTTTACGACAGGAATTATATTTCAAACAACCGAAGCATTGAAGCTACGCCTTTGGGCATTTCGTTGATTTCGACCTTGGAAAAATATTCGCCGATAATAATCGAGGAAAAGCTGACGCGGGAATTCGAGAAAGAATTAGAATCGATTCAAGATTCCACTCGCGGGTTTGAAGAAAAAGGAAAGAAAGTTATTTCGGAAGCCGAGGGAGCGATAACTTCAATTCTTGGAAGTTTTGAGAAGAACAAAAATAATATCGGGAATGAGCTTGTAGAAGCGAACCTTGATTTCAGGAAACAGCAAAAGCGCGAGAACCGGCTGATAAAATGCCCGAAGTGCGGCGAAGGGAATTTAACGATAATGTATTCCAAGAAAACTCGGAGATATTTTGTCGCCTGCGATAAATATCCCGATTGCAAGAACACTTACACGCTGCCGCCGAACGGAAGAATTACGAAAACCGAGAAAGTTTGCGAAGAGTGCGGCTGGCCGATGCTGATGCGCCTTGCTTCGGGAAGGCGGCCATGGATTTTCTGTTTCAATCCCGATTGCGTTGTTAACAAAGAGAGGATTGAAGAATATAGGAAGAGGGTTGGGGAACAAACGGGTGATGTTAAAGAAGAAGGTAGTGGTGAAGGGCAATAAAATTATTTAAACTTCTCTCTGTTTTTTGATTCATGAAGGATTTTTCGGAAGAATTTAAACAGTTGATTGAGAAATACAAAAATGAAGGTATTGAATATGGAAAGCCAATAAGTTATCTTGAATTTAGAAACGGAACTTCTATTAAGGAAATGGAAAAAGATTTATTGGAATTCCGAGAAATCGTGTTTACAGAGCGGCAATTTAAAGATTCTGAAAAAAGATACAAGTCTTATCAGATTTACAGTTCAAAATGGGGGAGAGTCTATGTTGTGACTTTTATCGACAAAATAAGGATTATAACTATTTATCCTCTTGGTCCAAGCACTGTCCGAAGATACCGTCGGATAAAATTTAAATAGTAGTTATGACATCTAAAATTATGAAAATAAGCTTTCACTATGATCTGAAAGACGATGTTTTTACGATTTTCTCTGATGTTGCTCCGAGCGAGACCATTGAATTCAATGAGTTCATGAATATCGATATAAACCGAGAAAAAGGCATTGTCGGTTTGGAAGTTTTTGATGCGTCAGAGTTTTTCGGAAAGCAGAACCCTGAGCTCACAAAGAGGTTTTTATCCGATCTGAAAGACATAGATCTTGAGTATGATGAGTGGAGGAATGTTTTCTTTATCAATCTGAAATTCACCGGAGAAGACGGCAGAATAATTGTTCAAAAACTCCCTCCATTGAAGAAATCAGAATACACCTCTCCTTTGATAGCCGGCGCTTGAAAAGAAGATAGCGGCGAAGGGCGATAATTTTAAAAAAAAGGATTATTTTGGTTGGGTATGTTGGATTCAGACACAATAATTGCTACAGATGAACAATTGGCAGTTATGGGCATGTTAAGCTTTCCTGTTTCTGAAGGTGAGAGATATCATGAGAGGTTAAGAAGAATGAGATTTTTTAGGCGAGGGCCTTCCAAAAGGAGGTTTTCTTGGGAAGATATTTATCTTTTTTCTAAAGATAGGGAAAGTGCAATCTTTGATGCCTGTTTTTTTGACATGGAAGAAATAAGGTTGAGAAAAGAGGCTGAAATAGGGAAATATTATTGTAGCCTGAGCCACCAAAACCCTTAAATAATCTGATTTTCTTGTTGTGGGGTAAGATAAATATGGAGCGTTCAGCTAAAACAGTTAGGCAAAATTGAGAATTCTATATGTTCAAGCAATGTAAGGAGGATAAGTTAAGATGAAGTTATATGTTGGCAATTTGCCTTTCAGCGTTGATGATGCGAAGTTGAAGGAAGTTTTTTCCGGATACGAAGTTGAAGAAGCTACAGTCATAAAAGACAAGTTCAGCGGACGTTCAAAGGGTTTCGGTTTCGTGGTCATGAACGACGACGAGGCTGCAAAGAAAGCGATCGAAGCTTTGAACGAGAAAGATGTTGAAGGCAGAAAGCTGAAAGTTTCGGAAGCCAAGCCTTTTGACCCTGATGCACCAAGACCACCAAGAAGAAACTTTGGCGGACAAAGATCCGGCGGTTTCAACAGAGGCGGCGGAAGAGGAAACTTTGGCGGCGACAGGAACGGCGGCAGAAGAGACAGATTCTAAATTTTAGAACTGTTGAAAGTTTGTTTTTTTATTTTTTAAGATTTGAAGAAGAAGAGGTGATTCTTGAAAGAGAAAGTTTTTTATTTTAGTTTGAAATTAGAAGTTCATGAAGATATTTCAAAAATTTAAATTTTTTATTTGTGTTC
>JBJKQQ010000015.1:0-7334 GCA_046705325.1 Candidatus Pacearchaeota archaeon | reverse complement strand
TATTGTGAAGTTCCTTTCCGAATAGCTCTTCGTTTTCGGATTCCAACCTGAAAGTCTTTCCTTTTTCAGCTATATTGATTTTCATTGCCATTTTTACAGGAGTAAATTGGATGTTTGGTTTTTAAAGCTTTTTCCTAAGATTATTTAACCCGGAAAACGGCAATTACAAATTGATTCCAACAAGGATAAGAATTATCGCCACTATTAATTCTACTGTCGCAGCTTTCTTAGCTTTGGACTTGTCTTTCATGAGTTTCGCTACACCCGTAGATAGCTTCGGGAAAATGAAAACCGCGAGGCTTTCGACCAAGGCGAGGAGACCTATTACTATGAGGATTGAACTGAAGAGGCTCATTTTATAACTTATTGAAAAGAGTTTATAATTTTTTGGATTGGAAAGAAAAGTTAATGCTAAGCGCAAATGACATTTCAGGAAAATGTAAAGCTTTTTTAAGGGAAGAATTTTTTACAGAACATGGATGGAAAGAAATCAGGAAAGAATTTTTCTAAGAAAGGAAATTTCAGCAAAGGAAAGAGCTCGAAGAGTTTTGGAAATTCCAAAGACTGGGTGCGAACTCCGGTGACTTATGAAAAGAAAAAGATCGGTGAAATCTCACTGGCAAGAGGAAATGTTGAAGTTCGCGGCAGAGTCAACAGGATTGCTCAAACCGGAGGTCCCACCGTATTTGTTGTTTCTGATGGCACCGGAAGCCTCCAGCTTAAAGGGTTTGTGGGCGCCGGAGAAAGGGCGTATCCTGAAATTGAAGAAGGAGATTGCATAATCGCTGAAGTCAAGTTGGGAGAATTTAATGGCGAAACCGAAGGAGAAATCGAAAAAATTTCCAAGATGAATAACGGGGACAAAAAGTCTTTCATGGAGTTCATGGAAAAGATCGAGCTTGAAAGAGCGAAAGTCACGCCTCCGAAGTTCTTGGTTGAAAGCCAGATACTTGACAAACTTAAAGATTCATTTGTAAAAGCTGCGACGCAAATCAGGCTTGCGGTTATTCAGGACAGGCCGATAATTGTCCGCCACCACAACGATGCAGACGGTTACAGCTCCGGTTTTGCTTTGGAACGGGCAATTCTGCCTCTGATAGAAAAACAGCATGCTTCAGAGAAAGCGGCATGGGAGTTTTTTGCAAGAGCGCCATGCGCCGCGCCTTTCTATGAGATCGATGATTCGATAAGAGACACTGCGACTTCATTGAGAAACGTTGCGAAGTTCTCGAACAAGATGCCTTTGATAATCATAGCAGACAACGGTTCTTCGCCCGAAGACCTTATGGCAATAAAGCAGGGAAAAGTCCACGGCGCGGATTTCATTGTCATAGACCATCACTTTTTTGATAAGGATGTAATTTCAGAGCAGGTTTTGGTTCATGTAAATCCGTTCCTTGTCGGCGAAGACGGAGCAAGATTTTCGGCTGGAATGCTTTGCACGGAAATCGCGAGGTTCATAAATCCGGAAGTTCACAACATTTCACAGATTCCCGCGATGGCGGGTTTTGCGGACAGGATTGATCTTGGAAATCCCGAAGTCATGGAAAGATACATGAAGCTTGCGGAGAAAGAAGGTTACAGCAAATCTTTGCTTGCAGACATTGCGCTTGTCATCGATTACATTTCATCTAAGGTCAGGTTCATGGAAGTTCGGGAATACATTGAAGTCCTGTTTGGGGAACCAAGAGGCAAACAGAAGGAACTCGTGGGTTTGCTTGCGCCGTTCATCCGCGAGCTTGATGCCAAGGGCCTGAAAATCGGGAAAGCCAATGCGCAGGTCGAGAAAATCGGAAAGACAAATCTGCAAAGTTTGCGCTTCGATGAGTTCTTCCCCGGATTCGGTTTCTTCCCTAAGCCCGGCAGGATTACCGGACTTGTTCACGATACTTTGCAGACAGAGAAAGGCGTCACGAGCCTTGTTACCGCTGGAATCATGGCGACTTCGATAACAATGAGAGCGACGGATGAATCCAACTTCTCTGTTCACGAGCTGATAAATTTCCTGAACAAGAAGGCGCCCGAGGCATTTGTCGAGGGCGGAGGACACAAGAATGCCGGTTCGATAACATTCCTGCCAAACAAGCAGAAAGAAATCGTCGATTTGCTGAAAGAATTTGTTAGGGGAAGGAATTGATTCTTCAAAGAATTTTTAAACTCTAGTTACGTGATTAATTTATGCCAAGCAAGAAAAGAGGAACAAGAAAACCTATGAAAAATGATTGGAAGCGCGACATGAAAAGAGAGTGGAAAGACGACATGAAATGTCAAAAGTATTGCGGCTGCGGATGGAAATGCAGATGCCATCATCATGGAGGATGCCTTGGCGGGCTTTGGTTCGCTGGCTGGCTGTTTACTGTTGGATTGTTGAAACTTGCATTCTGGAAAGCTGTGCTTGCGATTTTAATCTGGGCTTATTACCTTGGAGTTTATTTTGCGGGGATGGCGCATTAATTGAGGGGCTTGCTAAGAATTTGCGCTCATTTCATTCGCGAATTGATTTTAACTTCGAAATCGCCTTCGGCAGATTTCTTCGTGAAGGAAAGTTAATAAGAGAAAAATCTTTTGAGGGTTCAAAATTTCCTAATCAACAAAATCATTTTCCCCACTCTGGCCTTGCGCGGCGCTTGATTTCCGCGATTTCCTGCAACGTTGAAATTTCTTTAGGCGAGAGGAGGTCTTTGTTTTTCTTGAAGTTCCTGAACTGGCTTTCGCTTATGTCCGAGTAAAGGAAATCTTTATCAGCGAGTTTTCTTTCGTAGTTTATTCCCGGAACCGAGATCGCGACTTCCATGCCTTCACGGGCTTCGTCGACGGATTTTTTGTCAGCTTCTATGTGTTTTGTTCGCCCTACTTTTTCTTCATTGGAATCCATGAGGTTCACGCCATGCGTGAGTTTGCCCGCTTCGATTGCCACGCCGAAGATCGCCGGATTCGTGTTTCTGAAAACGTATTGATGAAGAAGTTTTATTTTGCAGACCGGCGAGAGTTGCATCAGCCTTTGCTTTTCTATTTCAGCGCTTTTTGCTTTCCTGAAATCAACGAGGTTTTCGATCAGCTTGTAGACAACGTCGTCTTCGATGACTTTAACCTGCGGCGCGTTTGTTTGCAGAAGTTCTTTGGAATCTTCGTCCATTGTTACATTGAAGCCAACAATCACCGCGTCCAGTTCATTTATCTCAAGATTCGCTTTTGCGGAAATCACATCCGCTTTGTTGATTTTTCCGATGCCGGCTTTCACGACGGGAACGTTGCTCTGTCCGAGGAGAACAAGGAGAGCTTCGAGGCTGCCGAGAGAATCCGCTTTTGCGATTATTCCCTGTTTTGAAGTTTTTATGTTTTCGGAGATTTCTTTTTTGAAAGTTTTTTCAATTTCCTCTTTGTCGTTGCGGAATTCTATGAAGGGCATGCCCGGCAGGATTTCAGATTTTTCTATTAGCTGCAATCTTAATCCGGTCGCGGCTTTTGCGGAATCTTTTGTTTCAAATTTTGAGCTAAGAGGCTTTATTTCCTCGAGGATTCTGATCTTGGTTATTATCGCGCGGCCCTCGAAGTCGGAGACCGCGATTTCGTCTTTCTTTTCCAGAGTTCCATCATAAAGAATCGTTTCTGCGTAGTTTGTGTCTTTTTCCTTCTTGACTTCAAGGATCACTCCTTTTGCGCGCTCGCCGAGAGCCAGGCGACTTTGCAGGTATCTTTGGCTGATTCCGCACATCATCATTATCAATTCTGGGATGCCTTCTCCGGTTCGAGCAGAGCAGGGGACGAGCGCGATTTTTTTCGTGAAGTCTGAAATATTATAGAAAAGGTCTGCATCGAAACCGTAGCTGTTGAGAGATCCTATAAGCGTCAGATATTTTTCGTCGAAAAGTTGTTTCACGTTCGCAGGTTGGGATTCGATATTAGTTCTTAGGGAAGTTTGTGAATTTTCTTTAAGGCTTCGCCAGCCAGAAATATTGTCGACTTTGTTCAGCGCGATCATGAAAGGCGTTTTGTTCAGCTTGAGAATCTGGAGGACTTCTGCCGTCTGCGGTTTTATTCCTTCATTAATATCTATGACGAGGATCGCCAAATCCGCCAGCGAGCCGCCGCGCTTTCTTAGGTTGGTGAATGCCGCGTGGCCGGGCGTGTCGATGAAGAGGAAACCGGGAATGTCCAATTTAACGCCGGACTTTTCGATTATAGGATAAGTGCGCTTCATTCTTTCCATTGGATAAAGCGAGAAAGAAATCTTTTGGGTGATGCCTCCTGATTCGCCGCCTTGAATCGAACTGTGGCGCAGCCTATCCAGTATAGAAGTCTTTCCATGATCGACGTGGCCGCAAACGGTCACTATTGCCTGGCGGATCTTTTTTGATTCAGTTTCTTTCAAGCTTTCAGTTTTTTCCATATGTTCTCCAGCACAATTTAATTTTTAAAGTTTCATGATAAGAATTTTTATGGCCAAAGACGCGAGTTACGAAAAGCCGTACAATCTGAAGAGA
Source organism: Candidatus Pacearchaeota archaeon (assembly GCA_046705325.1). Lineage (GTDB taxonomy): Archaea > Nanobdellota > Nanobdellia > Pacearchaeales > GW2011-AR1 > JAKLIN01. The sequence goes on along the minus strand of JBJKQQ010000015.1, from coordinate 2,850 downwards.
GGTGCGGATTCTTCAAAACCTTCTGAAGAGCTCGTTCCGGAAGTGGAAGCGGAGCAATATCGAGGAGACCATGATCCCAGGATAATAAGATTTCGAGAAGAACACCGAAAATATTCAAACCAAGATTTTTGGTAATTTCAAAATCGAATAATTTTTAAAGGTTAATAATTGGAGGATTTGATGGCAAATATAAATAGGAGCAATAAATTGGTTGAAGAAATCGCGGAAGTGACTCAATGGCTTAGTGAGCACCCCAGTAATTTGGAAGTCATCCATTTATCTTATTCTGCCAGCGCATCCCATGGAAACACTACTGTTTTTGAAATTGACTCAAAGAGAGGAGTGGCAAAAATTTATTCACCAAGCGCCCTGGGTAAAGAGTACCCTTCCCTTTGTAATATGCTTCGCCAAGCAGGATTTGAATTATCAAGCACCCAAAATCCAAACATACCTCTTCTTTTTTATAGAGATTCACAACCAACCGATTAATATTGCGATTCCTACCGCGAACATTAATATTCCTGCAATCAGGTGAAGTATCTTTATGTTGAAATCTTTCCATTGGGAAACCCGCTCCGCTTTCGTGAGGCCGAAGTAGACGAGCAGCACAATCGCGAGCATCGGCAGGACAAAAATCAGGTTGTAATACAAGAGCCAAAGCAGGACTTTCACGAAGCCGAGGCTGGAAAGCAGGCCGGATGCTATCGCGTAAGGGCCCATTGTGCAGGGGAGAAGGAAAATAGTAACTATGAATCCTATGACAAAAGCGCCAGCCGGAGAGGTTATTTTGTCGATTAACTTTTTGACTTTCGGCCTTGATGAAAGAGGCATTTCCGTCGCGAACTCGCCTTTTTTGTACGAGAAAAATTCCTTGATGTTCAGCGCGCCGAGAATCATCGCAAGCACGGCGAATCCGTCATAGATGTATTGCTGGCTTTGCCTCAATGCCTGGGAAACGGCGTGGAAAATTTCTACAAGGACGATTCCATAAAACATATAGCCGATAATCACGGAGAGAACGAAAGCCAACCCGCCAAGCAGGACTTTTCTTTTTTTGTTAGGGTTATTGAAAAGAATCGAGATGAGAACCATTGTCAGGACCGCGAACGCGCACGGGTTGACGGAATCAGCGAGAGCGAGCATCGTTATTCTTGCGAAGTTGATTATGTCTGTCATGTTTCACCTTTTACTCTCCGACAACAGATTTTAAGAATTTAAATGTTTTGAACCAAATCAACTTCCATTATCATTCCGCCGCTCTCGTTGCCGGCTCCGGTATATCTTTTTGGATCTTCTTCAAGGTCCCAGTGAGATTCAGGACTTACTTTTCCTGATGCTGCCGTCCATCTTCCGGAGTATAATCCCGCGAAACCCTTCGTCTTCTTGCTTAAAGAGACGACCAAGTCAGGCAGGTCTGGCCGTTTGTTTGTCTGGAGAAATCTTAGCTCTCTTTTATCCGAATTATTAGAACTGTGGCCGTCGATCTTCCATAAAGTTCCATTGATTACTTCTCCTTCAAGAAGCCCCATTTCTCTGCGGGTCTGGAACCCGTTTAATTGGCCCTGATAATGAGTCGTCCTTCCATTGTGGATCATTATCATGTATATGTTGTAAATTTCCATAAGTCAGGTCATTGGAATTCTTATATAAGGATTTCTATTGCGCAGAATCAGCATCCGGTGAGTTGTTTTAGTTTGTCAACGCTTTGGACCCCTTGATATGTTTGATTTTTTATTATCCACGTAGGGGTCGAGTAGTAGCCGTTTTGAGTTATGGCACTGCACGCTGAAGGGTTGTAATAGCAGTCTGTTGCGTTGACGTATTGCCAGTTGTCGCCGAAAAGGTTTTCCTGTTCCGTGCAGTGCGAGCAGCCGAGCTGGACGTAAACCTGTGAATGCGAACCGATGCACTGTGCCAGTTGCGAAGAGACGCCAGAACCTGAAACAAGCGATTTAGAGATTATGATTGTCGCCGCGACGGCAATGACTCCGAGGATTATTATGATTGTCGCTATCGAACTCTTTTTTGGCATGGTTTACTAGATGAAAGTCAGAATTTAAATGTTTTGAAAATTTAGAATTAATAATCCGGCAACTCTTCCTGGTTTTTTGGCGCAGTGCTTTGCGACGAGCCTGAACTGCCAGAAGATGAACCTTCGCCTGAAGCAACAAGATCTGCAGAAGAAATTGAATTAATCATTCTTTTGAAATCCGCGAATCTGTCCGCGGGAATTCTCAAACCTTTTTTTGTCGGTCCTGTATACTTGTCGCTTGTCGCGTATTCCCGTATGTCGATGCCGACGCGGCCGTTGAATTCTCGGACTGCAACAACAACATCAGTGACGGTTCCCTGAAATTCACCCTTGTTTATTCGCCCTATTTCTTTATCTGCCATATTTTATTTTAGAAGTTGGGTTATTTAAAGTTTTAGGAAGTTAATGATATACTTTGGATAATTTTTTATTTTTTCTTCTTAAACATCAATTATTCCTCCAACAATTATCTCACCAAACTTTGTATTTTCTCAACTAACTCTGGTTTGATGTAATTGTGGATTGTTACCGTGAAGCTGTCTTCCCATTGGCCGGTTTTTTTCACGAACTTTTTGTGCCCTAGTTCGTCGGCAATCGATAGGAAAAATCCCTGCACTTCCTGCTTGGTTGCAGGCTTGTTCTTGTGTTCCTGCAAAAACTGCTCTGATTGCAGCGTTGCGCGATACGAGCGGACGATGTGAGGATAAAATGCGGTTCCGCAATACCTTTGGAACGCTTTTTTGAATTGCATATCACTTAAAGGTTTTCCTGCCACATCTGTGAAGACATAATCGCTTTTCTGGAGAGTTTTCAAATGG
>JBJKQQ010000014.1:0-4278 GCA_046705325.1 Candidatus Pacearchaeota archaeon | reverse complement strand
GAATGACACAATTGAGATTTGTCGTTGTTTCAACAAACCCGAGCCAGCCGGTCATAATAACGGAAAACACTGAAGTTTCGCTAAGCCCTAAAGCGGTCGAGATAACTGAAGATGTTGTTCAGGGAATAAACTACGAAGACATCGGCGGCCTGACGGAAGAGATAAAAAAGATAAGGGAAATGGTTGAGATCCCGCTGAAACATCCGGAAATATTCAGAAAACTCGGAATTGAATCTCCAAAAGGCGTCTTGCTCTACGGCCCTCCGGGAACAGGTAAAACTCTTTTGGCTAAAGCAGTCGCGACTGAATCCGAAGCGAACTTCATTCTCTTGAACGGCCCGGAAATAATGTCAAAGTTCTACGGAGAATCAGAGAAAAAAATCAGGGACATTTTCGAAGAAGCCGAAAAGACTGCGCCTGCAATTATTTTCATAGATGAAATCGACGCGATAGCTCCAAAAAGAGAAGAAACAAACGGAGAAGTAGAACGGCGAGTGGTTTCCCAGATTTTGACTATGATGGATGGTCTTAAGTCAAGAGGGAAAGTTATTGTAATCGGAGCAACTAACAGAATCAATTCTATAGACCCTGCACTTAGAAGACCCGGAAGATTTGACAGAGAGATTTCAATTAATGTTCCGGGAAAAGAAGGAAGGCTTTCAATCTTAAAGATTCACACCCGTGGAGTTCCGCTTGGAAAAGATGTTAAGCTTGAAGAATTAGCAGCTGTAACTCACGGTTTTGTGGGGGCAGATTTGGAAGCTCTGACAAAAGAAGCTGCAATGAATGTTCTTAGAAAAGTTTTGCCCCAGATAAAATTGGAAAGAGACGAAGAAATTCCTCAAGAAGTCTTGGAAAAAATGATAATCACTCACCAAGATTTCACCGAAGCTCTTAAGGTTGTTCGCCCTTCAGCAATGCGTGAGGTCTTAGTAGAAAGTCCAAATATAACATGGGAACAAGTCGGAGGACTCGAAAGTGTAAAAATGGAATTAAAAGAAGCCGTTGAATGGCCGATGAAATTCCCGGAAGGGTTCGAAAGAATGGGTATAAGACCAAGCAGAGGAATTCTCCTTTATGGCCCTCCCGGAACAGGTAAGACTTCTCTTGCAAAAGCGGTTGCATCAGAATCAGAAGCAAATTTTATTCAAGTTAAAGGTCCAAGCTTGTTAAGCATGTGGGTCGGGAAGTCTGAAGAAGGCGTAAGGAAAGTCTTCGAGCGTGCAAGACAGGTTGCTCCATGCGTTGTCTTCTTTGATGAAATAGACTCTTTGGCAAGCAAAAGAGGAATGGACAACGGAGCGAAAGTAACCGAGAGAGTTTTGAACCAGCTTCTCGCGGAAATGGACGGCCTCGAAGATCTTAAAGGAGTCATCGTGGTCGGAGCGACAAACAGACCAGACATGCTGGATTCAGCTTTGCTTCGTCCGGGAAGATTCGACAAGATCCTGTTGGTAGACGCTCCGGATGAGAAATCGAGAGAATCGATCCTCAAAGTCCACACTGCAAAAATGCCGCTTGGAGACAGCAGAAAAGAACTGACCGAAAAAGGAAAGAACTCTTTGATAACCGAGCTTGCAAAAGACACCGCAGGTTACACTGGAGCTGACCTTGAAGCAGTTGCAAGAGAAGCTGCGATGCTGGCTCTTAGAGAAGACCATGAGTCAAAGTTCGTCCAGAAAAAACACTTCAATGAAGCGCTCAACAAAGTCAGGCCAAGCGTCACAAAATCAACTCTTGAAGTCTACAAGAAGATGGAAGAAAACTTCATCAAGTCTGCAAAAGTCGCGATGCCATCAGGCGGAAGTTATCTGGGATAGTTTTACATCGGTAATTTTATAAAAAACTTTCAACTTCTTTGTATATGAAAATTCTTATAGCAAGCGACCTGCATGGCAATACAAAAGAATTACAAAAATTTTCTAAAAAGAAATTAGACGCAATTCTATGTGCAGGAGACGCGGGAAAAGCAAATTTAGCAAGAGAAAGATTCTTTGAAAATGAAAAAAGAAAAAAGCGAGGCCTTTCCGAACTGGAATACGATAAGAATTTTGAGAAATCCGCTTACAAAGAAATTTATGATTCTACAATATCCGCATGGAAGATGATGGCAAAAATTGCTCCGACCTATTCGATTCTTGGAAATGTTGGAATGGACATGATTTATGATTCAAATGTCAAGAAAGATGAGAAGAAATACAGAATAAAACTTCCTTACCTGCGACGTGCGATGAATAAAATAAAAAATTTTCATTTTGTAAGAAATAGGGTTAGAAAGATTGGAAAGTTAAGAGTGGGTTTTTTAGAATATTTCAGCGATGTTTGCTGGTTTAAGGAGTATAATGACAAAGACAAAAAAAGAATTGCAAGAGCAATAAAGCAAACAGATAAGGTTAGGAAAATCTTAAAGAATTTTGGAAAGTTGGATATTCTGGTTTGTCATCAACCACCCTATGGTTATTTGGATCAAACAAATAATCCGCACGCTCCAAAAGATTGGAAAGGCAAACATGCGGGCAGCAAAGCAATTTTGGATTATATTAAAAAATACCAACCAAAATATGTCTTTTGTGGCCACATTCACGAGGGCGTGGGCAAAGCGAAAATCGGTAAGACAGAAGTTTACAACATTGATGGATGCAAGGTAATAGAGTTATAGACCAAAATTCTTAAAAATCAAATCGTAATCGAAAAATAATGGCAAAAACTATCATTTATGCAGAAGATGATGAAGATATTAGGGGAATCTACAGAAGAACGCTAGAGAGAACCTATCCTAGCTTTAATGTTGAAACATATGGAGATGGGACTTCACTGAGGAGAAGATTGGAAGAAGGGGTTCGCGCAGAAAATATTGGAATTGTTCTTACAGACAATGACATGCCGGGAGGCAGAGGACTAGATATTGCCCGAGATTTTTTAGGGGATTCAAGATATAAAAATACGAAATTTATAGTTATGTCCGGAGCGGATATTTCAGAGGAAGCAAGAAAAGTCGGAGTTTTTGGTTATCTTGGAAAGCCAATTCTGAATTCAGAACTTACAGACATGATCGATTCGGCCTTAGAAACAAAATAATCACTCCGTTGTAACTTCCACTTTCTCATCAGAAACAAAAACAGTATGCTCTGCCTGCGCGACATTCTTATGAGAAGTTTCTATCAATTGTTCGAATTGATGCAGGTTTCCGTTGTCTTCAAGCTGTTTCAAGCCAAACAAAGCCATATTGCCGAACTTCTTCACAATCCATCTCGAACAGAAAGGCAAAGTTTGATATTCTTCAGCGACAAAATCAAGAATTTTTCTCGCAATCGGGCTTCGCACATTCCTGTCGCTGACCAGCTGGTAAATTCCCGAAGGCTTTCCATCATAAACTCTACCGTTCCCGAAAGTCGCAAAAGGCTCGATTGCAATAAGCCCGCCTTCCAAAATTTCGTCGGAACGGCTGTCGTAATTCGGAATCGACAAGCCAGAGTGAACGTCGTAATGGGAAATAGAATGCCCAGTCAGGTTCATAACCGGCGTCGCTTTGTAAGACTCGAGGGTTTCCTGAACCGCCTTCCCAATCTCGGAAATCTTAACTCCTTGCTTCACTTTTTTCAAACCCGCTTCAAGAGCTTTCTCGGCAGCCTCAATAAGTTTCTTGTTTTCTTCGCTGCCTTCAAGATCAAATGAAATTGAAGTGTCTGAAATCCACCCGTCAACATGCGCGCCAAAATCAACCTTTAGCAAGCCGGATGCAATAGTTTCGTCTCCAGGAGCAGGTGTGCAATGGGCAGCAACATCATTTATTCCTGTAGTTACAGGAAATGCAGGTTTTCCCCCAAGCTCAACAATCTTAGCTTCAGTCTTCTCGGCAATTTCGAGCAAAGGAACACCTGGCTTTACAATTTGCTTAACATACTCTCTAACTTGCGAAGCAATTTTACCTGCTTCCAAGATTTTATCTTCGTCAAATTCTTCATACTCTTCTTCAAATTCCGAAAAATCTTCCACAGAAATTTCTTTTTTCATCTTCTTGCTTTTGTCTTTATCCGGAGCAGCGACAGAATTTCCTTTAACGCTTTTTCCGGTATTCCTGAATTTCGCGGCTCCGCCGTAATCTTTCTCGTTCATATTTTTGTAAAATAAGTTTAGATTATAAGGTTAATTGTTCTGAATTTTTGAATCCAAATCTAAATTTATCGCCTCTTTTTCCGAGATGTTATGCCTCTTGCAAGGTCCTCTGGCAATTCCTTCAGATTTTCCCCGCATTATCAGAACATAAAACGAAGAAAT
>JBJKQQ010000013.1:0-6183 GCA_046705325.1 Candidatus Pacearchaeota archaeon | reverse complement strand
ATACAAATTTATACATTTTCATTTTCGAGAATCCCGCCGGGAGGGAAATAAGTTGCCTAATGACCGGGAGCAGCCTTCCGATAAAGGTAGTTATAGGCCCGTGATTTTCAAAATATTTATCCGTCTTGTCGAGCTCGTTGCGGCTTATGAAAAAAATCTTCCCGTATCTTGAAACTAGCTTTTCTATTCCGCGCCTTCCCAAGTAGAAAGCCAAAAAATAATTTACCAGCGCGCCGATCAGACTTCCGACGAGCGCAAAAGCGAAAACCGGGAGAAAATTCATCTTTCTCTGCGAGATCAGAGCGCCAGCGGGCACGAGAATGACTTCGCTTGGAAAAGGGAAAAAAGAGCTCTCCAGAGCCATTCCGGCAAGAATCCCCAGATATCCAAGGCTGTTTATTACGGAAAGTATTGCGGAAACTATCTGGGAAAGGAAAGTCATCTTTTAGGCCTTATGTGCCGGGCGAGAAATTTTATGTCTGAATAAAAGGGTATGCCTTTAATTTTGAAGAGCTTGACTTCGGCAAACCAAATCCCGACGACAAAGATCGTGCTCAAGGCGTACCAGAAAATTATATGGGTAATGTTGAACCAGGGATCTCCATTCGCATAGATTCCCATAAGGAAAACTATCCTCGCGACATTCAAAACCAAAAGCGCGCCAAACGAAGCCAGAAGAGCGAAAATTCGGGTCTTGAGTTTTATATCCGGAATCGAAAGATTCAGTATTAACAAGAGGTAATACGCCGAACCTGCGATGCACGCTTTGATTAACTCTATGGGGATTTGGTTGTTTATCAAAAGAATATTTTTTCCGATGAGGGATACGTTCATGAAAAGATTGGATATGAAATAAGAGGGGTAAACAGTCAAGGGGGTGAAAACAGCGTAGAACAGCCAGAGGTTCGGAACAGCGATAAGAATCAGGATCGCATATCTTAAAATCACTCCTAAAAATCGGAGGTCAAAATTTCTTTTCTTCATCTCAATCTTTAGAGAAATCTATTTAAATAATTTGTTTTTACTGGATTAATGTCAAAGCAAAAAAAGAGGGCGTGGACCATTGCAGGAATCTGTTTCCTGGTTATCCTTGCTGCAAGTTTCTTTTTCGACAAACAAATGATCCAATTCGTCGCTTCATTGAGAAATTATTATCTTAGCCAGATTTTCTTCGGCGTCAAGTTTCTCGATAACGAGATTCTTGTTGCGGTTTTTCTGACGGTTATTTTGTTGTGGAAAAAAGGGAAGAGAGAATGGGTCTTTCCGATGTGGATGACAATTCTTGCAACCGGAATCGCGAGCTTCATTTTGAAATACTCCATACAGCGGCCGAGGCCGTTCGTCCAGGGATTTGTGACTTTGCTGCCGGGACTTGCCGATAAGGCGAGCTATCACACGTGGGATTTTTCGTTTCCGTCGTTTGACACTGCCCTGACATTTTGCGCCGTGCCAATTGTTTGGAAACTCTTTCCAAGATTCAGATATGTTTGGATTTCTTTTGCCGTCCTTGTTGGACTTTCACGAATGTATTTTGGAGTGCATTTCATGAGCGACGTTTTATTCGGCGGAGCGATGGGCTTGTTGATTGGAATTCTTATTGTTAGAGAAGAAATGAAAAAAGGTTCATTAAGAAGAATTTATCACAAAATAACAAAACTATTTAGTAAGAAATAAATTTAGAAAGAAAAATTATTTTCTTCTTCTGACAAGAACAACAACCAAAATCGCAAGCACAGCGATGATCAGGATTCCGAAAATCCATGGGATGATGTTGCTTCCGCTGCCGACTACGTTTCCGGTTATGCTGTTCCACAATGTTTGAGTCACTGAAAGCGAAAGAGGTTGTTGAGTTATCAAATACCCGTTCGAATAAACGTCGAGAGTGAACTGCTTGTTTCCGCCGGTTGCGTCCTTGTTGATATTCATGTTAAGCGCTACATTCTGCGACTGGCCCGGAGCCAAAGTGATATTCGAAGGGTTTATGCCCGAGAGCGTCGCCCAAGAGTTGTAACCTTCGAGGCCGAAGCTGTAGCTGACGGTCTTGCTTCCTGTGTTGGTGATTGCTGCCTGAATCACAAGAGGCTCGCCCGCTTTTCCTCCGGACTGAAGAGATGCCTGAACCTGCGTTGTTGCGGGAGTCGCGTAAACGCAGTTTCCTTTGACAGTCAAGAGGGTATTGAAAGTATTGTCCGAAGCGTAGGTGTAATAACTACCCCCCAGATTGTATCCATTGTTGTTTGTGTTGTATCCGTAATAAGTTGTGAATGAAATCTTAGATGTTGCTTCAGTCGCATTCCTTGGTATCGTGAATGTAAATGGAGCTTGAACACCATCTCCAGAATTTAAATTCCCGGGTAAAGTTTGGTTTAGATTCAAACCAAGTTCCGAATTGTAGAGTTTTACAAGAATCTGGCTTTTATAATCTTGGGAACCAATATTATAAATCATTGGGCTAAGGGTAACTTGTTGTCCGCATTGGGCGGTTGTTACGTCAGGTAAGGCTGAAGTGTCAACAACAACAGCTTTTGAAGAAGAACTTTCTTTTTTAATATTGATGCTTGCATAATAGCTGCTTCCCCCATAATCAGATATCCCCTCTGGAAAACCAGTGCATATTTTTTTCTCGCCCACATCATCAGAATATGCTTTAAGCATCAACCTGTAATTCTTGCTGGTATCTATATCCGGATTTACCTGAAATGTAAAGGTATAAACTTCGCTGCTATCGCTTGGCACATTTATTGATACTTGATCACTGTCCTGAAGCCACCTTAAATCTCCAGCAATGTTGCTGTCTGAATTTTCGCGGAACAACCCTAATTGGAGAATATCGTTTGCGTCGTTATGTGTATCATGATTGTAAACTCTTACTTTAATTTCTATAGTATCTAAAGGGTACCATTGCTGATCGCTTCCGCTACCATCGTTTTTGATTCCTATAATATCCATAGAAATATTATCTGCACCCACCTCGCCATATCTGCAGAAGGACTTTACATACTTTAAGTTCACAGTTGCATTTGAGTAATTTCCGCTTATATTCTGCGCTGTCAATAATAACGTCCCAGAAGCAGAGTCTCCATAGTAGAAGGTCCCTGAAGTTCCAGTTAGACTTACATTAAAGATACTTTTAGAAACATTATTTGCAGTTTTAGGAGTTATTGAAAATGAAGCTCCTGAATTAGAAGTTATTAAAGTTGATATATTGTAAAGATCTCCTCCACCACTTGAAGTCAGATTAAGTCCCTGTACCTCACCTGATTGGGTAAAAGTTAAAGTATTGCTCGAGGGGTTTATTGAAAACGCGCTCACGCCCGAAACCATCACCGCCAATATTAAAAGGCTTAATGCAAAAATCCCGAAGGTTTTTGAGTTTGAATTCATTGTAATTTTAGAGGGGTTAATCCGCTTAAAAATATTTCTATGGTGGATAATATACAATAAAAGATTAAGAAATTGGATAAACTATATTTCAATGCCCTCTTCAACAGCAGTTTTTATTATTCCAACCTGATTTCGCTTAATAGATAATTCTTCCGGCGTTAAGCAGATTATGTCCGCTTCGTAAGGATAATTCCAAAGGAGATATAGTTCGGGGGAACGCTTAAAATACTTTTTATCTCTGAAACTGTCAGAAACAACGATTAAATCCACATCGCTCTCTTTTTTGGCGTTTCCCTTAGCCCTGCTTCCAAAAAGGATTATTCTTCCGGAGACTATTTTTTTTTCTATTTTCTTCTTGAATTTCTCTGCTATCTTTGTTATTTCAGATTTTTCTCCACCCATTGCAATACCTCCTCGGCAATATTGTAAAGCTCGACCGCATCCTGTTCTTCAAATTCTTCAGCAGGAATTTTTGCAGAAACATCGGGGTATCTTGTCTCCTGATATATCGGCTCTAAGTTAGATATCTTCGCCAAAAACTCTTTAGGAACTTTTGCTTCTCTTGATAATTTTGAAACGCTGTGGGTTTTTATCAATTCTCCTTTTTCGTTTATTATATATGCTTTCAAAGCTTTTTCCACAGCTTGCTGAGACAGAAAAGCAGAGACGTAAAACTTCTTTATCTCCAAAGTTTTCTCCGCGCTCTCCAAATCGCTTTGCGCCTGCTTTATCCAATTTTTAACTTCGTCTTTCATGCAACAAGAAATGCAAATCCCCTTAAATAATTAACGTAAAAGCGATAGAATCTGGATTAGTATTCTTCAAACTTGGATTTCTTAGGCTCTTCGGAAACGTCCGACTCGCGGTCGACTTTTGCGAATGAAGGGGTTGCGATCACGATGTTTTCCCTGAAGCCGACTATGCTTCCTTCAAGCGCATCGACAGTTTTCTTGATTTTAGAAATCACTCTTTTGAGTTCTATGGGGTCTTTCTGCCTCAAAAGTTTTGTTTCGATTACCGCAATGGTATAACCTTCCCTCAAGGAGTTGAGAACTTTGTTGACATCATCGTAATTTTTCAGAACGAAAAGTTTAACCATTACTTTGTGTTCCTCTTTTCCCTGATTCAAATCTATTTCCAGATAGTCCTCGCCGGAATCGGAAGACGATTTTCCCGAGAGAGATTTTTTGAATTTGTCGAATACCATGATATGATGATACGGCCCTAATTTATAAATATTTCGCAACTATTTCGCTAATCTGACTTCGAAAATTTTTTCCGGAGCTCTTCAAGGCGTTTAGAAATCGCGTCTTCCTGTTTTTCTACGGACTTGATTCTCAACTCCAGAATTTTTTCCTTGTCCGCCAATTCAGATTTTGCGGAATCCGAATCTTTTTTTATAAGCAAATCTCCGATAAGCTTGAAAACGTCGCCGGACTTTTCGATTTCTTTTGCCGCTGATTGCGTTTCGGAAAGTTCCATGCTAAACGCTTGTTTTTGCAAAAGAAGATTATGCAGATTTTGATCGAGCATCTGCATTTCCTGAATGTTTTGATTTTCAGAATTTTCCATGAGAATTAAATCGCCCTGATTTTTTTTATTACGGTTCTTGGCTTGTAGAATATTTTGCTTCCGCATTTTGGACATACGAAACGCTTGTCCAACTCTGCAGCTTTTATCGCTTTTCCGCACTTGAAGCATTTGTAGTTTGTCATGTTGGTTTGAATGGTTTTTTATTTATATAATTTTAGTTTAGTTTTCCAGATAGTAAACATCCGACGCGAATTTCTTGCCGCACTTGTCGCATTCCCAGATGCCTTTCGACAATCTTTTGACGCCGGCCTTGCCGCAGTAAGGGCATTTTTGCTTTACCCTTTGTTTCGATTCGACAGCTGAAAGTTTGGATCTTACTCTTCGGCCGTACCTTGCTCCGAATCTTCCGGATGCTTTTGCTTTTTTTGTTTTAGTAGCCATGTATTAATAGGGAAATATTTGGTTTTTAAAATCTTCTATTTAAGTTTCATGAGCTCTTCGTAAAAAGATTTATTCTTATCGATAAAAATTATTTTCTTAAGATTTTCAGCCTTGAACTTTTTGGCAGAGTTAATCATAATTTTTGCAGCTTCTTCATAAGGCACAGCTCCAACGCCAGTTCCCAGACCAGGAATTGCAATTTCATTCAAGTCATTTTCATCTGCGCATTTTAAAATTGCTGACATTGCAAGCTCGACATTTTTTGAAGGAATCTTCATCGCGGGTTTTTCCATGGTTGGAGCGTGAATAACAAAGTTACAGGGCAAATTTCCTGCTTTGGTGATAATAGCTTTTCCAACTGCAACAGGAACCTGCTTTTGAGCTTCTTGTTTTATTGCTTCTCCACCAACCTTTCTAATTATACCGGCAAGACCTCCGCCCATCGTAATAAAAGAATTTGCGGGATTTACAATTGCATCAACTTTTAGTTTTGTTATATCACCAAGAAGAACTTCGATTTCCATTTATTAAATGGGGTTAGGAGGATTTGAACCCCCGTCTCGTGGTCCCAAACCACGGATCCTACCAGGCTGAACGATAACCCCGTTGGACTTAAAAGGTTTAATTTCATTAATAAATCTTGCGACTTCTTCTTTCCTGTAGAGACACCAATTATTTTTGTTTGCGTGCGCGAAATGATACCCAAGAGAATCTGTTAGTTCTTTGAAGTCTTTTAGCAGCCGGCTGTTGAAGTTCGTGAATTTTATATAAATTCCTTTGTCTCTTTTCGAGAGATAAATGCAACCATCGGTATCTATTAAGCCT
>JBJKQQ010000012.1:0-15292 GCA_046705325.1 Candidatus Pacearchaeota archaeon | reverse complement strand
TTTATTCCTTTTTGGGTAAATACCCCACAGCTTTGCTGTGGATATAACTTCGCCCCGCCCGCCAGCGCTCCGCTCCCCCAACTCACGACTTCGCACGAGAAATAAATTTCTAATTTGTCTCTACCACGAAGTCGCTCGCCAACCACCGCTGTTTTGATATCGCCTCTTTTTTGAGCAGTGGATTAAATTGATTTCCTGATACCCCGCCAGCTCTGCTGTGGGGAGCTTTATTTCGGGGTTTGCATTTTTTAATTTTGCAATGAACTTATCATAATTTGCTTTTCTCTTATTTTCTTCTTTGGTTGGATTTGGGCTTTGGAACGGCGGCGCAATGTAAAAATAAATCTTTTCACAAGCGAGATTCTTTTGTTTGGCAAGATTAACGGAAAATTTCTCTATTTTATACTTCAAAGGTTTTCCTTTGCCAAAGTATTTTGAGATGTAAGAAAGATAACCTGCATCGACAAAAACTATTGTTTCATTCATAGTAAAAAAGCGTCAGGCAACCCTTGCGGATCACCTGGGGTTATGTTGAGATTATAATTTTTGATAGTTATTTAAAACTTTCGATTAGCTCATTTCGAATTTAACTTCGCCCTTTTTTATTTTGCACTGGCAGGCGAGCCGGTGCCTTTTGTCGCGCATCAAATCTTTTTCAGCTTCTGTCAAATCAGTCAGATTGTTTTCTCCTTCCAGAATATCTATCATGCATGTTCCGCAGATGCCTTCCTCGCAGCCGAACGGCACGCCGAGCTTTTCGATGGCTTCGCGGATTGGTTCTCCTTCTGCAAGTTCAATGCTTTTCCCTGTTTTAGAGTCTGTTATTTTTGGCATTTTTGTTAATCTGCAATTCCAGTTAAAAATTTTTCTAAATCTATAAAGAAACTTTGCATTTAATATTTGCGCTTCGCGGGCGGCAAAATCGCCTTCGGCAGATTTCTCCGTTTGAGAATTAATAACGAATCAGGATAATTTCATTCAGTCTTAGCAAAGAAAAAGAGGTGATAATCCCCCAAATTTCAAAATTATCTCGAGAAATTCAGATTTTCACGTTCCATTTTTTTAGCCAGTCGCCGAGGTTTTTGAAGCTTTTCATCAGGTCCTTTCCTGCTTCGGTAAGGGAATATTCTGTCACGCCCGCGGAACTTTCAGAAGTTTGTTTTTTTATTATCCTGACCTTTTCAAGTTCTTTCAGCCTTTTGGCCAGAGTTCTCGAGGATATCTTGCCTATATTTCTTTGGAGTTCGTTGAACCTTTGTCCCCTGTCGGACAATTCTTTCACCATGACGATTACCCATTTCTCTCCGAGAAGCTTCATTATTCTTAACGCAGGGCATTCGTCCATGCTTTACCTCAAGCAAGCAACATTTATAAATTTACTTTATTTAGTAAAGCAATGGAATGGAATAAGATTCCCGATGAAAAAGAGCTGAACGAAACAGTGGATTCGCTGACGCAAAGGGGAGTAAAGGTAATTGTCGTCGAAAACAAGGAGGAGGCTTTGGAGAAAGTCAAGGAGCTTATTCCTCCGAGAGTGAGCGTAGCAAATGGCAGCTCCACAACTTTGGTTCAGATAGGTTTTGTGGATTTTTTGCAGAAAGGAAATCATGAGTGGAACAATCTCCATGAGGCAGTTTTGGAAGAAAAGGATCCCGCGAAACAGGCGGATTTGAGGAGGAAAATGACAACTGCGGATTATTTTCTCGGGAGCGTGAATGCCCTCTCGAAAGAAGGCGAGCTTGTCGCGTGCGACCAAAGCGGATCCAGAGTTTCAGCTTATCCTTTCGCGGCGAAGAACCTGTTGTTGGTTGCAGGCTTTCAAAAAATAACCAAAAATCTCGATGACGCAATGAAGCGCGTTCGCGAGCATGTCTTTTCTCTTGAAAACGAACGGGCGAAGAAAGTCTATGGTTCAGGGACTGCATTAGGCAAGTGGGTTATAATCGAGCGGGAGAAAATCCCCAACAGGACGACGCTGGTTCTTGTAAAAGAGAAGCTGGGATTCTGAAATACAAAAGTTATTTTGAATAAGATAAAAGATTAAAAATTCTCGTTCTTTAGAATTATTGTGGGATTTCCTTATCTGAATTTGCTGGCTTCGAGGTCTCTAAAATACAATTATGTTGAAGACCTTAGCGCATTGGAAGAAATCAGCGCGCTTTGCGTTCTTGTTGCGACAGGAGATTCTGGAGATAAAATTTCTGCATTGGACTTACTCCGAACCTATAATCCTTTGTTTGAAGTTGGCATAAAACGGAAGGCTTTGGCAGTTGAAGTTTATCTAAGCGTTGATCCCCTTGAGTGTGGTTGGGATTTTGTGGCTTCGGTTCCAGAAAATCTTTTTGTTGGGGAATATAATGAAAGATCAGCATGAGACCACAGAATTCTTTGTGACGTATTCGTAAGCGTAGTAAGCGGCGGTGCAGCCGTCCGCGACGCCCGTGATGAGCTGCTTGAATCCTTTGTCTGTTACGTCGCCGGCTGCGAAGATTCCTTTGACATTTGTCTCTGCATTCCGGTGGTCTATTTTTATCTCGCTGTTTTTGTCGAGCGAAACGCCGAGCGGTTTTGCAAGGTCCGAGAGCGGAATGTGGCCTATTGCAATGAAAACGCCTTCGACTGCCAACTCTTTTTGGCCTTTGTGCGGTTTGTCGAGGACTATGCTGCTGACTGTTTTGTCGCCTTTTATTTCTTTGACATTTGTCTTGGTTAAGATTTCAGCTTTTTTGTCGCTTTTTATTTTCGCAAGATTGATCGGTTCGGCGCGAAGCTCGTTGCGTGCGATGACATAAACTTTCTTTGCGTACTTTGACAAAACAAGCGCATCCTTGACTGCGCTATCAGAACCGCCCACGATTGCAACAGTTTTGTCCCTGTAGAGCGGGCCGTCGCACAGCGCGCAGTAATTCACGCCTTTTCTCTCAAATTCTGCAGAGCCCGGGATGTTGAGCTTTCGCCATTTTGTTCCGGTCGCGAACAAGATCGTTTTTGCAGTGTATTCTGACTTGTTGGTCTTTACTGCGAAACAGCTTTTCTTTTTTTCAACTTCTTTTGCCTCTTCTTCTTTTATCGCAACAAGGTCATATTCTTTTGCATGCTGTTCGAGTTTTTTTGCAAGCTCCATGCCGGAGATTTTTGGGAAGCCCGGATAGTTTTCCACGTTATCCGTTGTAGTTATGACTCCGCCGACAGGCAGTTCCGAGCCGCTGCTTTTTCCGAGGACGAGTGTTTTCAGGCCGAGCCTTGCAGCGTACATGGCTGCTGCCAGGCCGGTTCCACCTGCTCCAAGAACAATAAAATCAAAATTCAAATTTTCTTTTTCCATTTACTCTTTCTTCATCAATTTTCTTATTTTAGGTTCGTCGAATCCAACTATGATTTCTCCGTTGAAGTCGATCACGGGAACGCCCATCTGTCCTGACTTTTTTACCATTTCCTTTGCGGCATTGACGTCGCGGGAAACATCTATATCTTCAAACTTTACATTATTCTCTTTGAAGAAATCTTTTGCCTTGTGGCACCAAGGGCATGTTGGCGTTGAATAAATTTTTACTGTCATTTGTTTGCCTCTCGAATTTAATTGGAGTTTTGAGTTTAAGTATTTTTTTAAATTCTTTTCGTGTTAAGTTTTTGGTTCTCTTTGATGATATCCCCTTGCCCCGCCCGCCGGCGCTCTTACTCGCATCCGTGATTTGCTAATCCATCCCAGCCCCGCCGCCCAAGAATGCCAAATCGCAAATGCTCGGCTCCCCCGCGATACCCGCCCATCACAAAGATAATCTGGATTATGAATTATACCGCTTATAGAAGATTTTTGGATTTAAATCCGTACCTCTTCATTCCATTTCTCACCGCCTGAACGAATCCTGCATTTTGCCAGCCCGCCTCCTGTACCGGAGAAAGCTTCATATTGTTCTCGGACCATTTTTCCTAAGAGAAATTTATCGCTAATATCAAACTCTTCTTGAGGAAAATCATGTTCAACATTTTTGACGTAATCAGATATTAAATACAGGATAAATTCTTCTTTAACTCAATTTTTAAGTTTTTCCCTGAAGAAGAGAAGCAGGATCAAAGACGCTAGCGCCGTGAGCGATATGAAGATAAACATTGCGCTGTAACTCGCGTTCCACAGGAACCCTGCGATCAATCCTCCTGCAACTGCCATGATTCCTGTCGCGAGATAATAAAATCCGAAGGCCGTGCCTTTTTTTGATTCTCCCGAAAGATCCGAAATCACCGACCGCTGGCCCGAATCAGTTATCGCCATGACGACTCCGTAGAGTGCGAATAAAATCCCGAGGAAGATTGTATTTGAAGCGAAGATCAGCCCAAGAGAAATCGCCAGGAACAGAGCGTATCCGGAGAACAAGACTTTTTTTCTTCCGATTCTATCAGAGAGTTTTCCGAATGCAACGGGAAATGCTGAATAAGTCAAATTGAAAAACACGAAGAGAACAAGCGGCGCGATTATCGAGCCGGTTATCTCTTTCGCGCGAAGTTCGAGGAACATGTAAAGCCCGAAGTTTCCGAAAATGAAGACGGATGAAACAAGAATGAAATATTTCAGTTTTTTGCTTAACGAGTTTTTCTTTGCGCGCTTTTCCTGTCTCGATTTTGCGTTTCGCGTTTTGTAATCTTTTACAAAAGAGACCGTGAAAAGCGAAACGAGCGCGAGGCAAGCCGCGATGAGAATTATCGTCCTGAAATCGAGTTTGAGGCTCCAGAAAAGGATCAGCGCGAGGATGGTTCCTGCAAGGGCGCCGGCGCTGTCAAGCGCTTGTTGTATCCCGAATTTTTTGCCTCTTGCCGTTTTCGATTTTCCGATGATTGCGTCTCTCGGCGAGTCGCGGAACTTTCCGATTCGCGAAGCGGAATCAAATGCGACCACCTGGCCCCATGAGCCGGATATGAAAAGCAAAAATTTGAAAACATCCGAGACAAGATAGCCAAGAAAAACAAACGGTTTTCTTTTCCCGATCCGGTCTGAAACCCAACCTCCAAGCATGTTGAACAAGCTTGAAATTCCGTCGCGCAAACCGCTCACAAGGCCGAGCGCAATTCCCCCTCCGCCGAGCGCGATTATGTAAAACGGCAGGATCGCGCTTATAGCATTGCTTCCAATATCATTGAAAAAACTTGAAAATCCCAAAAGTTTCGCATTTCTGGAACCGGTTTTTTCTGCCTTGCTTGTTCTGCGTCTGAAGCTATCACCCATTTTATTCAAATAGTTAACAAGGGATAATAAATTTTCCGATAAAGTTTTATAAATTCCTATTGGCTTTAGATCAAGCCAATGAAAACCCGGAAAGCGTCTCTAAATGACTTAACCAGGATTTATTCTCTTGAAAAAACCTGGAAAGCAGAAGGCATAAGCCTGAATATGAATCAAAGTTCAAAAAAAGAACTTCTGGAGGCTATCAAAGAAAAAAGGGTTATTGTTGCAGAAGAAGGAAAAATCATGGGCTTTTTGCTTTTTAAGTTGAATAAGGATTTTTGCGAACTGGATTCCCTGTATGTCGAAAAAAGCTTCAGGAGAAAAGGAGCAGGGAAAGAACTAATGAAAACTTTCCTGAACTTGCCTAGTGTAAAAAAATACAAAACCCTTTACCTGCATGCAGATTCAAAGGAAGAAGATAAATTAATTAAGTTCTATGAACAGTTTGGCTTCAAGAAAATCGCAGTTTCAATGAAAAGGGGAAAATAATTAATTTTCTTTTTTATTTTGAATTGTGGTTAATGACTACTTTTTCCTGCAAATAAACATCGCTTTTCTTTTGTCTTCGAAGAAAAGGATATCAAGAATCTTGAAATATCTAAATAAACTTTTTTTGACTTTTGAAACGGAATAAATAAGTTCGCTATATCTGTCTTTTTCGATTTGATATAGATCTTTTCTAACTTTCTTGAAATAAGTAGTGTCCCATGTTAGCTCATTGCCTCTAACAATGGTGTTATCATAAACATATCCTGTGGGTGTTTCTTCAAGTTTAACAGTCTGCTTTTTCATGTCTTCCAAATGTTTTTCTGTTCGCATATCAAAGATAAATAATCCTTCTTTATCGAGATGTTCATTGACATGCTTAAATGTAGATTCCCAATTCGAGTATGGCTTGACTTCGTTTATGCATTCATGCACTGAAAAAATAACATCAAACTTTTGATTAATTGTAAAGTTTGCCATATTTTGGACAAATAGTTTTGCGTCCGGTACGATCTTTTTTGCAACTTGGATGTATTCTTTTCCCAAATCCAATCCATACTTCTTGAATTTTTTAAAATAAAACAGAACTGTTCCCAACCCAACTCCTAACTCTAGAACTGTTTTTGCTTTTGGATAATACTTTTTAATTGCATTTAGAATCCTCTCAGCTCTTGCCTTAGCCGCTTTTTTATTAATATTCTTTGCCCAAATTTCTGTCAGATTCGAAACCATAATATTAAACTGTTAATGATATTAATAAACTTTTCAACAAAAACGCCCGGACCCGGAATCGGCTTCGTGGACAAGCCACTCGCTGCTTTCGGTCGCGCTACGCTTGCTGCGAAACCAAACCGGGAAGTCCGAAGGATTTACGCCCGGACCCGGAATCGAACCGGGAAGTCCGAAGGACCTCGCTCTCTCATTCGGAGCTTTCGACGGATGCGGGAAAGCCTGCCTTTGCTCGAGGCGAGTGCAGTACCATTGTGCCATCCGGGCTATAGGGAATCTTAACCTTGGAGGTTTTTAATGATTTCTCTTCATGTTCAGAAAGGTTTTAAAACACAAGAGCTTATTTTAGTTCATGAAGAGAGGAGTTTTGTTCGTAGCTTTTGCTTTGTCGTTGATAATGATAAGTTTTGTCAGCGCGGCGTGCAATCTTGACGTCCAGCTCCTGAATCAGGACCCTTACCCCGCGGTTCCCGGAGATTATGTCAAACTTGTCTTTCAGGTTTCCGGATTGCAAAGCATTGATTGCAAGAATGTCGCTTTCCAGTTGGTTCCTGATTATCCAATCTCCTTTGATCCGGGGACCAGTTCGACGGTTGTCGTAAAGGGAGGGACATACAGCGGAACGGATTTCAGTTCCTCTTTGGTTGTGCCTTTCAAGGTTCGCGTTGATCCCAATGCTTTAGATGGAAACAATCCAATAGAAGTCAGATATACCCCTTCGACCATAGGAACTTCTGCATTGACTAAGCAATTTAACCTTGCTGTTAACAATACAAAAACGGATTTTGATGTCTTCGTTAAGAACTACGATTTTTCCACCGATACTATGACGTTCGAAATCCTGAACATCGGAAAAAATGACGTAGATGCCCTGGCCATGGAAATTCCAAAACAGGGAAATTTCACAGTCAAAGGTCCGAACATGAATGTTGTCGGTTCGCTTGATTCAAATGATTATACGACCGCAGATTTTGAAGTCTCGCCGAATAAGGGAACTCTTGACCTTACGATTTATTATAATGATGCGATTGGAGTCAGGAGAAGCGTGAACAAGACTGTTTATTTCGACCCTTCGCAGTTCCAGGACAGGAAAGTCGCGTCGTCGTCAAACTCGGCGTGGGGATATGTAATTTTCGCTCTGATCGCCGCTGCTGTGGTCGCTTACTTCTTTTACAGAAGGCATAAGAAAAACAAGAAGAAAAAGTTGTTAAGGGAGTAATTCCTGCATGATTTTTACAATCTTATTTTTTGTATCCAGCTTTGTCTCTTTGATTTTTCTGGTTTACAGTTTATTACACTTGGATAAACTGAAGATAACTCTGCGCCATCCGAGAATCATTGTAGAATTTTTGCTGTTCCTGATATTCCTTGCTCTCGGATTGTGGCCGCTCTTTCATTAAGCGCCGGCCTCTCGCGGGGTTGTGTTTCTTTAAAGCTCGAATTCTTCAATGAATTGCACAATCGTTTTGTATCTTTCAAGAAATTTGAAACCTTTTGGCGTAAGCTCTATGAATCGTTCATCTCCACGGTGGGCTTCATTGACAAAACCTTTCTCGAGAAGTTCGGCATAGAATTCTTTGAATCGCGAGGAAGACATCTTTGATTTTCGCAGAAGAACTGTGGGTTTTATGAAATTCTTGTTTTCTCTTATTATTCTTAATGTGTCTTCAAGAATCTCGAGTCTTCCTCTCTTGGCCATTTAGTCTCCGGATTTTTTAAGGACCTTGTACAGAACTATGAAGAATATGCTCAAAGACGCGAGGTAAAGCAGGAGCTTGAGTGTCTCGAGGAAAGTCGGGACAAGGATACTGATTATGTTTAATATCATGAATGCGAGGAAGAAGATGTAAACCTTGTCGAACCTGCTTTTCTTGGACCTGAATTTAGGGTTATGCGAGGATAGGTAAATAAAGATTCCCGCGGAGATAAACAGGACCAGATTCAATCCAAGGTAGAACAGCACGTTGTTGAAAACGATTGAAGCTATTGCGATTGCTATCGCGATTGCGTGGAAAATGTAAATCATTCTTGAATTCTTCTTCAGGTTTTTCCAGAGAACGCTGTAAATCAGATAGAAAATAGACATCGAACTGAAATACATGAAGATCAAAAGCGAGGCATAACCAATTATCACTGGGTAAAGTTCAAGGATCTCATGGACGTTGAAAGTTGTCGTTATGAACTGTATCGCCAGCCTGAAGAAATAGGCGATTGCGAAAAACAAGAACGAGAGGCGGAAATATTTCAGGCCTTTGTAAGAACTCAAGTTGTAAATTTCCCGCGTTCCGAAGTAGACCATCAGGGCGCAGAAGATGATGGCGAATGAGTAAATTATCTCCGCTCCGATTCCGAGGCTGATTGTAGGCACTGCAAGGGGAGCGGCTCCGGCAGCATGAACTAAGACGGTTGGCATTTTATTTATTTAGATGTCCAGACTGATATTTAAAAGTTTATAATCTGAATGGATTTAAAATCTATATAGACATCCAGTCCACTTCGTTTAAAAGCCGGAGTTTACTCGGGTAAAGCATGGCGAAGAAAAGTTCGGGCAAAAGAATTTTTGTCATAGCAGGCATAATAGCTTTGGCATTGGTTGCGGCGGGCTCTACGTCTTACCTGATTTATTCCCATGTTCACAGCCAAAGCCGTTTCAGGCAGGGGGGCGGAAATTTTTCCAGAGGCGGCTTCAGTCTAGACAATGCTACAATAGCGCAGATAGAAAATTTCTTCGATTCTAATCCTGACAACCAGAGTGTCCAGAGTTATTGCCAGCAGAATCCGATGTATTGCGGGTATTATTGCGTTAAGATAAATCCAAGCAACGATTTGTGCAGCGAGATCCAGATGCCGGGCTTCAACCGAACGGGAATGTCTGCAGGGAGACCGCAGGAAAATATGACCGGAGCGCCTGCGCCTTATCAGGGAGGAAGGCAATGAACTCCGTGCTTCAGCTGGACAATGTCTGGAAGAAATATGACATGGGTCATGCGGGCGCGCTTGTAGTGTTGAAAGAAATCATGATGGACATAAAGAAAGGCGAGTTCGTCGCGATAACAGGTCCTTCAGGTTCGGGAAAGAGTACGATGGTGAACCTGATCGGCGCGCTGGATAAGCCTTCATGGGGTCACGTTCTGCTTGAAGGGAAAGACATCGAAAGCATGGACGAATCTTCTCTTGCTTATCTTAGGGGAAAGACGGTCGGTTTTATATTTCAGCAATTCAATTTAATTCCCACTCTTACCGCCCTGGAAAACGTCATGCTGCCTATGGAAATGATCGACATGAGCGAGCGAACAGCAAGAGCCACTGCAATGGAACTTCTTGATATGTTGGGCCTTGGAGACCGGCTGCACCATAAGCCAACAGAACTTTCAGGAGGGCAGCAACAGCGAGTCGCGATTGCAAGAGCGCTGGCAAACAACCCCGAAATAATACTTGCAGATGAGCCGACGGGAAATCTTGATTCAAGTACGGGATTATTTGTAATGGATTTTCTTTCAAAGCTTAACAAGCAAGGCAAGACCATAATTCTCATCACGCACGATTTGAATCTCGTGAAATCCGCAAACAGAGTCATCTATATCAAAGACGGAAAGATAGAAAGGAAATCGTTGAATAAAAAAATAAAGGAGGTTGTCAGAAAATGAAGAAGTTTTTGATGATTGCAATTTTTGCATCATTCTTGATACCTGTGCTTTCGTTTGTTGCATCGGCGCAGCCAATTAACACAACAAATTATAGCACAACTTCAAATTCAGGAATTGTGATAACAGAGCTAAGTTATAGCCCTGCACCCGCAAATCCCGGAGAATACATAGACTTGTGGATACAGGCGCAGAACCTCGGACCTACAGCCGCAAGGAACGCTACATTTATACTCGAGTCTGATTACCCTTTCTCTCTTGATCCCGGAGCCAGCTCGGTTTACAGTTTCAGTAATCTTGGCACTACGCCGGTCTTGTTGCACTATAAGGTCAAGGTAGATGAAAATGCAGTCTCGGGAGTCAATGGGTTAAACTTAGAATACTCCGACAATAATCTGAATAATATTTATTTAGTGAAAACTTTTAACATCACCATCGAGAACGCGCAGACAAGTTTCGATCTTGTATTGCAGGATTCCACGAGCTCGCAAATTTCCCTGGCGATTGCGAATACCGGAGAGAATACAGCGAACTCTATGATTGTCAAGATCCCTGATCAGGAAGGATTTTCACTTACAGGAACAAACGGCCAGATGGTGGGAAATCTTGATGCGGGCGATTACACTCTTGTAAGTTTCGATGGAGCTGCGACGATGAGGAGCAATGGGAAGCTTGAAGTTGAAATCGATTACACTGATAGCATTGGAGTCAGGAGAACTGTTTACAAAAATGTAACAATAAGTTCTTCCTCTGCAAGTTCTTATGCAACGATGAACAGCACTTCATTTAGGGGGAATTTTACAGGCGCGGGCAGCTTTTCACCGGGGAGCTTTGGCATGAGATCGAGGAATACAACCAGCTGGATAGTTTATGTGATAATAATAGTCGTTGGAATAGCAGCCATAGTTGCGGGCTCTTTGCTTTACAGAAAGAATTCGAAAAAGATAAAAGAATATCTTCGGAGCCTGAAATATAAACGGGACAACAAAGAGAAGGAGAAATCAAAAAAGCGAGACTCGCCGCCAAGTTCAGAACTTCCGGAATGGATTAAAAAAGTAAAAGAAAGCGAAAAGAAATAGGGGGTTGAATGAGGCTTAGAAAATCTCTCCAGCTTTCCTGGAACATTCTCATCCACAGCAAACTTAGAAGCTGGCTGACAATAATCGGCATAATCATAGGAATAGCTTCTGTCGTTTCGATTCTTTCAATAAGCAGCGGAGCGCAAAAGCAGTTGTCGAGCAGCCTTGGAAAACTAGGGGCGGACATCCTTACCGTGGCTCCAGGAGCATCAAGGGCCATGGGCGGAACTGGCTTTGCAGGAGGTGGGAGATTTATCTCAAGAACAGACACCTCGTCTTCTTCAAGTTCTACGCAAAAAAATCTTACAATCAAAGATATTGATGTCATAAAAACAATCCCTAACGTAGAGTACGCTATGGGAGAAGTTTCTGGCAGCGGGAGCATGACCTACTTAACCAAGAGCTCCAATGTACAGGTCACCGGAGTGGACGCAACGATATGGAAAGATATAACAACATCCACTTTGAGTTCGGGAAGGATGCTGACAACTTCAGACACAGACTCTATTGTTATTGGATACAATCTTGCAAACTCTGTTTTCAGCGATATCCCATTGAATTCCAAAGTTACGATAGAAGGCAAGTCTTTCAAGGTCGTGGGAATTCTGTCAAGCGGAAACGAGGTTTACATGCCGATCCAGGAAGCGAGAGACACTTTCACCAGCATAGGGACGAGTGAATTCGATTCGATACTTGTTAAAGTTTCAGACGACAGCACAAACGCCACGAACCAGACAATAACCAAGATGACAAGCGAGTTAATGATGGAACGCGGGATTTTGCAGGAGAAGAACGTGGATTTCAGCATTTCAAATCCAGCTTCAATGCAATCTACTATTTCCAGTTCTCTTAATACTTTGTCAATATTTCTTGGAGCTATTGCAGCCATAGCGCTCATAGTCGGTGCTATTGGAATCGCAAACACTATGTTCACTTCAGTTCTTGAAAAAACGAAAGAGATAGGAATCATGAAAGCTATCGGCGCGAAAAACAGAAACATACTTTCAATATTCCTAATAAATGCCGGCATGATCGGCATGGTCGGCGGACTTGGAGGGATTATTCTCGGAACGATCGGAGCCGGCCTGATAAGTTCTCTTGCTTCTTCAAGCTCATCGAGCAGCGGCGGAATGTTCACAAACATGTTCAGCTCGACTTCTATTTCAGTGGGGCTCTTGCTTGGAGCGCTGGCTTTTTCGATCATTATAGGAATGATCGCCGGTGCGATTCCTGCTTACAGAGCTTCAAAACTCAAACCGGTCGATGCCTTGAGATACGAATAATTTTTGAAATTAATATCACATCTTTTTTCTGAAAGCATCACAAACTGCAAGAACGCCGAACAATTTTTTATTGGTTGGGTTCATTAATTTTCAAAACTAAGAAATCTCTCTCGGACGCCGAGGGGCACGTTCGAAGTCAAATCCCTCCACTAAGAACAAATCTTGAGTTGTAAGAATATCCTGTTTTCACACAATTTTTAAAGTCCTCCTGCGTGATTTTGTAATGGGGGAGATAATTCACTTAAAAGACGTGTGGAAGATTTACAAAGAGGGCGAAGAGAACCAAGTTATCGCACTGAAAGACGTGAGCCTTAAAGTTGTGGAAGGCGATTTCATCGCAGTGATGGGGCCTTCAGGATCCGGGAAAAGCACGAGCATGAATCTAATCGGCAGCCTTGACACTCCGACAAAGGGAAATATTTTTTTGGACAAGCACAATATTTCGAATCTTTCGGAATCCGATCTGGCACAGGTTCGCGGGCGAAGAATTGGTTTTATCTTCCAGCAGTTCAATCTTATTCCCAATCTGACGGCGAAAGAGAATGTGATGCTGCCGATGATTTTTCAGGAGACAGACGAATTTGAGAGAGAAAAGAAAGCCGAGGAGCTTTTGAAGCTCGTGGAATTGCAGGACAGGATGGACCATTATCCGGGAGAACTCTCTGGAGGACAACAGCAGCGTGTCGCGATAGCAAGGGCGCTTGCAAATGATCCTGAAGTGATCCTTGCTGACGAACCGACGGGAAATCTGGATACTCATACCGGAGATGTTGTAATGAAATTTCTCAATGACCTGAATGACAAGGGGAAGACAATCATAATCGTCACGCACGATCCGGAGCTTGCAATGAAGCACACGAAGAAAATTTACTGGATAAAAGACGGGCAGATAGAAAAAGTGACCGAAAAGGTCAAAGGCAAGTGGAAAGATATTAAGAAATAAACGGGTTTTGAAAAGAGATGATAAAAGATTATTTTGTTCTGGCATTCAAGAATCTGAAAAAGCGCGGCGCGAGAAGTTGGCTGACGCTTATCGGAATCTTGATCGGCGTCGCTGCGGTTGTTTCGTTGATTTCACTTGGCAACGGCCTTAAGGATGCGGTGAATTCGCAATTCAACATCGGTTCAACCGAGGTTTTGACAGTTCAGGCTGGGGGTGTGAATAACTATGGCCCCCCCGGGAGCGGAGCTGCAAAATCTCTGACGCAGTCAGACACAGATGCTATAAATAAGTTGAGCAATGTGGAAATTGCAATCTCGAGAAACATAAGGAACGTCAAACTGGAATTCAATAAAGGAGTGTCGTTCACTTATGCAGTGGATATTCCAGACAACCAAAACAACGTGAATTATGTTTACAAATTTCAGGACCTTTCTGTGTCCAATGGGCGGCTCATAGAATCCGGTGACAGGGGCGTTGTCGTTCTCGGAAGCAATCTTGCGGACGGAAGCAAAAACGGTTTTGGCAGAGACATTCATATCGGAGATACTGTGAGTGTAAACGGCCAAAGCTTCAGGGTCCAGGGGATACTGGAAAAAACAGGTAGCCTGATTTATGACAATGTCATTCTCATGAACGAAGTTGACATGAAAAATCTTCTCGGCTATGGGAATGATGTGGATGTAATCGCGGTAAAGGTCGTAAGCAAGGATTTAATGAACCAGACAGTATCCGAAATAGAAAAGCTGATGCGGCAGAGAAGGCACGTAAAGGTCGGCGAAGAAGATTTCGACGTCTCGACCCCCGAAGCAACGCTCTCTTCGGTAAATTCCATAATTTCGGGCATCCAGATTTTCATAATAATTATCGCTTCAATCTCGATTGCAGTGGGCGCGATAGGAATAACGAACACGATGACAACTTCTGTTCTTGAGAGGAAACGCGAAATCGGGATAATGAAAGCGATCGGCGCGAGGAACGAGCAGATATTTTACCAGTTCTTTATCGAAGCGGGCTTGCTTGGCCTGATTGGCGGGCTCATCGGGGCGGCTCTTGGTGTTGGGATAGGTTATATTGGAACGTCTGCGCTGAACGCTTTTCTAAGTTCAACGACGAAACCTTCGATAAGCGTTTGGCTTATCGTTTTCACGATGGCAGGCAGCTTTTTGATCGGCTCCGTTTCAGGACTCGTGCCTGCGCTGAAAGCCGCAAAAGAAAATCCAGTGGAGGATATACGGGCATGAAAATTAGAAAAGCAAGAAAAGATGATTTGAAAGAATTGAGGAGATTGATTTTATTATGCATAAACAAAGATTTTGGAAATTATCCTGACAAAAAGATAAAGGCAATGAAAGAATATTCCTCGAGAGCAAGATTGGAAAATTATCTCCGCAAATGGGGTGTGTTTGTTCTTGTCGAAAAAGAAAAGACAGTCGGAACAATCTCGCTAGAAGGCAATAAAGTTGCGTTTTCGCTTTTTGGGATTAATAATTCGATAAAGAAAGAACTAATCGATTTTGCCGAAACAAGATGCGCTAAAAATAAAACCAAGAAAATGATTGCTATTGTCATGCCTGAAAATAGAAAAGATTTTTTGTCCTGCGGATTTAAAATTTCGAAAAGAATCGTTCTTTCATTCGGAGATGTAAAATTCAACGAGTTAGAGATGGAGAAGATCGTAAAATGATATCAAAAGAAATCGCAAAATATTCGCTGAACAGCCTGTACAAAAGGAAATCTAGAAGCGCGCTGACGATTATATCCATAATGGCGGGGATCGCGACGATTTTTATTTTTGTAAGCTTCGGCCTCGGGCTTTACAGTTACATAAACAGCTTCGTTACGAGCGGAACGGCGGACAAGGTTACGGTTCAGGCAAAGGGCGGGAGCCTCACGGGCAGCATCGCTTACGG
>JBJKQQ010000011.1:0-20880 GCA_046705325.1 Candidatus Pacearchaeota archaeon | reverse complement strand
AAATGAAGCTCCCAACCGCAGCAGAGCTGCGGGGTATCTAGATAAAGTTTAGCAGCTTCAATTGCTTCTCATCTCCCCCTTGTTCTCGGACATACTTCTTAATCTTCTCAAGGCCCCCGTAATCACTCACGGTGTCTATGTGTCCGCCATCACTCCAGAACTCACCGCCCCAAAGTTCCTTCTTGATGTCTTTGAATCTTTTGAAAATCATCTTTGCAGTAATGCTTTTTATCGTCTGCATGATGCTTGAAGGCGAGTGCCTGGGAGACGCTCCGACAACAACATGGAAATGATCGCCTTCAAGCCCGATAGATTCAAAGTTGAACCAATACCGCTCTCCGATTCCTTTCAAGAGCTCTCTGAAGTATTCCAAGGGAACTTTATCGAGGAGCATTTTCTTTCGATATTTCACGACGAAGACCATGTGATACCTTATCCGGTAACTGCAATGAGCAGCGTGTTCAACCTCCATCAAAAGAGAAGTTTATCAGGGTTCTTAGCTTTTACCCAACCGCAGCAGAGCTGCGGGGTATAGAGATTAAATTAATTATTCTCCAGAACAATCAAAATAAAAAGAAATCCCCACATAAAAAAATAAAAAATTAAGAATTAAGAAAGTTTACTCTTCGTCATCTGACGACTCGTCTTCTTCCTCTTCATCCTCGTCTTCGTCAGAGTCGTCCATGTCTTCATCTTCATCAGATTCATCCATGTCCTCGTCTTCGTCCATTGTTTCTTCTTCGTCTTCTGCCATTTGTTTTATTATCCTCCTTTAAGGATTAACGCTTATACCCCTCAGGGTTTTTAAAGGTATTTGCCCCCTCTGAAATAACAAAAGAAAACTTTTCTAAGGAGTCAATCTGTCTCGGTCTCTGGGGAATAAAACCGCTTCGCGAATATTCTTCTGTTCCGTAACAAGCATCGTCAATCTTTCCAATCCGATGGACCAACCTGCATGAGGCGGCGCGCCGTATCTGAAACTGTCGATGTAACCTTTGAAATCCTTGGGGTTAAGTTTCTTGGCTTTCAGCCTTTTAATCAAAAGTTCCGGAAGATG
The DNA here is from genome assembly GCA_046705325.1 of Candidatus Pacearchaeota archaeon. Lineage (GTDB taxonomy): Archaea > Nanobdellota > Nanobdellia > Pacearchaeales > GW2011-AR1 > JAKLIN01. Next base: position 19,823 of record JBJKQQ010000011.1, on the reverse strand, counting down.
AATTCTCTGCCCGCCCGAAGTTATCTCCGTTCCTCTGTAAATCGCATCGAAACCTTCGCTTAACTTCGCGTCGGCTTTCTCGCCGCGAGGCATGATATAAAATGGTTTTATGCTCGTTGGCCATGAATGGATAAAGACAATAGTGTCAGGGAACTTCTTGTCAAGTTCTCGTTCATCATCCGGGGTCAGGTCCTCGCCGTATTTCATTCCGAGAAGTTTTACAGTCTCGTCGTAACTCAAATATTTCGCTTTAGGAACTTTAAGATTTAAACCAAGAACTTCAATCTCTTCCTTGCACTTCCTCATGACTTGCGAAATCATGTATTGCACGACTTCCTCTTCCAGTTTCATGATTTCCATCTGGCCCGCAAAAGCGACTTCAACATCCATTTGTCTGGATTCATTCAAATGCCTTATAGTATTGTGTTTCTCCGCGCGCCAAACGGGCGTGATCGTGAAAACCTTTTCAACCGGCGTGCACGCAATCATCTGCTTGTAAAGCTGCGGGCTTTGCGCAAGATAAGCTTTCTTCTCAAAATACTGGACTTTGAACAATTCAGTCCCGCCTTCGCTCGACGCCGAAATCACAGAAGGCAGCTGTACTTCCATGAAATTCTTGTCGTGGAAAAATTCTCTGAAGCTGAAAGCAAGTTCAGATTGAATCCTGAAAATAGCCTCGATTTTCTGGCGATGCATATCCAAAAATCTGTTGTCGAGCCTCTTCGGCAAATCCGTTTTCGAAAAATCAGAAACATCAATCGGCAGGTTCTCTGCAGGATTCAAGATTTCAACAACCGAAGGATTTATTTCTTTTCCGCCCGGCGCTTGTTTAGATTCTTTCACGGCTCCCCTAATGTAAATAACGGATTCTCTCGAAATTTTGTCCAGCGAATCGAAAACTTTCTCCGGCGCTTTTCCCTTCACAGCCGTAACCTGGATGCTTCCGGTGTTGTCCCGAAGAACAAGAAACTTTATCTTCCCCAATTCTCTTGTGTTCGAAACCCATCCGACGGTTTCAACTTCTTTCAAATTCTTTTCAAAAATTTCCTTCACTGTTTCTCTGTGAAGTCTCAATTCTTCCAAATCCATGTTTTCACAAGAAAATCCTCATATATAAAATTAATTATGCCTTTATTTTTCAGACTAACCCAAAATCTTTTTAAACGATTGTTATTTTTGAAAACCCATGTCAGCAGTAAATCCTTGGCACGATGTTAAAGTAGGCGATAAAAAAGAAATTCCCAAAGTAATCAATGCCATAATCGAAATTCCAAAAGATTCTAAGATAAAATACGAACTGGACAAAGAAACGGGACTTTTGAAAATGGACCGATTCCTCTATTCAGCAGTCCACTATCCTGGCGACTATGGTTTCGTTCCGAGAACTTTGTGGGATGATAACGACCCTCTCGATATAATAGTTCTAACCGGCCGCCCATTGTATCCGATGACTCTCGCAAAAGTACGTGTAATCGGTGTTCTAAGAATGGTGGACAGCGATGAAAAAGATGACAAAATAGTCGCAGTTTATGACGAAGACCCAAGATACCAAGAATACCAAGACATAAAAGATGTCCCAAACCACATCATCGAAGAGCTAAAACATTTCTTTGAGACATACAAGCACCTGCAAGGAAAGAAATGCAAGATTTTGGAAGTCCATGGCAAAAGTCATGCAATGAAAGATGTCGAACGCGCTCTGAAAATGTACGAGAACAAGTATGAGAAAAAATAATTATTTTCTCAACTTCTGAATAAGTTCAATTAATGTTTTTGCGTCTGCCTTGCCTTTAAATTCTTTCATAAGCAATCCCATGTAAGCATTGTCAGAAAGTCCGGGTTTCTCCTTCAAAAGTTTAACAACTCTTTCTTCAATTTCTGAAAAGTCCTGTTCTTCAAACTCTAAAGCATCTTTAATTTCCGCGCCGGACGCAACTCTTTCCAAGACTTCTTTGACTTGTCTTTCAGTTATTTTTTTAGAACTGACCGCTTTCAAAGCTTCTGCCAAAACATCTCTGTTGAAAATTTCATCAGCTTGCCCTTCTGAAAGATTATTTCTAGATGCAATCTCTTTAGGATACAAAACCAAAGTTTTAGCAACAAGTTCAGGATTTCGATTCATTGAAGTCAACTCTTTAAACTCATCAACTTTCCCGGTTCCAAGAATAAGTTTAATCATTTCTTCGTGCAAGCCGTATCGTTTCAGTTCTTCCGCAAGTTCAGAAGAAAGCTTCGGAAGATTTTTCTTTATTCCGTCAATCATGCTTCTCCCAATCTTAAGTAAAGGCAAATCCGTTTCAGGATACATTCTAGCGGCTCCGGGCATCGGCCTCAGAAATTCAGAGTTTCCGTTAGGCAAGGCGTTTCTAACTTCTGCCTGCGTAGGTTTTCCGGCATCGTGCAATTTCTTTTGCCGTGAAATTTCATTCTCAATGGTCTTTACAAAAATTTTCATATCTTGAACGCCTTTCATTTCAATTCGGTTTCCCTCAAGGATAGAAAGGTTAACATCCTGTCTGATTGTTCCAATTCCACGCTTAACATCGCAGCTTCTCAAAATATCTCCAATTTGCAATGCAACTTCCTTCGCTTGTTCGGGAGATTTTATGTCCGGCGAAGTCGCGATTTCAACTAACGGAATCCCAAGCCGATCGAGATTGTAAACAACTTCTTTCTCGGATTTTGAAACTGTCCTCGCGGAATCTTCCTCCAAACAAATAGTGTCTATTCCGACTTTTCCTTGCGCCGTTTCCACAAACCCGTCGCGGGCGATAAGAGTTGTTCTTTGGAATCCCGCCGTGTTCGAACCGTCAACAACGGTCTTTCTCATAATTTGAGTTATCGGCATAATCTTGCAATTCAAAAGCAAAGCAATTTGCAAAGCAATCTTCAATGAATCCTGATTAATCTGATGGGGCGGCTCTTCGTCCAGATCTATGAGGCAAACATTTTCATCATGTCCTTGATAAACAAAAGTTTTATTCAGCGAAGCTTGATATTTCGCAGCCGCGTCAATTTCTCCGCTTTCTCCGGCAACCGCATGAAGTTTTCTCCTCACCGTAAAGTCAGGTTCATCTGACCGAAGAACACTAGGGCAAGAACAAAAAAGTTTTTTCGTATTAAGCTGCTGGTGAACTTCAAGCCCGCATTTGAACTTTAATTTTTGATAATCTAAATCCATAATACAATAACAGAATAAGATTATTTAAATTTTTAACCCCTATATTTTGAGATAACTCTTCTAAAATTCAATGTCCCATCAACATCTTCCAAAACCCCATAACCGTAAGCAATATCTTCTAAGTTTATGGTCGGAATGTGCTCTCCTTTATTGCCCATTTTCGATTCTTTAAACCTACCGCTATGACCCGAAAAAACATACTTGGGCATTATGCGCTTAATCTCCTTAACAACTCGCTGAGCCAAATCATAGCCTCCTTTATTTGAATGAAGATTTAATGGGGATTCATGAAGCAAAAGCACATCCAAATCTCCGCGGTTTATCTTTGAGAGAAATTCAACATCTCTCAGGTTAACATTATTCTCTCCTTGTTTAGAAGAATAGTTGCCGCCTATCCCGGTAAAGCTAACTTTCTTACCGCCTTTTTCAAAGATGTAAACTATTCTTGGATTCAATTCATGAGGCAAAGGGAATCCTTCTGGGTCAAGATGAACCGCCGAAGGCTCATGATTGCCTGAAACAAAATAGTGCGGAGTCAACTCGGAAATATTCTTAATGTCTTCATGATCACCACAGTCCAAAACCAGGTCGGGGTTCTCGCTATACCATGCATTATGTGCGAAAGCATGATCATCATGAATATCTGTAACTAAAAGAATTTTCATTTTACTATTCTTTCCATGAACTGAGGGTCTGATTTAATTAGTCGATCTTTTCTACAAAGAGGTTGCAGCAAAGGTAAAAGATCAGAAAGATGCTGAAGTGACTCTTGAGATAAAGCTTCAGAAATCTGGGAGGAAGAATATCCCCTGCCTTGAGCCACGGCTAAAAGATGGTATATGTCTTGTATATCTCTCGCCCGAGGTTTCCCATTACTCTCACAAACGACTCCCAATTTCATATCAGCTAAGTCTACAGGGCTCAAAAACCTTACGGGAACTCCAAAAAAAGAAGCGCTTAATGATCAATCCCAGTAGTCGGAGTCTATATTGTTTTCGTTAATCCTTATTCCTCCCTTAGGATTACCATTAGGGTGATAGATGTCTACTGCCATTGAGTTTAAATGATGGTTCTCCGAATCTGCAGATTTTCCCCTGAGGGTAAACTTATTTTTTATAGACAATGAAGGGCTGTAAGTATCCACGTCATCAAAAACATTCTTAATTGCACTTTCATAACACCTTTCTCTTAATAAGACATCTAAATCATGCGTTCCTCTCCATTGAGGAATAACCATCTCCCCCAGCAAACCCACAAGGTTGCCAACAACACCTGCGCCGCCAAGAAATGCAATTTTATCATTTGCAGAATTCTCATTAGCAGAGTAGGAGATAGCCATCATATATCTCAATGCGTCATTCTTCGGATCAGAAGACATCTTAAGATACTCGTCATATTGACCATTCCCTAAGATAGAATATTCCATTTCTTCGACTTTTTTCATACTTTAAAAATCCAAGAACAATATTTAAACCTTTCTGCTTTTACCACTAATTAGTTACACAATTCATAACTTACTTCCAACCAATTTCAACATCCTCCGTCCTTCAGGAGACTTCGTCTACGCGAGAGCCGACTTCCAAGTTACAATAATATCGTCGGTTCTCTGCCTTGGCTTAATATCAACCTTTTCCAAATCCTTAACCTGAACTCCCACTCCAGCTTTGAACATTATCCCGCCCGCATAAGCTATCATCGCGCCATTATCAACAAGAAGCGATCGGTCCGGAACAAAAAGCTTGGTTTTTTCCAGCCTTTCAGAGCACATTTTTCTTGTCATTTCCTGCAGCCGGGAATTGCATGCAACTCCTCCCGCAAGCAACAGCTCTTTTTTTCTTGTATATGAAAGCGCACGCTCTGCAACTTCTATTAACATCGCAAAAACAGTCTCTTGCATACTAAAAGCCAAATTTTCTTTTTTGTATTTCCCAGAATCCGCTTTTTGTTTCAGATTTGTCAAGATTCCTGAAAGAGAAATGTCCATTCCCTTGACAGTATAAGGCAGTTCAACATATTCTCTCTTTCCATTTCCAGAGTCTGCAAGTTCCTGAATCTTTGGCCCCCCGGGAAAGCCTAACCCAAGATGCCTTGCAAAAGTATCAATAAAATTTCCAACTCCTTTATCCAAAGTCTCGCCAAAAATCCGATATTTTCCCGACGCGTAAGCTATAACTTGTGTATTCGCACCGGAAGTGTAAAGCATCACAGGATCTTTAGCACCGACAAGCCCTCCAAGTTCCAGATGTGCGATGCAATGATTAACCGGAACTAAAGGCTTCCCAAGTTTTCTCGAAAGCGCCTTTGCAAATTTCATGCCTTCAATCAAACATGGCGCGAGCCCCGGGCCTTGTGAAAAGGCAATAGCATCAATTTCATTTTCTTTTATCTTAGCGTCTTGCAAAGCTTTGGAATAAATTCTTTCAGAAACGCGCGCATGATGTTTCGCACTTCAATTGGAATCAAACCCCCTGATTCAGTTGACATCAAATCGCGAACATTAGACAAGATTTTTCCATTCCGAACAATTCCAATTCCAAAAGTATGTGCCGTTGACTCAATTCCCAAGATAACCGTCATTAATACCTTACAATAGATAGCTTTATAAAATTTAAACAAGTCGGCGGGTCATGAACAGAAAGCTTATTGTCCCTGCAGTAGCAGCGATTGCCATTTCACTACTTCCCATTGCCAAATCCTATAGTGAAGGCTTGAATCTAAAATTATTGCCTTCGCCACTCATACAGACTGCCCAGATGGCAGATCCGGACATCTTCCAAAATGAAGTATCCTTAAGAAATCCTTCAAACCTCTTCGGAACGCCCTTGAAAGACTTACCTGTAGATGCGTCTGTTGCCGCAAATCTCCCCCTTATAGGAATAAGCTATTCTAATGAGAAAGCCGCTTCAAGAATCCCAGATACGACAGCAGATTCAAGGCCTCGGAGTTATGGCCTTTCCAGTGAGATAATCTCATCAACATTTTCTGTGGGAGAAAAAGTAGAATTTCAAAGATCAGGGATGGTAAATTACCTTACTAAATTTGGGGTCTTGATAAATTCGCCCGCACTTGATGATAGAGTAAGCGGAGGAAATCATTTATATCTTGGATTCGGTATAACCGGAGAGAACTCCGGAAAACTGGAAGATCTTTCCAGAGAAAGCATCTCGGAAATTCTCAGTTCTGCAATGAAAAATAGGGGATGGTCTGCAGATGTTTACATCGTGCCAAAAACGTATAATGGACAACAGCTTATTGCAATAAGAGGCGGAATAGAGTCCACTCCTTCAAAAGAGTTTCTTGTAAATTTGTCATCAAGCTTCAGATTTCCGGTCACCGACAATTTCGCGCCTTATACTTCAATAGATTTCAGGATAAACCCAAACGACACAGAGAAAACAAAAGTTCTGGCCCAGGCAGGAATAGAAACAGGAAATATTCTTACTTACATCGGAACAGAATACCAAAACAATATTTGGGCATTAACCGCCGGAATAAAACTGAAATAGAATTCTAAAAATATACAAAAAGAAAAATAAAAAATTACCCCACAATAAAAATGAGTGGAGGTTTATCTCCTCTTTTTAGGAGCGGCCTTTTTCTTAGGAGCGGCTTTCTTTGCTGGCTTCTTCTTCGCTTTTCCCCCGCGAGACATCTTAGCTTCGCAAACGTTTCCGCTTCCGTCAACGTAGTAAAGGTATCCTGGTTTTCTGTCAACAACATTCTTGACAATTATTTTTCCCATTTTACACCTCCTTTTATTTGTTGATAAAAAATAATCGCATTTCTATTTAAATCTTTCTATCTCGTCGAGAATCGAACGGTTTTTTTTGTTGATCGGGATTTCCACGAGGGCAAAAAAATCTTTTTTAGGACAGACGTAAGGCGAAAAAGGCCTCACTGTTTTCATTTCAACAACTTTTCCGTCGGAGTTCAGCCACACCGCAACAAAATCATAAAACACAAAAAACGAATGGATTGCGAGCCGCCCTTCTCTTGGAAGTTTGAAAATCAGATTCTTCGCTTTCTCCCGACGCGAGAACATCAGACCGATTCCTTGCATTAATCCTCTGCAATCGTAGACTTCAACATCGATTTTCTTTTTTCCGAAATCCAAAACGACTTTTTCTTTTTCCATCTTACCATATTCAGAATACGAAAGTTCTATTTAAGCTTATCATAAATTTTCTCTTTGCTGGCAAGAAAAATAGAAGTGACGTGGTCCGCCCACCAATAAGTTCTTATGTTTTTGATCTCCGCATCGGAATTCCTTAAAGCGTCTTTCAGTTCTTTCCCATAGTGCCGATAAGGGATCACTAAATCGAAACGTCCGAATCTCGCAAATATTTTTCCGGCTTTCAATCCTTGAGAAAATTCCGAAGCGGAAAATTCCGAAAAAACTTTTCTATAACTCCCTTCAGTCTTGTTCCCCTTCCTCACAAGTTTTCTTGTAGCTAAGCTGTTCCATGCGATTTTTCCCGGATGCAAGCCTCCAACGATTGAAACAAAATTCTCGATTTCCAGACCCGGAACCTCGTGCGCAAGCCTCACAGAAACAATATTTCCCAAACTTATACCTAGAAGATTTATTCTTTTTCCTTGTTTGAAATCTTTGACAAGTCTCTTCCTTGCATCCAGATAAATCTCCTCGAAAATATCTCTTGTCTTCTTCGCGTCGGCAAAAATCATATTTCTGTAAGAACTCGTGTAAATAACTTTCCTGCCTCGTTGCGGCAGAAGATTTTTTTTCAAAGAAAAATTGTTCCAGACAGATCCGGGAACAAAACAATACCAAACTTCGCGGGAACTACCGTCAATTATTTTGGGAAACCATTTCCAATCAGATTTAGGCGGCAGTCTATTCCACCTCCGAACATAAAATCGATCCAGCAAACCAAACATCAATTCAGAACGCGAACCAAATTTAAAAAATTATCACAGCCCAAACCATTGCTTCTCATCGTCTTTTTGCTTTCGCTTTTTGTATTCTTTGTAAAAAAGATTGACGTTTCTCTCGCAAACAAAATCATGGTGCTTGAATCCGCCGCCGAAAGTCTTCGGAATGTGCATCAGCTCGTGCATGATGACTTTCATTTGTTCTTCTTCATCCATTTTGTCGAACCTCTCGGAAATAAATTCCAGCGCGTAATGCGCCTTCACGCCCACGGCCTGTTGCATCAGCTTTCCAAGAGCATGGCACCGCGCGATAGTTCCTCTCGAAGAACTCCCGTAACTTCTGAAACATTTCATTCTTTCAATTTTTATGTGCGGAAACAACGTCCGCGAAATGTCTTCGGCTTTCTCTTGCAAGTCCGGCGCTTCAACATATTTCATTTTCTATTTCCGTTCAACCCCCCAATTTTCTTTAAAATTATTCTCCGTCTCTCCACGGGAGTCTTTGCATTTTTAAGAAGTTCAAACCATTTGTGCGCGTGAAGCGCGCAGGCATTCCAGATTTTATCTTTTGTATGGAATACAGGATTATTAGATTCGAATACTCCCTGTCCTCCAAGAGAAAAATATTCCAGATAAACCGCAAGTCCTTCATTCCATTTCCAGTTAGCTCGCGGCCTAAGATTATTTTCATCAATTAACTCGTGGACAAATTCATGTAACAAGACTTGCTTCCATTTAGAATTATTAATATCTTTCTTTGAAGTCTTCCAAATAAGCGTCAACCTTTCCCGTTTTCCTATTTTCTTTTTTATCTTTTTGTAAAACTTCTCAGATTCTTTCTTAATCTTTTCATCAGGAATTTTTTCGACAAGTCTAATCTCTGCATTAAGCTCTCTTCGGGACATCATGCAAGCATGAATTTTCTTTATTTCCTCTTCATAATCTTTGGAAGCAAGAAACTTGACAAGGGATCCTGGAGTTTTATTTCTGTTTTTTTGATTTGTCCTTCGATACTTCACAAAAGTAAGCGTCGGACTTGTGCTCAAAAAATCTCTGATTGTTAAATCACGATTGCTCAACTCCATAAATTTGAACCATTTATCAGAATCAAATTTCAAATCAAATTCTTCCGCCGTTTTTTTCAAAAGCTTGATAACATCTCCCTCAATCATTCCCCCACCTCAACAATTTTATTCCTGCCTGTCAAACCGGACTTTATCTTCACGTCGATTTTAAAATATTTATGCAATAACTTGACAAGTTCAGTGTTGGCCTTGTTGTCTTCCGGCGCAGACTTCAGAAAAATCGTGAAATTATTTTCATCTTCTTTGACAATTTCCTGCCTCCCTGAATTCGGTTTCACCTTGACATTTATTTTCATAATCCAAAAAGTCCGAAGAAGTTTATAATGATTGTGAAACTCTAAGCGCAAGCAAAATTATATAAACAATTATCTCCTTGGTTTTCCATGGAAGAACAAAACATCATGATCCCAAAAAAGGAATATATTATGTTAAAAAGAAAAGCTAAAATAGCGGACGGTGCGTTAATTCAGCTAAAATTGAGTCTTGAAGATATGCGCAACGGAAAAGTCAGCAAATTTTAAAGGCTTTTTAGATAATCCAACAATTCCCTCATATTTTCCTTAACAAAATTTATTATCTCCTGCTGACGTTTTTTTGAAGCAAAAGATACAAATAAAATTTTCTTCATTCCCTCATCCACCAGAAAATACAAGCGTTTATTTCTGTATTTCTTCTCTCTGAACCATCCGAATCCAAGAGGTTTGCCTGCAGGATAATCTCTAAACTTTTCTTTAATATTATTTATCCATCTTTTTTCATCAGGTTCCAGAGACTCAAAAAGATTCCTGAAAGTGTCTGTTGCATACGTTTCGTAACTCATCTTCCCCAAGGTTCTTTGTACTGCCTGCCGAGTGCTTTGTAAATTTCCCGTTCGGTCTTCCCGGCGATTCGCTTCCCATCGGACTTTCTGAACAAGCCATGATTCGTAAGTTTCATGCCTTTCCGCATTGCCACAACCCTCAAGCCAATATTCGAACCTTTCTTTCCAGAATAAGCCAGCAGCCCCGCGCCCCACTCTTCGCCCGACGTGAAAAACAATTGGACATCGACTCCGTGAATTTTGAAAAACATGATGTGGCTCCCGCCCTGCAAAAACTTCCCTTCCCCGCTCAAAAGCTCCTTGATCTTCTCCTTGGCTTTTTCGCTTTTCGAAACAAGCACGATGTCTATGTCCCCGGGATTCTTTGCCCGGCGCCGAATGCTTCCCGCAATCTCAATCCTCGAACACAAAGGTTTCAATTGCCTCAAAATTATTTTGGATAATTTCAAAACTATCTCGCCCCGTTTATTCATAAAAACACAAGGCATTCCAAACTTATAAATTTATCAATAAAACTTTAAATAACCAAATCCTGATTATTTTGCATGTTAATCGGACTCGTAGGAAAACCAAGCGTTGGAAAAAGCACATTTTTCAAAGCCGCGACCTTAGCGGAAGTCCCGATCGCGTCTTACCCGTTCACGACAATAAAGCCGAACCACGGCGTCGGCTACGTTAAAATCTATTGTATCGATTCCGAATTTGGAGTCCAGTGCCAGCCGAACCACGGCTTTTGCATAAGTCACCAGCGTTTCGTCCCGGTCGATTTGCTTGACGTTGCAGGCCTCGTTCCCGGCGCAAGCGAAGGCAAAGGCCTGGGAAACCAATTCCTCGATGACCTGCGCGAAGCGGACGTCTTCATCCAGATAGTGGATTGCTCCGGAAAAACTGATGAAGAAGGAAAAGAAACGGAAAACTACGACGTCTCCCGCGACATAGAATTCCTGAAAGACGAACTCGACAAATGGTATTACAACATCTTCATGAAAGTCTGGAAGAGCTTCGCGCGAAAAACCGAAATCGAAAATGTCAACGTCGCGGAAGCGATAACAAAACAGTTCTCCGGCCTGAAAGTAAATGAAGAGCAGGTAAAGAAAGTTCTCCGAAACCTGAACCTCTCTGGCAAGCCCACCGCATGGACCGAAGAACAAATGAAAAACTTCACCTCTGAATTGAGAAAAGAAAGCAAGCCCTCGATAATCGCCGCAAATAAAATTGACACTCCGCAGGGAAAAGAAAATTACGAGAATCTGAAACAAAAATTTCCTGAAATGATAATTATCCCATGCTCCGCGGATTCCGAGCTCGCATTGAGGGAAGCTTCCAAGGCAGATTTAATAGATTATATTCCCGGAGAAAAAACTTTTTCCGAAAAAGGAAATTTGACAGACCAACAAAAAAAAGCGTTGGAAAAGATTAAAGAAAATGTTCTCGACAAATTTGAATTCGGCACCGGCGTTCAGGAGATTTTGAACAAAGCTGTCTTTGAACTTCTCGGCTATCTCGCCATCTTCCCGGCCGGCGCGACAAAAATGAAAGACAGCAAAGGCCGCACTCTGCCCGAATGTTTCCTCCTCCCGCCCGAAAGCACCGCCCTCGACTTCGCGTACTTCCTTCACACGGACTTCGGAAAAAATTTCATTCGCGCCATAGACGCAAGAAGCAAAAAAACTCTCGGCAAAGACTACAAACTCAAAAACCGCGACGCTCTCGAAATCGTATCAAGATAATCCCGCCGCGCGCTTTACTTAACTATAGCAAATCTTTTATAAGTTAAAAGCCTCGAATTGTCTCATGAAGATCAAAGAGGCGGCGCTCGGATTCAAAAAAGTTTTCTCCAAAAAAGGCTACATATTCCTCGCGCAAGCCCTTGCGTACTCATTCTATCTCATCGACATAGCGCTGGTCAACATAAAAAATCTCGCGCTGATTTTCGAAGACCGCGGGCTGTTCCCTATGCTCGCCGCGCTTCCTTCTTTCATGAAAAGTTACGTAACATTCTTCCCTGCTTATTTCTTTGTCAGTCTTGTAATCTTGAGTCTGATGTTCGGAATGCTTTTCAGTTTAATATCTTACAAAACAAAAATGATAAAATCCGTTTCAGGAAAAGTCGGAATCCTAGTAACTCTTGGAATATTTCTTGGCATCCTTGCTCCGGGTTGTCCTGCATGCAGTGTCGGCATCCTGTCAGTCATGGGAATCGGCGCGACTGCCCTGTCTTTCCTGCCGTTCGGAGGATTGAGCGTCCTCGTTCTTTCCATGGCCATAATGTCTTTCTCGATTTACAAGATATCAAAAGATATAAATAAGGGTATTCTCTGTGAGGTTAAACTACCGAAAGGATAATGCTGAAAGGAGGTAGAAAATGAGCGAAGAAAACGAAAAACACGAAAGCCATGAACACCACGAGCACAAAGAAGCCAAAACCATAACAGTAAAGAAAGACACTCTCTGGATGGCTGCGGTCTTTGTTCTGCTGGCAGCTTTAGTAATAAGTATGTTCACCGGCGGATTCGGAATAGGAAAAGGAAACGTGACTGGAAACGCGGCTGCGGGAAACACTGCAGGAGCAAGTTCAGGATCCGGCTCTACAGCCGTAGACACAAGCGCATTCACTTCCGACTCGAGCCTATTCCCTTCTCTGGGACCAAGCGACGCAAAATACACTGTTGTGGAATTCGCAGATTTCCAGTGCCCTTACTGCGCATTGGCTGCGGGCTTATCCAACGAATCCAAGCAGTACGCGAGTCAGGTTCCTTACTTCGGTATCGCAACGCAACTTGAAGATTTGGCGAACCAGGGGAAGATAAGGTTCATATTCGTAGCAATGAACTTCCTTGACTCGACAAACAGAGGCGGAACAACAAAGGAGTCAACATGGGCGGCTGAAGCGGCATACTGCGCAAACGACCAGGGCAAATTCTGGCAGATGCACGATGCAATCTACGCTGCAAACGACATGAGCGAAGACGACGGAAAATACACCAAAGCAAATCTTGAAAAGATAGCTGCAGGAATTTCCGGACTTGACACAAGCAAGTTCAACGCATGCCTTGAAAACGATACTTTCTTGAGCAATGTCCAGCAATCTGAACAGGCTGCAAGCACAGTTGTTTCGGGAACACCGGAATTCGTGGTAAACGGACAACAGGTCCAGGCATCCACAACTGCTATAATGTCGGCAATCGGCCAGTAAATTTATTTTTTATTTATTCTATTTCTTTTTTATTTTTGTTCTAGCCTGTTTTATCTTAACGAAATATTTAAATAGTTAATATGTAATAATTTATCATATGATTAACAAAAACATATTAAACTCCTGCCACTCTGAAGGTTTCAGCGAGAACGAAGCTTATGGAGCTTACAAGATTTTTTTTGGGACAATGGCTTCCGAATCTCGTCTTAAGATAATAAACCTGTTAAGGAAAGGCAAGAAAAATGTTTCTGAAATCATGGAAGAACTTAAATCAGACCAGACAGCAGTTTCTCACGACCTTGCAAGACTGAAAAGATGCGGTTTTGTCCTAAGCGAAAGAGACGGAAAATTCATCTACTACAAATTAAACGAAGGCACAATAAATCCAATCATGGACCTGATTGACAAGCACATGTCAGGATTTTGCGTCCATATCCTAAGAGGTGAGAGATGAAAAATAAAACCTTAGTTGTCTTCATCTTGGCGGCGTTTATGATTGGAACAGTTTTTGTTGCCGCGGATTCAAGCATGGATTTCTCATCAGCTATAAACATAATCCAGCAAAAGACTCCATGCTCTCAGCTAAGCCAGACACAGTTGATCGAAGTCGGAGATTATTACATGCAGCTTGCTCTCGGTTCTGCGCATGACCAGATAGATGCCATGATGGGCGGCGACAATGCGTCTATGGACCAACAGATGCACCTTGCGCTTGCTGAAAAATATTACTGCAATGGGATTTATCCTGATCAGATTAACTCCAGCGAGGGCTACGGCTATGGAATGATGTCTGCGTATGCAAACGGAGGTTCTTCTGGCAGCTATTATGGAGGCATGATGGGAACAGGTTATTCCAATTATGATCCCGGAATGATGTACGGTTATGGAAATTATCAAACGCCTTTCACTTATTACCTTCCGTGGATTTTGCTGGCACTTGTTGTCGGCGCGGGAATTGCTGTAGCAATTGTATTCGCAAATAAAAGAGGAAAATCTAGGAGAAGGAAATAAAAATTTATTTAACCTTTTTTATTTTTAATTAAACAACAGGAAAAAACAAATTGAAAAAAGCAACAATAAATGTAGAAGGGATGCATTGCGCTTCGTGCCAGATGAACATTTCCAAAAGCCTTTCGAAGGTTCCAGGTATTAAGAACATGAACGTACAGTTAATGAACAAGAAAGCCTTCGTAGACTATGAAGGCGAGCTCGACGAGAAGGCGGTGAAGAAAGCTGTTGAAAGCGTTGGAAACTATAAAATCAGAAGCATTGAATACGAAAATTCCGATTCTAACGTCCCTGAAACAAAATCAAATTCTAAAGAGATGGACATGAATAATTCTGAAATGAAAAACATGGAAAAGCACGGCATGATAATGGACGAGAAAGGAGAAATGCAGATGTCCGGCAACGCAGAGCAATCAGAGATTGACATGTGGAAACGCAAACTTATTTGGAGCTGGATAATAACTATTCCGGCAGCCTTTCTCATGTTCTCGAAAGAACTTTTTGGAATTCAAATCTTTGGCAATGTTCTGAACACTGCAATCATACTGGCAATTTCTTTCCCGGTGATTTTCATAATCGGATTCGGGACCTTGAAGGGCGGATTCAAAGGGGTGTTCAGGGGTTATTTCAACATGGATTTGCTTATCGCTCTTGGAACGGTTCTTTCTTACGCAACCGGGATTCTGATATTTTTTATTCCTGTTGAAAATTACGCAGGTGTTGGAGCCATGATAATGGCTATTTTTGTAACGGGGAAATTCATAGAAGCCAAGGCGCGCGGCAGGGCAGGAAGCGAGATAAAAAAACTTCTTGAACTCGGGGCGAAGAACGCGGTTGTTTTGCGCGGCAAGGAAGAAGTCACTATCCCAATTTCAGAAATAAAACTCGGAGATGTGATGATTGTGAAACCGGGAGAAAAGATTCCTACAGACGGAACAATCGTCAAAGGAGAAAGCAGCGTGGATGAGTCTATGGTAACCGGCGAGTCAATTCCAAAGGACAAAAAAGTCGGCGATGCTGTGATTGGCGCGACAGTTAATCAAGACGGAATCCTTTATGTGAAAGCAACAAAAATCGGCAAAGATACTTTCCTTTCTAACATAATAAAACTTGTAGAACAAACACAGGGCTCCAAAGTCCCAATACAGGAATTGGCAGACAAGATCACAAATGTTTTTGTTCCCGCAGTTTTAGGAATCTCGGTTCTTGCTTTCCTCGGCTGGGCTTTCATCGGTGGAGATGTTGCAAAGGCTCTGGCGATTTCAATTGCGGCTTTGGTCATAGCTTGCCCGTGCGCTCTGGGATTGGCAACGCCGACGGCCTTGACTGTAAGCGCAGGCATGGGGGCGAAAAAAGGAATCCTGATAAGAAAAGGCGAAGCTATCCAAACTATGAAACAAATTACAACTATTGTTTTAGATAAGACAGGAACATTGACAAAAGGAAAACCTGAAGTGGCAAACGTTTATTCCGGAAAAATAAAGAAAGATTATCTTCTTGAAATTGCCGCAAGTCTTGAGAAGCAAAGCGAGCATCCAATAGCAAAAGCCATTGTGGATTATGCAAAACTGAAAAGATACAGAGAAGTGAAAAATTTCAAGATTATTAGAGGCAAAGGAATTGAAGGCAAACTCGGATCAAAGGAAGTCTTTATTGGGAATGTGAAATCAATGGAAGAAAGAAAAATTTCTTTGGCAGGATTTGAATCCAAGATTGCAGAATTTGAAAATTCCGGAAATGCTATAATGGTTGTTGCGGAAAACAAAAAGATTCTGGGGATCATTGGAGTTGCAGATTCTCTTAAGGAAGATTCTGTTGATTCCATAAAAAAACTGAAAGACCTTGGGCTTAGGCCAGTTATGATTACAGGTGATAATGAGGCTACTGCCAAAGCAATTGCAAAGCAGGCTGGAATTGATGATGTCTTTGCAAATTCTCTTCCGGAAGACAAGGCAAAAAGAATAAAAGAGCTGCAGGACAAGGGAGAAATGGTTGCGTTCGTCGGCGATGGAATCAATGACGCGCCTGCGCTGAAACAAGCTAATGTCGCCATCGCGATGGGAACCGGAACAGACATTGCGATTGAAACCGGCGACATTGTCTTAACAAACGGCTCTTTAGAAGGCGTGGTTAAGGCGGTCAATTTATCTAAGGCAACTTTCAGAAAAATAAAACAAAATCTATTCTGGGCTTTCATTTACAACACTGTCGCAATTCCTGTGGCTGTTGCAGGCTTGCTTCATCCTATTTTCGCTGAAATGGCGATGGCATTTTCTTCAATAAGCGTTGTCGCGAATGCGAATCTTTTGAGAAGGAGCAAAATCTGAAAATGGAAAACAAACATGTCGGTTTCCTGATTCTTGGAATCGCTGCGGTTTTGGTCGTGATAATTTTCCTTTTTCAAAATGCATTGATACAGATAATAAATGCAAGCTGCACAATGGACAATCCGACGTGTCCTATGATCAAAACGACGCTTCAGCAGACTTATCTTTCGCTGGCAATCGTCTGCATTCTTGTTATCATTGCGGTTATATTGATTTTCACGAAGCCAAAGGAAAAGATAATCATCAAGACAAAAACTGTTAAGGAAAAGCCGAAAAAGATTGACACCTCCAAACTTGAAAAAGATGAAGAGAAAGTCGTTGAGATTCTCCAGAAAGAAAACGGCGGAATGTTCCAGGCCGATATGATGGAAAAGCTTGAAATCGGAAAAGTCGGGATGACGCGCCTGCTTGACAAGCTTGAAGCAAAGCAAATCGTGGAAAGAAAGAGACGGGGCATGAATAATATGGTTGTGCTGAAAGATTGATTCTCCTCGGGAAAATCCCAAACTGGTTTCTTGAAACCAGTTTCACCAAAGCGGTTAAATAAAAACTTTTTTTGGGTTTTGCATGGCAAATGAAAACCATGAAAACAAAAACAAACTGAAAGGAGGAAAGAAAGCCGACAAGGAGAGAGTTATCCAATGGGTTGTAATTGGGATTCTTGCTGTTGTTATTTTGTATAGCGGAGCCAGGATAATGGGAACTTCCGCAGGCACCGGAGTTGCGACCGGAATCGGAGTTGTATCTGCCGCAGACATAATGCCCACGGGAATTCCTGCAGTCTATGGAAAAGAGCTTGGAATAAGCTACAGCGACGTGAATCCAAATAACCAGCAGACAACCGAAGCGGTGATAAACAAACTCGCTTCTTACGAGGGCATGCAACTGGACAATGCAACGATGCAGCGTTACATAAGAATCGGAAGTTCAATAGCATGCGAATATTGCTGCGGAGCGCAAACGCTGATATTCAGCAACGGAGAAAGAGCCTGCGATTGCGCGCACAGTTACGCCATGCGGGGCTTGATAAAATACCTGCTTGTGAACCATCCTGAAATGACAGACTTGCAGATATTGAATGAAGTTGGAAAATGGAAAGTTCTGTTTTTCCCCGGACCTGAAGAAACAAAAGCCCAGGCATTGACCGCAAACGGCATTAGCTACACTGCAAACCAGAGCGCTGAATATGTGACCCTTGCTTCAAACGAGTACAGGGGAATCGAATCCCAGCAAGCTTCAGCTTCATCCGGAAGCGGAAACTTGGCAAGTCAGGTTGGCGGTTGTTAGATGGATTGCTGCGAAGGAAAAGAAAAAGATTGTTGCAACCATAAAGAAAAAATGGAAAAGCGAAAAACATTGAAGATAAAGAAGAACGCGTTGATGTGGGCAGTTATTGGCATCTTGCTGATAGCCGCGATTTTCCTTACTGTGAAAGCGGCCAGCATCGGACAGGCAAGTTCCGGCGCTGAAGGAAGCCAGTTGCAGCAAGGAACCGGTTATGCAAACGCAGATTCAGGATCAGGAAGCGCATCAGCGTCCCAAGGATATTCTGCCGGAGCTCCAAGCCAAGTCGGCGGCTGTTAACCAATTTATTTTTATTTTTTTATTTTTATTTTATAATCAAGCATTAAACAAATGGAAGAAGAAAATTTCATAAAGGCGGTGGAAAAAGTGAAAGAGAAAAACTCGCTGGACTTGTCGGACGGCGAAGATCTTTCCATAGCATTGATGAACCTTGTAAGCCTGGAAGAGCATTGTTTTTTCAGCTACGCGAAAACGGGCGATGAAAAATTTCTTGGAATGTTGGAAAAAACGAGAGAAATTAGAAAGGAACTTTTGAGGCTTATCATAAAAGAGGATGATGGCAGCGAAAAGTGGTGCATGAGCAAACATTTTCTTGCGGCAAGCATGCGGCTGTACGAAACAGGCAACAGGTTCTTGCATGAGAAAAAATTAGACGAAGCCAAGAAGCTTTATCATGACGCGGCAGAACTTTATGGCATGTTCTGGGTCCTAAACTCTTCAACCCAAAAAACTATTTTGAAGACAAATAAAAAGGAGAATGGTAAAATCTTCAGCAAAATAAAAGATGCGCTGAAATGTTGCATAGAATAAGATGAAAAAAAGATATTTATTTTCCGGAGCTGCTGTTTTAGTTATTGCACTTATAATCGGGATAATTGCTGTTTCGCATCCGGTCAAGGCAGAATTTCCCATGATCGCCAATGCAAATGTTACAATCTATGAAGGTTCATCATGCGGCTGCTGCGGACTTTATGCGGGTTACTTCAAGGACAGGGGAAACAAAAACATAATCATAAAAAAAGTCCAGAACAATACGGCGTTCATGCAGACTCTCGGTGTTCCGCTGTCAATGGAATCGTGCCATACCCTCACAATAAATGGCTATGTGGTTGAAGGCCATGTCCCGCTTGAAGTTATAGAAAAACTGCTTGAAGAAAAGCCTGACATTAAAGGAATTGCGATGCCAGGCATGCCAAACGGTTCTCCGGGAATGCCCGGAAACAAAGAACCTTTCAAGATTTACAAAATAAATAATGACCGTTCAACAGCGCTCTGGATGGAGATGTAAATGATAGAAATCTTGATTGTTGCAATTGTCGCTTTAATCGCTTCTTCAGGATTCGCTTCTGCAATGTGCCCTTTGTGCACTGCGGGGGCGGGGCTTGCGGCGTTCGGAGCCGAGAAACTTGGTATGAATCCTGTCGCAGTCGCGCTTTTCATCGGCGGATTCGCAATGTCTACAGGCCTGTGGATGGCAAGAATCATAAAAAAGAAATTTTTCAGGTTTCAGGATTTTATAATCATAACTGCGATTTTCCTTCTCACACTCGTGCCGATCATAGCCATAACGGGAGCAAAATTATTTCCGTTTTACCTTTCATGGTTTGGGAGCTATGGAAGCTTGTTTAACCGAACTTACATGATAAACGGTTCGCTGATTTCAGGGCTGTTTGGCGGCTTGCTCGTTTGGGCTTCTCCAAAGATAAACCAAAAACTTAAGAGTTTGAGAAAAGGCAAAGGCGTTCCATTCCAAGGAGTCATAATCACTTTGCTTATGTTGATTTCTGTTGGAGCGGTCATTCAATTAATCCTTGGATAAGATTTCACGTCCACAATTCTTTTAAAGAAAATTCCAAACACTAAATTATGAATTCTTTGGTTTTCGAAAAAGAACTTTTCGGCGGAAGAATCCAGGTCATAGTTTACGCTCCGCCCCAAAATGCAAAAGAGATCCTTGAGGAATTTTACGAAGAAGCGCTTCGGCTGCAAAAAATCTTCAATTTCTTTG
>JBJKQQ010000010.1:0-11101 GCA_046705325.1 Candidatus Pacearchaeota archaeon | reverse complement strand
TCGGAGAAGGCGTTAATGCGGATGTGATCCGGAATTACATCCAAAGTCAAGGAAGGAAAACCGGGCAGCTTAGACTTGTGGACTTTGCCTAAAGATGCCGCGAGGTCTTGCCTCGCGGAGGTTCACTATAAAAGTTGAGTTGAGATTTTAATTTGGCCCCCTTCCTCTTCGCTCTGCTGTGGAGACAGTCTGACAATCCGCCCCACATCACTATATCACCTCTTTTGAAATTAAATTAGATTATATCTTAGGATACCCGCAGCTCTGATGCGGTTGGGGCTTCATTATCAAAGAATTCTGAGTTCTCCCATCTACCAATGCCTTCCATCTTAACGGGGGTTTAGGGTTTCACTTTGAATTAAGGTTAAATTATAAAAATGGACAGGAAGAGGCCGATGAGCGTCAGCGTCGCGAGGAAGCTCCAGAGAGTTATGTTCCCGAAGAAGATTTTGTTTCCGTCGAGGTTCGAGATTGGAATCATATTGAAGAGCGCGTAGTAAACGCTGAATCGCGCGAAGTCGGTGAAGCCCACGAGATAACCGATGACCGCAAAAATCAAGTTTGCGAGAATTCCGGCTGCCGCGATGTAGCCGATGTGCGATACAGACATGCCAGAAAAATTGTAAAGGCCGTGCTTTCTTGCCGCGCGGTAAACTTTGGGTTTTACTTCAAAGATAAGCGAGGCCATCCAGATGAACCCGTTGAGCGGCAGCAGGATAAGTTTTGAAATCAACGGGAGGAAGGCACCGAGCGGGAACGGGTTTTTGAAATGCTGGTGCTTTTTGAAGCCAAACCAGTAGACTTCCCAGAATTTGACTTCGACGTCAGTTTCGAGATAATAGCCGGCGATTTTCTTGGCGAGAACGTTTATGATTATGATTGCAAAAATCGCGAGGAGCGTCCACAGGAAAACGTTCACCCCGAAAAATATGAAATTTGCGGAGAACGCGATTATGAGGGTCGAGACAAGTATCGGCGCGATTTCGTTTTTGGTGAACATGGCTTTCAAAGTGTTGCGTTTCTTATAAATTTATTTGTGGTATATTTTAGGTTTGTTTTTGCCAGGCCCGCAAGCGCTTCACTCTCCATCCTCCACCGCTGATATGATATCACCTCTTTTTCCCATAATAATCCTTGAATTAAATCTGACGATATTTTGCAGTTCTGCCGCGATTGGAGACTTTATTTCTTTTATGGAGATATTTTTCCAAAAGTCAGAGCATTTGATGTTGTTGAAAATAGCGGTTGTGCAACGGAAAAGTATTTAAATATTTGACACAGGATATTTTCATGAGAGTGAAGAAAATAACTGAAGTTGTCGGGCTGCGCGTTTACACGAATGCGGGCGACTATTTCGGCGAGGTCGAGGAGGCCAATCTTTTCGAAAACAAGCTTGACGGCTGGAGAATCAGGGTCGGCGGAAGCGTGGCTTCGTTGATCGGCGGAGCGAGAGGAGTGATAATCCCCCATCAATTTGTTAAAGCAATCAGCGATATTCTTATCATAGACTCATCCGCATTGCCAAGTCCTGCTGAATCGGAATTCGAAAGCGTTTCGGAAGACTTGATGTAAACAAATGGCAGCAACAGACAGCACACAGATTTTTTTGCAGTATCCAATTTTCACGCGTTTCATACTTCCGTTCATCCTTGTTTTCGCTTTGGTCTTCGGAATCTTGGAGAAGACGAACGTTCTCGGAAATGGAAAACAGAAGCTTAATGCGATAGTCGCTTTCGTCATGGGTCTGATTTTTATAACAGTTCTTTCGCCGACGGTCGTCTTGAGCAATCTTGTCCTGTTCCTTTCGATTTCGCTGGTAGTGGTCTTTGTGATCCTGATGATTTGGGGATTCTTCAGCGGCGAGGATTCGAACAGCAGCATTTTCAAAGTGAAAGGCGTGAAATGGACTTTCTTTGGAATACTTGTCCTTGCAGTTTTGTTCGGCGTGCTTTGGGCATTCGGAGTTTCGCTGCCTTCAGCGGGGAATAATTTGATAACCGCTTTGTTCAAACAATCATGGAGCAGCAGCTTCTGGACAAACGTGATTTTCGGAGTTCTTGTCGCGGCCGCGCTCGCTTTGGTTTTGATCGGCGGCAAGGCGGCGAAAGGCGGGAAGTGATTTCCGTTAGAAACATATTTAAATCTCTATTGCCAAGTTTTAGCAGAATAAAATGATAGGTGAAATTTTGGCGTCGAGTTCGCTGAATATCGATTTCGGGAATGTGCTGGCCAATCTTCAGCAGGCGGGTTTTTTCAGTTACATAATTCCTTTCCTTTTGATCTTCGCGTTGGTCTTCGGGATTCTTACGAAGATCCAAATCTTCAAAGACAACAAAGCGATTTATGCTATAATAGCTTTGGCAGTTGCTCTGATGGCATTGCAGTTCGATGTCGTTCCAAAATTCTTCGCGCAGATCTTCCCTGCGATGGGCGTCGGGATTTCCATTGTGCTGGTTATTTTGATATTGCTCGGGCTGTTTGTAGATCCGGACAATCCAGGCTTGATGTGGGTGCTCTTCGGGATTGCAGCGCTTATTGTTATAATAGTGCTCTCGCAGACCGCGGGAAATCTTGGATTGCCAGTCGGGTCATGGCTTGCGGATAATTGGGAGACCTTAGTGTTAATCGTGGTAGTCGTTGGCGGCGTTGTCGGGGCGATAGCGGCGATAGTTCATACCCCAAACAAGAACAAGCAGCCTCCGAAATATAGGAATCTTGCATTCTTCCCCTTGGATGATCAAAAGAGGAAATAAATCTATATCTTGGGATTAGTCGACTAAATTTATTTTTACTCCATTCTGTTGCGTGCGACCCCCTCTTTTGGGCAAGAAATTATTTAACAATCCGTTTCAATCCAAAATGATTTTTAGAAGCTGTTAATGGAATTCGCAGAGATTATCGGGCGTTGGAAGTTATCATATCTTTTTCGCGGTCAATATTAACTAAACTTAGATGTGCTCCTTGATTCTGCTGCGTCGTGAATTTCATTGAATTCTCTAAATTATTTCTTTGAAGATTTAGATTTCTTTTCTGGTTTTTCTTCGCTTTCTTTGCCCTGCTTTTTTATTCCTGCTATTTGCGGAAGCGTTTTGGAGAAAGAGTCCTGCATCATCGACATTTCTTTTTTGATGCTGCTTAAGTCCTGGCCGTAGGAGCCGACCTTTTCAAGGATCGCGGCCTGCAGTTTATCCATGGCAGTTTCGATTCTCTTGAGCCTGTCGTTCATGTGGTCGAGCTTCGATTGCGCGAGATTCTTGAATTCCTCGAATGAATCCACCTTCTTGTTTAACTCCCTTGATTTCTCTTCAAAGACCTGTTCGGATATTTCGACCATTGTATCGGAGCCTGTGGAAGGCGCGTAGCCCTGGCTCATGTCCCCGTAGCCCTGTTGCTGACCGTAATCCTGCGGCTGGTAATAGCCAGTCGGCGCAGGCTGTTGAGGCTGTTGCGCTGCGTATTGGTCCTGCGAATAATCTTGTTGTTGGCCGTAGCCCTGTTGCTGACCGTAATCCTGCGGCGCGTAAGCGTCTTGCTGCCCATAACCTTGTTGTCCTTGGTCTTGCGGATTATAAACATCCTGGCTTTCCTGCCCCTGTTGCGGAGTCGGAAAATCGCTGAAGCTGTCCTGGCCCGAAACATCCGACACGGCGTTTTTTATCTGCGCATGATTTAAAGCATCGTTGATTTCTTTCGGCGAGATCTTGGGATTTTGGCTCCGCAATCCGGAAATTATTTCATCATCTGTTTTTCCTTCTTTTCTCATTTGCGTAACCTGCTCCAATACATTCATTTTATTTTTTCTCCAGAAGAGGGCTGAACATCCTCATTTGTTTAGCTAATATTTCGACATCGTCTTTCCTCGCGAATTTCTGGAATTCTTCGGATGCCGCGCTCAAGAAAGAAGTCAGCCGGTCCATGCTTTCTTTCAGAATTTCAAGATCTTTTTTTATCTCAATAATTTCCCTGCTGTTCTTTTCGCGCATGTCTATCATGTTTTTTCCTATCAGGAGCATCTGGTTTTTCATCATCCTCTGTTTTTCTTCCAGATCGCGCACTTTCATGTTCGCGTCAGGCATGTAATTCTGGAAATTAGTCTGGTCCGGAGCCATGCAATCCAAAAGCGCAGATAGTTTAAAATTGTTTTGATTGGTTTCCTTCTCTCCGAGCGCAGCACACAAAAAATTTTAAACACTCTCCGGTTCTTATTTGAAGGTTAAAAGACAATGGAATTCAAAGAAGGGGCGAAAATTTATTCTTACGAAACGCAGAGGGAAGGGAACGAGGACGTGCTTTACATAAACTACCTCGGGGCGCCTTTTGTGCCTTCGCTGGCGGATTCGCCCGAGGTCATGGAGCGAACGATTGACGCGCTGATGGAGAACCCGAACGTCTCGAGAGTCGTGTTTGCGCAGCAGAAAAATTACAATTATGATTTCAAGGAAACCCAGATGATCCTCGAGATCTCGCAGCTTTACGTTTACCTGATAAAACAGGAGCGGATCTTGTCGCAGGAGAAATTGGCGCCGGGAAGCGGCCAATTTTTTTCGCAGAGATACAACCAGCTTTTTTCTTTTCTTTATCTCCTGAAGCGGGACCCGATCGCGGCTTACGCCGAGCTTAGAAGTTACATAGTCGAAGCGAGGATCGCTCTGGACAAATTGGGAGAGGCGATGAAGCCCGATCAGGGGAATTACATAAGAGTTCTCGAGAAAATTTTAGGGCTTTTGGAGCGGACAAAGCTGATGCAGGGAGTTTTGAATTATCTCGGAGATTACAGGAAAGGAGACAGGGAGATTTATCACAAGGTCTTTGAACCGGACGTGATCCCGAACTTCACTTTCACGCGGCTGGTTTCCGAGCTTCCGGAGAGCGCGGAAATAGTAGACCAGTACAAAATTTCCGGCGGAGACTACGACGAGTCCATTGTCACGGTCCTGAAAAAGAAAAACGAGTCGAAGATGATTTACCATTTGCTGCCTCCGGAGAATTCTCTCGATGAAGACCAGAATATGCTGCTGAATCTCGCGAGGACGGTTATGATAGAGCACCAGCCGAAGGCGGAAGAGTTCACGGACACCGAAAGGACAAGGCAGGTTTTTTTCAACATCGCGAAAGACCTGATACAGGATCTCGCGCAAAGCCAGAGAATATCCTTGAGTTACAACGACCTGAACAAGCTTTCGAAAATTCTTGTGAGGCACACGATCGGCTTCGGGTTGATTGAGGTTTTGCTTCAGGACAAGAGGATACAGGACATTGCGCTCAACGCCCCGATTTCTTCCACGAACATTTTTTTGAGGCATCAGGATTACGACGAATGCTACACGAACATCCTGCCGAGCCAGGAAGACGTCGATTCATGGGCGGCGAAGTTCAGGATGATCTCGGGAAGGCCGCTGGACGAGGCCAATCCGATTCTCGACACGCAGCTGGAGATAGACAACATGAGGGCGAGAATAGCAATCGTGCAGCAGCCGCTGTCGCCGAACGGCCTGGCTTATTCTATAAGAAGGCACAGGGAAGAGCCGTGGACGTTTCCGCTTTTCATAAAAAACAGGATGATTAATCCGATGGCCGCCGGCCTGATGAGTTTTCTCGTTGACGGCGGAAGAACGATGCTTATAGCCGGAACGAGGAGCTCCGGGAAGACTTCGCTGCTCGGAAGCCTGATGCTGGAAATCCTGCCGAAGTTCAGGATGATCGTCATAGAAGATTCTCTCGAATTGCCGCTGGAATCTTTCAGGAAACTCAACTACGACATTTTGCAGATGAAAGTCCGTTCGGCGCTGCTTAAGACGACTACGGAAGTTTCGGCGGACGACGGAATAAGAACGAGCTTAAGACTTGGAGATTCCAGCCTGATAATCGGGGAAGTGCGAAGTTCGGAAGCGAAAGCGCTGTATGAAGCGATGCGTGTCGGCGCGCTTGCGAACACTGTTGCGGGAACGATTCACGGCGCTTCGCCTTACGCGGTTTTCGACAGAGTCGTCAACGATTTGGAAGTTCCGGCTACAAGTTTCAAGGCGACGGATGTAATTGTCGTGGCGAATCCCCTGAAATCTCCGGATGGTCTGCATTCGTGGAAAAGAGTCCTGCAGATTGCGGAAGTGAGGAAGCAGTGGAAGAACGATCCGCTTGAAGAGAACGGGTTCGTGGATTTGATGAAATATAACGTCGAGAAAGACGAACTGGAGCCGAGCGACGATTTGATAAACGGGGACAGCGAGGTCATAAAAGCGATTGCGGAAAATGTCAAGGGCTGGGCAGGAAACTGGGACGCGGTCTACGACAACATTTTGCTTCGCGCAAAAATTAGGGAAGAACTTACGAGGACCGCAGAGAGAATCCAGAGGCCGGAAATTTTGGAAGCGGGCTTCAGCGTCCTTTCAAATCAGGTTTTCCACAGGATTTCCGACGAGGTCAGCAAGGAGGTCGGGCTTCCGATGTCCGACAGGGTTTTTCCTGAATGGCAGAGATGGCTGAACCAAGCGGTCAAGAAGAAAGTTATCTAGTTGAAAGTTTTTTAAAGTTTGAAATATTCTGTTTGAGATGAGCGATTACAAACCCAAGACCCCTCTTGAATCCGCAGCTCATTATCTTAACCTTGCAGGCCAAGAGGGAGATTCTGTACAAAAAACAAAATACTTGGAGTTAGCAGGAGATAATTATCTCAAAGCAGCATCCGTAGATGAGGGAGATAAAATAAGGCTAATAAAAAAAGCTCGCGGGGCATACGGCGCTGCTTTAGATGAAGTTGAAGGTTATGAAAATTTTCGCATTGGATTTCAGAAAAAGGAGAAAGAAGTCCCTTCTCAAGAAAAAATTAAAAGTGAATTAGAAAAGAGACTGGGCAGTGTTGAAGCTGTCTTGAAGAATGCTGGACTGCGAAGTTCCGCTTCAGATCCCAAATTATCCCACGCTTTTGCAGCCACTTCGGTATTATTTCTTTTCGGCGCTTTGTTTTTCATATCGCTGAATCTTACCGGCGCTGCGATAGGAAGCGTTCCTTCCATCGGGAATCACTGGATCGGACTCGGGCTTTTTGCCGTCGGAATAGCTTTCGCGATGCTTTACTTCAGAAGAAAAGTCAGCAAGTGAATCGCTTTCTCCAATGTAATCTGACATCCCCTCTTTTTTGGAATATGAAATTCGAAACCGGCAGCAGGATCAGAAACTGTTTTTCTGTTTTTAAATTTTATATTGATTATATTGGTCTTCATCTTCACCAACATCTCAAGTTTATTGAATAAAAAATCCTTCCGGCCATCTCCCCGACCGCCCACCCCTCCAGAAACAAGATATTTCATTTCGAAATCTTGGAATTAATTTGGGCATGGCATCAATTCATTAGCATCTAAAGTTTTATTAATCGGAAAAGGTTTTTTCTAAAAAAGAGGTTACCATGCCAGCTCCACGAAATCCGAATTATCCGCAACCGCCGCAAAGGCCAAGCATAAACGACATTCTGAAAAAATACGGGAATCGCATAGAGAATAAAATCAATACAACGCGAGTTTCGGGGAAAAGCGGATACAGCCAGGCTTATTCGACTTTCAAAAACGAAATGGCGCCGGCATGGGGGAGGTATGAGAAGTGGTGCCACAGCCTCGGGAACGCGATAAAGCTGAACATTTCCAAAAAAGACGAGGCGAGAACGAGGAAGAATCTTGACATTGCGCATCTCGATGTTGAGCCATGGCAAGCAGTGACCTTGAGCACGATAAGTTTTTTCATAATCTTCCTCGTGGGAATTTTCATTTCGGTTTCCGTCTATATTTTCTCCGGAAGCTTTCCGGCGCTGCTCTTCGTGATGATAATCGTGGTGTCGATGTTCCTTTTTTATTACATAAATGGCTATCCGGAGCGGTTCGCGAACCAATGGAGGCTGAAGGCTTCAAGCCAGATGGTGCCGGCGATACTTTACATCGTGGTTTACATGAGGCACACTTCGAACCTCGAGAAAGCGATTTCGTTCGCGGCGGAACATCTGCAGCCGCCGCTTGCATTAGATTTGAAAAAGGTTTTCTATAATGTCGAAGTCGGGAAGTTTTCTACTATAAAGGAAAGCCTTGATTCTTATCTCTCGATATGGAGAGATTATTCGCCGGAGTTCATAGAATCTTTTCATCTGATTGAAAGCAGCTTGTTCGAGCCCAGCGACAATCAGAGAATCGCGACGCTTGAAAAGGCGCTGCAGGTTGTTCTCGACGGAGTTTACGACAGGATGCTGAAGTTCGTTCATGACGTGAAAAGCCCGATAGAAAGCACTTACATGCTGGGAACGACGCTGCCGGTTCTCGGAATGGCGATGCTGCCGCTCGCTTCGCTGATGCTCGGAGGCCTTTTGAAAGCGAGCCACGTTTTCATACTTTACAATCTTATAATTCCTTTCCTGGCTTTTTTCCTTATGAACAAATATCTCATGATGCGGCCCGGAGGTTACGGAGAAACTTCGTTGTTGGAAAGAAACCCGCTTTATTCGGATTTCAAGAGCAGGCAGCCTTATTGGCATGCGCTTGCCGTGACGCTTCCGTTTTTCCTTATCGGCCTCCTGCCTTTGATCTTCGGATTCACGCCCCTGCCGGCTTTGCTGGGGATTCCGAAAGATTTCACTTTCGCGCAGATCGGCCTTGGGATTTTCGGAAACAATAATTTCTTCGACTTCGTTTCAACAAGCACCGGAACCGCGGGGCCGTTCGGGATTGGCGCCTTGGTTTTGGGGATGTTCATTCCTCTCGGCCTGGCGTTGTTTTTCTCGATAGCTTACAAAGAAAAGACGAAAAGGCTTATAGTGGAACGGGCGGCTACGAAAGAGCTTGAGGCGGAATTCAACAATTCGCTTTTCCAGTTGGGAAATCGTATCGGGAACGGGACTCCGCCGGAGCTTGTATTCTCGAAAGTTGCAGAATCGACCGCGGGCCTGAAGACCTCCGAATTTTTCAGGAGAGTAAATTTCAATATCCAGCGGGGCGGAATGAGCGTCGAGAATGCTATTTTCGATTCGCGGCGAGGAGCGATCAATTATTACCCTTCCGATTTGATCGCGACGAGCATGAGAATCATGGTAGAAGCGGCGAAGAAAGGGCTGAAGATTGCCGCGATAAGCCTGATGTCGATTTCGGAATACGTGAAGAACATTCAGAAAATCACGGACAGGCTGAAAGATTTGCTTGCCGAGATAATTTCCGACATAAAGAGCAACATAACTTTCCTTGCGCCGTTGCTTGCGGGAGTCGTTATCGGCCTTGCAGCGATGATAACTTCGATCTTGAGCAAACTTAAAATCAGCGAAGCTTCCAGCAGCGGCGTTTCAGGATTGGGGAATCTTGGGAGCATTCTCACGTTGTTCAATCAGACCAGCACGATCCCCCCTTATTATTTGCAGATTGCAATTGGAGTTTACCTCGTGCAGATAATTTTCATACTCACCGGGACGCTTACGACGATAAATTCCGGCGAAGACAAGCTTGACAAAGCGAGCAGCACCGCGAAAAACCTGATGAAAGGCGTGACGCTGTATTTCATCGTGGCCCTGGTTTCGACGCTTGTGCTATTCGTGCTTTCATCGGTTGTACTTGGGAATCTGACAAGTTAGGAAATATTTATAAATTAAGTTATACTAATTTTGTTAACTAAAAAAGTTAATTAAAATGCAATCAGTAGTGAAAGCCAGAAAAATAGGCGGGTCGATAGGAATCATACTTCCGCGGGAGATTGTTGAACGGGAGAGAATCGGCAGCGATGATACTTTGAAGATAACTATAGAAAAGACCGCCGACCTGAATTTTTTGTGGGGGCGGTGGAAAGATGTCAAGAAGTCAACGAGTAAGATAATGGAAGAAATCGATGAGGGGGAAAATGACTAAAACCCTGTTCTTTGACACTTATGCCCTTATAGAACTGGGAAAAAATAATCCGAATTACAAAGGTTATAGGGAAGGTGTTAAAATTGTCCTGACTGATTTAAATTTGCTGGAGCTTTCATATTTTTTGTTAAGGGAAGGAAAAGAAAAAGAAATCAATGAGCTGTTTGAAAAGTTATCGCGGTTCGCAATTTCTTATGACAAAGAGATTCTTGTTTCAGCTGCGAAGATGAAGTTCAGATATAAGAGCGAGAAACTTTCCTTCGTTGATTGCATAGGCTACGAACTCGCCGGGAAGCACGGTTGCAAATTTCTGACCGGAGACGAAAAATTCAGGAACAAGAAAAATGTCGAGTTTGTGAAATAGTTTTGGCCGCCGAATCTTAGAAATATTTAAAAACACGAATTTCTTAAGAGTCCTGTCATGGCAAAAAGAGGGAAGAAAAATTCTAAGAAGGTTTTCAATAATCGTTTGCTTTATTCTTTGATCGCGCTCGGCGTTTTGATAATCGCTGCGGTGGGGGTTTATGCGGCCAACAGTTTGTTGACGCCCGGAGTTGCTCCAAATCCGGGACATACTATAAACCAGACTGCGCCTCCGAGCGGATGTTCCGCAGGGCAGGTTTTGGAATGGAACGGAACTTCAAACGCCGATGGCGGATGGAGCTGTACTAATGCGTTAGGTTCGGTGGCAGGTCCCACAACTCTTTCAGGAGATTTGAATGTTAATGGAGGCCTTACTGTTGGTGGTGCGGTAAATATAAGTGGAGTTATAACCTATCCTTATGCGGGGATGTTTTTCAAGGATTACTCTTCAGGCAGTTGTTTGGTAATCAATCCTTATACAAAAGCTTGTAGTTGCCCTTCCGGATATACTACTACTGGGGCAGTTTTAAGCGGCATGAATGGTAATAGTAATATAGCTTTATCGGTTTGTATCCCTAGTTCTACTTATAATTATGGTTACGTTAGTTGTACGACTGTGTGTGATACAAGTCTGACTTCGGCGCCAAGTTGCGGCGCTAAAAGCATATCTTCTACATCTGATACTGGGTGTTATGAGGTAAGTGAACTAAATGGAAATATTTGCTCAGGGGTTCGAGCTACTTGTGTTCTTGCAGGCGGTTCTTATTATACCTTGACTAAGTCTGTTACTTGCGGAACCGCTACAGGATATACTGCATGCCCTACTCTTTATAAGAGCGATTGCCCTAACCAAACCATGCCTTCCTGCAGAG
>JBJKQQ010000009.1:0-7355 GCA_046705325.1 Candidatus Pacearchaeota archaeon | reverse complement strand
CGGCGCGAAAGCTATCCCGACCCTTATCGTGACCTCTTTTCCTTTCTTCTTCAAAAGCCTTATGCTTTCTTTAGTCAGCCCGTTCCAGTCCGCCTTTATAGTTTTCTTTCCGGCTTTGACATCCTGGTAAAGCCAGTCGCCTTCCATTAACTGTTCCGGTTTTCTCCGCCGTATCATGCACGCTTCATCGACGGCTTTCGTGTATATGTAAAGCAAAGGCAGGATAAAAATTATAATCCCGAAATAAAGCAGGATGCCTGTGGAAACGACGGCGAAAATCATTACGATTATCCCGAGCGCCATTATCGGAAGGCTGAATTTCAAAAATTTCCTGTGCCGGTCCCCGAACTCTTTCTTGAATTCCCTGAAATTCTTGGCTGCAAAATATCCGCTGAAGAACAGCCCGTAAACCGCGCCTGCAGCCAAAAACAGGAAAATAAAAGAAATAAAAATTTCCGAATTAATTATCCAGCTGTTCGAAAAAGGCAGAATAACTCCAAGGGCCATCATAAGTTTCGCGTCCCCTCCAGCGAAAGCGTGCGAATAATAGAGAAGATTTTCAAGCGCGAAGAAAATTCCGAGCCCGATAAGCCCCCAATAAAAAAATCCCCAGTTTCCCGGATGGTTCAGCGAATAAAAAAACCGGAATCCCAGAACAAAAATTATCAGCGAAAAATTGAGCCAGTTCGGGATCTCTGTGGTTCTCGAATCCGAAACCGCAGCGAAAACCAGCCAGGCTAAAGCGACAACAACAAGAAAAATCACCTCCATCATAGTTCTAAATAGAAATCGCGTTTAAATTATTTTGCTCCTCTTTTCGGAGATGAATCGGCCCTCTTAACTCCGCCGTGTTTATAAGGATGCTTTTTCTTCTCGCGTTTCTTGTCTTTCCTTTTGTTTCTCTTTTCAGAGTAAGCATAGTCTGACATTTTAGAATAAAATTAGGCCGAAGGGCATGACACGCTTAGAAGCGAATTTCCTATCATCGCTTCAACTGTCTTTCCCGCATTGGACTTGCACGATGCCTTCAGCTGTTCCAGGGTTGCCGCAGTGTCATTGAACACTATATTTGAACAGGAAACCGACCCGCATGCAGCTACCCCGTACTCCGATTTTTTCTGCACAAGATAATAGCAGGTGACGTTCTTGAAAGAGTTCGTTCCGTCATTCAAATCCCTCTGCTTCGAACAAAAGTCATAAGTTTGTCCAGACGTGCACGCCGTCGAACATTGCGTCTGAAGCGAATCAACATTGGAACTTGAAAGGAAAGGTGCGATCTTCCCCCAGCCGACGCTGAAACCGATTACGAGAACGACAAGAATTATTATCCCGATAACAATCAAGATTATGGCCGTGGTGCTAAGCCCTTGGCCCCTCGTTGATTTCGGAGAAACCGACGAATGAGAAACACCCTTCTCTTTTTTATTCTTCATGTCTGCTTTACGAATAATTTATTTATAAACTTTCTTGTTTAATCGCTTCATCTAAAATCAATTTCCATTGATTTTCATTGGATAAATTACGGATATTCCTCCCTGTTCCGCATTCAAAACCAGCTTGTTTCCGTCCAGCTGCGCGCCGATTTCATTCGCGGCCTGCTGATAAGACATTCCGGAATTGACATAAATATGGAAACTCTCGATCTGCGACGAAATATTTTCAAAAACCGCCGGAGAGGTGAAACTTCCCTGCGCTGTGCCCTTAGAAATAAAAAAACTCACTATCGCCAAAACGCAGACCGCCACGACCCCGAGTACCAGGATTGTGATTGAAATGTCCCCCTTCTTGTTTCGAAGTTTCATGAATAACCTCCCGCCAAAATCAGGTGCAAAATTTTTCCGCTGCTCAAATTTATGGAATCTTCAAACCCGTCAATATTCAGGACCTGGCCAAATCCCGTCTTGACATTAATTGAAGGCCGCGTCCCGAAATAATCATTTTTCTCCAACGTTATGAAACTCGCGGGATCGTAGACTCCGAGATAAACGCCTTTGGAATAAAATCCGCCGTAAAGATTTTTGAAAATGCCTTTCGCGAGATTGCCGTTGAAATTGTCGAGCTTCCCCCGCGAATTTATCTGGCTGTAAACCGTTCCCGAACCTTCAGGTGTTGCAAGAAAAGCCGCCAGCGATTTCTTCGCGAACAGGTCGAAACCGCCATAAGAGACGGCGTTCTTGTTTCCAAAACTCCCCAGGATCGAAGCGACGAAAACCGAAATTAAAACTACAACGAGTATTATCAAGGTCGCGAATATCCACGTGCTCGTCTCCTCAACCTGCCCGTTCTTGTTTTTCAAAGCCATAGCGTTAAGCATTTTTCTCCGTCTTCCCGACGATGGCCAATATCTGAACCACATATTGCTTCCCGTTTTTGCCAATCGTATAGAAGCTTCTCAACTGGCCCTGCGGAAGATTTTTACTTTGCGAAGATTGTTGCGCAGTAGACAGGGTATTTTCTCTGTCTTTCACCGCCGCAATAAACTGATCCCAGGGGAAGTTTGGTCCGGGGTCTGTCTTTAAGGTGGCGATTTGGTAATGTCCGATTATATGGTCGCGGTCCACAGGAATCTTGTATCGCAATGCAATGTCCGCAACCAGATTCACAAGGGAATCCATCTGCTGCGGCGAATTGGAAAAATTTTCCCATTTGTATCCGTCAAGAGAAACCGAGTTTTTGCAGAAGCCGCCGTTTAATCCGGTGCATAAATGCCCGAGATTCACAAGTTCTATTCCGATTGAATTCGTATTGTAACCCGGAACGCAGCACTGTTCGTTCGAGTGAGGATTGCTCAAATTTTGGCACTTCTGATCAAGAATGCCATTGGAATTAACAGGACTTTTGTCTGTGCACTCGCTGGAAGCCGGAAGAGTGGAACAGTAGGTGATTGTATCGCTGCCGACCCCGCAACCCGCTTGCGAAGCTGCCTGATTTTCGGGAACAAACGCGTTCGCATATTGCGCGGGCGGATTCGCGCTGGAATAAATATGGCCGTCGCGATCTATCATGTAATGGACGCTAAGGCTTCTGTCCGCGATCGTCTCTATTGCTCCGCTCGCCGAAGATCCTTCTGTGGTATGAATGACTATTGTATTCACTTTCCTCGTTCCGGAAACAAGATTTGAAACCGAAGAAACTATCCCTGCGAGAAAACCGGAAGGCGCCTGTTCATTTCCGCTTGCGGAAATCTGCCACGCAGATTTCAGGTTCGGATTTCCTTCCGAGATTCCGGCATCTTTTTTTCCGAGGAGATTGAACGTCCCGTTGTCGTAATCGTAAATCCCGACTTCAACGTAATATTCGCTTTGGTTCGTCCAGCCGTAAGAATCCTCGACGCTGAAATTCAAATGACAGTTTTTCATGAAATTATTCTGGAAAGCCGAAGTAAAAACTGAATCGTTCAAAAATCCGCCGGAAGTCATGCAATTTGCAATCTGGTCGCTAAGAGCCTTGCTTTCTATCATGCGCACATCGTAAGGCGCGCCGTAAAACAGCGACGCCATGTAAATCACCGCCCCGGAAACGATGAAAATTATCAAAAACCAATAAATCGAAAGAACCTTGTCCCCTCTCTTATTTCTCCGCGAAAGCTTATCCATGACAACCCCCCACAAAGAAAATCCATGCGTTGTTTTTCTTATCAGGATAATAATTCGAGACGGGCTTCGACATGTCAAGGTTGTTGAAGAAAGAATAGCTGTAACCTTTTCCATCCTGCAATTTGACCGTGACTATGTTTCCCTGAATGTTCACGGTTTCGTTCAGGTTTTTTTCCCCGAGATTTTTCTTGGCTGCGTCCATGGCGTCGCTCATGTTCACGGTGATTATCATGCAGGGCATAGCGGAGTCCAGCGAAAGCGCGATTTCCTTCGCGTACTTTTCCTGCATTGTTGAAACATTGCTTATTCTAGAGACGAGAAAAACCACGAGGATAGCTATGAAAACAAGATTCAGGATTATGAATATCACATTCTCCGTGAGAAGCGTCGACCCCTTTTTCTTCATGCAGGCAAAAGCCAACGTGGATTAATAAATGTTAAGAATTCATGCCTGCGTCACGAAGCTGCTGCACCCGAGCTTCGAAGAAAGCTGATTCGTCGGGACGAACGACACAGGGATAATGTGCTTATTGAATATGATGAGCGTCGAACTGAAACCTGTCGCAACCCCGAAACTTCCCGGAGTTATCAGCTTCGAAGACGCATCGTCTTTCAAAACATTGTAGCTGTTGGCGAGGCTCGCAGCGTCGTAAACACCGTAAAGATATTTCAGATAAGTTTGAGTATCGTCTTTTTTAGCGCTCGCAAGGTATTGGTAGAAATCCGCGTAAGTCAAATCGTAATTCTTCGCGAGGATTTTGCCGTCGAACTCGACCTGTGAACACAGTGCGCAAGAGCCGCCGGAACTTAAGCCGATCGACTGGTAATCAAGTTTCCCTTCCCCGAACATCCACCAGCAGTTTGCCATCTGGTCCGCTACAGCTTTCATGATTTGGGTCTTGTTTCCTGGATCCACCTTTACTGTTGTCGTAGACTGCATGTTTGCGCAAGTCCCTCCTCCGGAGATGCAAACGTAATCCGTCTTGCAATTCAAATCCCCTGCAACGCCTTTTCCGGTCGCTTTCAGGACGACAGAATTGTGGCAAATCTCGCTGTTGTTAGTCGAACCGAGATTCAGCCGATAAAGAAAATAAAGAATCACTATGAAGCTC
The DNA here is from genome assembly GCA_046705325.1 of Candidatus Pacearchaeota archaeon. GTDB lineage: Archaea > Nanobdellota > Nanobdellia > Pacearchaeales > GW2011-AR1 > JAKLIN01. The sequence continues at coordinate 2,647 of JBJKQQ010000009.1, read as the reverse complement.
ACGATCAGCACGACTATCATTACTATCTGCGCTGTCGTTATCTCTCCCCTTTTCATTTTTGAAACCATTTAAAGTATCCCGAATTTCCTCAAAAGGAAATATAATCCTGCCAAGGCTATGACGAAGAATGCAATCCAGGTTAAATATTTTATCAAAGTCTCCAAATCCATAGTTATCCGTTATGCCCCTGCGTATGAAACTCCGTTTTCCCGTCGGAGGATTTTATTGTTTTAGCGGAATAATCAATTGATAAATTAAGAGGGGGGTTAGAAATATAAATTCCCGAAAGCGAGGGAGAAATGCCGTTTATTACTATATTGGTGGGATAAATTGTCCCGACCACAGAAAGGTCGCTCTCCGCGCATTTGCCTTCCTGGTCCGCAGAATAATCCGCAGGATAAGGTTTCCAGGCGCTCAAAATCCCTTTCACTGAAAGTTTGTAAATGCAGATGCAGCTTTCCCATCCGACGCTCGAACAAGTCTTGGGCAGGAGTTCATTCCCGTTGGAATCTTTCTGCGGAAAAGAAGAGATGAACCATTCACTTGGATTGTAAATTTCAACCGCCGTATTTTTTAAATTTATCTGGGTCATTAAATTGTCAAGTGAAGCTTTCGCGTAATTAAGGTCTTTATTCTTCGAAAGATTATTGTAAATTCCCGCAGCAAGCGCAACAAGAAAAACTATGCAAACCACGGCGATTATTATCTTTATTGTTTCCTCTCCAAGAAGAAATCCTTTCTTATTAAGACGTCGTTTCATTTTAGCAAACTCCAGAAAATACCTCCGCTCGAATTGCTCGCAAAACCCCTGAAGAAATCTATCACCTGTCCTTTGAAAAAGAAGTAGACTCCTATCACAACCGCTACAAAAACCAAGACACCGATGATTATTTTGATTAGCTGCGAAATCGCGAGTTCAACCATTTATCCTCCGCCGACAAGCCCTTTTATTTTATCTATGAGCGAGAACCCGGTTCCTTTCATTATAAAAATAGTTATCATCAGCACGACGAGAATCGCGATAGCTATCAACAGCCACGGCAAAAACTCCGAGATAATTCCTCTGTTAAATCTGAAAAACTCCGCCCTCTTTTTCATTTAAGGTCTAGTCTGAAGTTATTAATAAATGTTTTCGAGAAGCGGGATTTCCAAAGAAGAGACATCGCTAATGAGGGAGATAAAAAAATAGGCATCATCCCAAAAGGTTGTAAAGTACGCACCAAAAGAGGATAAATTTTTTTATTTGCGTCCAAAACTTAGAAATTTATAATTTTTGGATTTTTATCATAGATAAAAGTTGTTTCCAAAATTAATAAGTTTTTTTCTAATTGAGCGCAAAAAGAAAGTTTTATATATCAAACTTGCTAATAGGATCTATGGGATATGAAACTTTGAAATATTCTTCCGGAGAGATAAACCATGCGGGGGAAATCTTGAAGAACAAAAAAAGCCCGAAAGAAGATGTTAATAACGCTTTGGATATTCTGGATAATTTTAGAGCTTCGCATAGTTACCCCTTGCACATCTTCCAGATAAATCTAAAAAACAACTCCCTGCGAAAAGATAAAAACGCCTTGATTTCACAAAGATTAAAACGAGCCTCTTCAATCATAAAAAAACTCAACCGGATTTATAGAAACGGCTCTTCACTCCGATTGTTCCAGATTCAGGATATCGCCGGATGCCGAACAGTGGTCAGGAATTATCCTTTGGCAAAAGAGATTTTTGAATTTTACCGCAAGGGGAGGAACTTGAAGCATAATCTTGTGAAGTCAAACGATTATGTAACTTACCCCAAAGACGACGGTTACAGAAGCTTTCACCTTGTTTACGAATTTCAAAGTGATAAAGGAAAGAAAAATTATAACGGCAGAAGGGTCGAGATACAGATAAGGACGAAACTCCAGCACCTCTGGGCGACGGCGGTCGAAACGGTTGATTTTTTTACAAGGCAATCGCTGAAGCTTGATGAGGGCGACAGGGAATGGAAAGAATTTTTCCGGCTTGTGAGTTCCGCTTTTGCGATTAAAGAAAATTGTCCCATTGTAAACCAAACGCCCCAGAATAGAGAAAAGCTTTATTCGGAAATAAAGAAGAAAGAGAAGAAATTGGAAGTAATAAACAAATTGACAAAATGGGACAACGCCCTTAGATTAATCGATGAGAAACAATTGAAAGATAAAACCGCAAGGTTTTTCCTGTTGGAACTGGATATCGGGAGGGAGGATTTATTTATTCAGGCGTATGGGGCAAAACAGGAAGAACAGGCGACGAGAGAATACGCAAAACTGGAAAAGAAATACAAAGACCAAAAAGATTATGATATCGTCCTTGTCGGTGTTGACGCGGCAAAAGACCTGAAAAAAGCATATCCAAATTATTTTATTGATACAAAGGATTTCGTGAAGGAGCTAAAAGAAATTTGCGATATCGCGGATTAATTTTGGACTTATTCCTCTGTTAAATCTGAAAAACTCCGCCCTCTTTTTCATTCCAAACATGCTTCATTTAAGGAGAAGAGTTTTATAAATTATTTGCCATGAAGAAGAAAGAAAAGAAACGAAAAAATTATTTGCAGAAAACTTCTTACTATGCCAATACTCTGCAGGAAGGCATGGTTTGGTTAGGGCAATCGCTCTTATAAAGA
>JBJKQQ010000008.1:0-14455 GCA_046705325.1 Candidatus Pacearchaeota archaeon | reverse complement strand
ACGATTAAATTACGCAAAAGCCGCGAGAAAATTCAACACGCCCGCAAACGCAACCCACGCGGCGTAAGGAATGAGGAGATACGCTGAAATTTTTCTTATGTAAAAAGTTATCCACATCATCGAAAGTATCGATGCCCATAGGATTATGATTTCAAAAAATGCGACGCCCGGGAGTTGGAGGAAGAAAAATAGGAAACTCCATGCGATGTTGAGGAAGAAATTTATTCCGAAAATAACAGCGACATCCCGACGAGAATTCTTGCGCTCGGTTTTGTTTTTGAATTTCGCAGTCCACGCAAAATAAAGCGAGCACGCTATGAGAAAAAACAGGATATTCCAGACAATAGGAAAGACAAAGTTAGGAGGAGTTATCGAAGGTTTGATAGAATTGTACCACGCAGAAGATGTGTTCTGCGAAGTGAAAATGCTGCCTATGAACGCGACCGCGTAAACTATCAGAATGCAGGCGATGAAAACCTTCCAGTTGAATTTTCTTCTGACCATCTTTTTATCAATCATTTTCCATTTTTAATTTTTCTTCTTATCAGCTTGTAAACTTCAGCCACAGGCACAATTGAGAATGCCACGCCGATTACAAGAAGAACGTCTGCAACGGGCAGAGGCGTGAAATTCAAAACGCCTGCGAGAGGAGGGAGATAAAACGCGACCGCCATTAGAGCTATAGAACCGAGAACTGCGAGATTGACGAATTTGTTCGAGAAAGGCTTTATCCTGAAAAGCGACTCATCAATCGAGCGCATGTTGTAAACCTGGAAGAGCTCGAACATAGACATCGTCGCGAAAGCGATTGTTCGCGCGGCAGCGAGGCCCTGGTGAAGGAAAAAGCGGAACATCAAAATTGTTCCAAGAGCCATCAGCCCGCCGATGATGATAAGATAAGGGAAGAGCTCTTTGTTCAGGATGCCTTCTTTCCTGTTTCGCGGCCTGAATGACAGCACATCTTCATCTTCAGGTTCCATTGCCAGACTTACGCTTGTGAAACCCGCGGTGACAAGATTCAGGTAAAGAAAATGCGTCGGGAGCATGATAAGCGGAAAGCTCAATGCCATGGAAGTCACGACAGTAACATCTTCCGCAACACCTGTGGAAACGAGGAAGAAGCTCGTCTTCTTGATGTTCTGAAAAACGACGCGGCCCTGTTCGACCGCATCGACAATCGAAACGAAATTGTCGTTCATCAGGACCATTTCGGAAGACTCGCGGGCAACGTCCGTGCCGTCCTTGCCCATCGCGATTCCGATATCCGCGCGCTTCAAAGCCGGCGCGTCATTGACTCCGTCGCCCGTCATCGCGACAATCTGGCCCTGCTCCTGCAGGGCTTTGATTATTTTCATTTTCATCCCAGGGGTCACTCTCGCGAATATGTTAACTTTCCTTACGGCCTCTCTGAATTCGAGCTGGTTCATGGATTCAAGCTCTTCTTCTGTCAGAACTTTTGCGTCTTTTTCCGCGAGCCCGATTTCTCTCGCGATTGCCAGCGCTGTTTCCTTGTAGTCTCCGGTTTTCATGATGACTCTTATGCCCGCTCTTCGCGCTTTTTGAATGGCCTCCTTCACATTTTTTCTCGGAGGATCCTGCATACCTACAATGCCCGCCAGAACCATTTCCTTGACTAAATCTTCGGAAACGCCTTCAGTGCGTTCAGGGACATTTCGGTAGGCGAGAGCGAGAACGCGCATTCCTTTTCTTGCGAAATCTTCCGCGTGCCGCATAATCGAATCGTGCATCTTTTTGTCCATTCGGACGGCGCGCCCTTCCCTCATAATATGAGAAGATTTTCGGATTATGTTTTCGAAAGCTCCTACGGCATAAACCTGCTTTTTCTTTTCATGAGCAAGTTCGACAAGCGTTGCCCGGAATTTCAGCTCGGAACTGAAAGGCAGATCATCTAATATTTTCTCTGATGAAGAGAGAGTTTGTTTGTCAATGTTTGCTTTTTTTCCAAGCACGAGAAGCGCGACTTCCGTCGGGTCGCCGATAACTTCATACTCGCCGTCTTTTCTCAAGAGATTTCCGGAATGGCATAATGCAGAAATGTTCAGGAGTTTTTTCAGATCCAAATCTGAAGTTGGCAGGATAGGGTTTTTATTTTTGAAAAACCGCCCGAGAGGCATCCAGCCATCGCCTGTTACGGAGAAATTGTTCTTCAGCGTCGATATTTTTTCCACCACCATGGAATTTTCGGTTATCGTACCTGTCTTGTCCGTTGCAATAACCGTCGTAACTCCGAGCGTGTCTATCGCGGGAAGGTAGCGGATTATCGCTTTTCTTTTTGCCATTCTTCTCGCGCCGATGGAAAGAACTATGGCTAGCACGGCAGGCAATCCTTCAGGTATCCCCGAAACTAAAGACGCAATTGCAAATAACGAAATCTGCGAGAACGGGATGTGGTCATAAAGCAATCCAAGGAAGAGTTCTATCAAAGCGCCGGCAATCGCGAAAAGCGAAACGAGAATTGTAAGCTTTTTCACGTTTTTGCTGTAGTGGGATTGAGGCTGGATGACGTTCTGGATTTCGCGCGCAACCGTGCCTATTTCGGTGTTTTTTCCGGTCGCGACAACAATCGCCTTCGCAATTCCGGATACGCACACAGTGCTCATGTAAATCATATTATCCCGGTCCGCAAGCGAAGTTTTTGGGCTGAATATTTTCATCGATTTTTCTTTCGGCAAAGACTCTCCGGTGAGCGAGGCTTCCTGCGTCCTGAAATCTTTCATCTCGAAAATTCTTGCATCGGCTGGAATCTTGTCGCCTTCTTCGATCAGGATTATGTCTCCTATTGCAAGGTTGGAAGCTGGGACTTTCACCAATTCGCCATCGCGGTAAACTTTCGCGTAAGAAACTATCATCCGGTTCAGCGCGGCGATAGCATTCTCGGCTTTCCGCTCCTGCACAAAACCGATGGTTGCGTTGGCGAATATCATCACGAGTATCACGAAAACGTCAACGATATGATTTATTATTATAGAAATCGCGACCGCGACCCAGAGGACGTAAATCAGCGGGCTGTTGAATTGTTTCAGGAATTTAACTATGGTGGGAGTTTTCCGTTTTTGAGGGAGCTCATTTTTTCCGAATTTCAAAACCCTCTTGAGCGATTCGGCTTCAGGCAAGCCTTCTTTTTCCGTGCCGAGACCTTTGAGGGTTTCTTCAATTGACTTCGAATACCATCTATCCGGTTCTTTCCTGAAAACCACCTCTTTCTGCATACAAATACAAAGAAAAACGTTTTATTAAATTTGCGAATGGGAAAAGAGAAAATTATTCTACGGTCACGGACTTCGCGAGATTACGGGGCTTGTCGACATCAAGGCCTTTCTTGTCCGCGATGAAATATGCAAGGAGTTGGAGCGGGATCGCGTTCAGGATTGGAGAAAGTTCTTCAAGAGTTTCGGGGACTTCTATGACATAATCCGCAAGCTTTTCGACTTCCGCGTTTCCTGGATTCGAGACCGCGATGATGACGCCGTTTCGCGCTTTTACTTCCTGCATGTTGCTCAAGGTCTTGCTGGAGATATCAGACTTTGTAGCGAGAAAAATTGTGGGCATGTTTTCATCTATCAACGCGATCGGGCCGTGCTTCATCTCCGCTGCAGGATAGCCTTCGGCGTGGATATAAGAAATTTCTTTCAGCTTCAGCGCGCCTTCAAGGGCCACGGGAAAATTTATTCCGCGGCCGAAATACAAAAAGTTTTTCGAATTGGAAAAAAGCTCGGCGATTTTTTCTATTTGGCTTTTGTTCTCGAGCATTGACTTTATTTTTCCGGGAAGGCGAATTGCTTCGTCCAAAAGTTCAGGATTCAAGGGAAATCCTTTTTCTTGGCGGATGTAAAGAGCGAGCAAAAGCAGGGCTGCGACCTGCGAAGTGAAAGCCTTTGTGGAGGCGACGCCAATTTCAGGGCCGGCGTGAAGGTAGATCCCTGAATCGACTTCCCGCGTGATAGTTGAGCCGACGACATTCACTATCCCGAGAGTTTTTGCGCTTTTCATTTTCGCTTCGCGTAAAGCAGCCAAAGTGTCCGCCGTTTCTCCGGACTGCGAAATCGCGACAAGCAAGGTGGTTTTATCGACGAGCGGATTCCTGTATCGGAACTCGGAAGCGTAGTCGACTTCTACGGGAATCTGCGCAAAATTCTCTATCAGGAATTTTCCTATCAGCGCGGAGTGCCAGCTTGTTCCGCAAGCGGTGAGAATTACTCGGTTTATCGAATTGAGGTTTACGTCAAGGCTCAACTTTATCCGGTCTCCTTTTATCCTTCCGCGAAGAACATTTTCTATCGTCTCCGGCTGTTCGAAAATTTCTTTCAGCATGAAATGTTTGAAGTTGCCTTTCTCCAATTGTTCTACGGACCACTTTATTTCGTGGACTGTCTTTGTTACTGAATCGCCGTTGGAATGCTTTACTGAATAGCCGTCGGGAGACAGAACTGCGATTTCCTTGTCCTGAAGGTAAACTATTTTGTTGGTGTGTTCCAAAACTGCGGGAACATCGGATGCCACGAACATTTCGCCCTCGCCGACGCCAAGAATTATAGGGGAACCTTTTCGCGCAACGATCAGGTTATTTTCCTTGTTGTTCAAAACAACCAATCCAAAAGTTCCTTCAACTAATTTGATTGCTTTTATCACCGCGCTTTCAAGGTCTGGAGATTCTGAAGAAAATTTTTCTATGAGGTGAGCGAGAACTTCGGAATCTGTTTCAGAAGAAAATTCGTGACCTTCATCCTGCAGCAGTTTTTTCAGGGCATGGAAATTTTCTATGATTCCGTTGTGGACTATCGCTATTTCTTTTTTGCAGTCGAAGTGCGGATGGGCGTTCGTTTTGTTCGGCTCGCCATGAGTCGCCCAGCGCGTATGGGCTATGCCTATTTTTCCGTTTAAGATATCGAGGTCAGGGGAATCTTCAAGCTCGGAGATTCTCCCTTTTTCTTTTGCCGACACGAGATTTCCTCCGGAGGAAGCGCAAATGCCCGCGCTGTCGTAACCCCTGTATTCGAGTTTTTTGAGGCCGTCGATCAAAATGGGAACCGCATCATTCTTTCCTATGTAACCAATTATTCCGCACATCAAGTTAAGTTAGTTGTTTCATTTATATTCATTATGAAACTTGAGTATAGAATCCAATCCATTCGGAGCAAACAGCAAAGCTTAAATATCGGGAATTTGTTCGATTTTTGCAAGTCGGGAAGTTGACTCCGGAACTTCGGCATTGAATTGTCAAGAATTCGAGAATATGAATTCTAAGTTCTGAGGAAGGTCCGCCCATCACGTTAAGGTTGCCTTTCGAAAGGAAGGTCGTCGCGAGGCGAAGCTCCAGAACAGAAACGGCACAGCTTTCGCCGAGTCATGATTCGTGAGATGAACTGCGAAGCGAAAGATTTGATGAAACGGCTGTCTCAACCGATGCAAGGCTTAAAGCCGCTTAGTCGAATGTCAACACGTTCCGCTCGTCTGCGATAAAACGCGGGAAACGAGGAACGACTGAAGGTGGCCTAATCCCGACTTGCTTTTATTTTTTCAATTAATTTTTGATTATTGGAAATGGAGATTCTTTCTAAGAATTTGCGCTCATTTCATTCTCGGATTTCCTTGAACTTCGAACGTGCCCCCCGGCATCCGAGAGAGATTTCTTCGTTTTTGAAAAATTAATGCGGGAAAATTTTGGAGAGAGAAAAAGAGGTGATAACTTCCGGAGGTCTTGACAGCAAAAGGAGAAATTAATTTTTTCTAAGCAAATCCAAAAATCTTCAAAATTGTTAAAAGCGATTGGCCGGCGAAGCCGGCAACGAGAGGAACCGAAAGATTGTCGTCGATCGGCGCGAGAAGAGATTCCGCGGCTGTCGCTGCCAACGCCATGAGGATTATTACCGGTATGCTGTTCAGGAAAATGAATCCGACTGCAATGTCAACAAGGAATTCGGCAATTATTCCTTCCAATTTTATTCCGAGGTGGTCTATTTTGTGGTTTCCGAGTTTTCCGATCAAAGCCGCGGCAGTATCTCCGAAAGCCATCATTAAAATCGCGGTTGCAGCTACATTGAAATCAAAAACGGAAAGCGCGATTATAATTCCAATCAACAGATAAATGTTCCCGGAGAAAGTTGAACGTTCGCTCTCGCGATAAAATCTGTGGAAGAAAGGAATCTTCATTTTGAATTTTATCTGAAGGAACTCAAGCATGGCGAAAAAAATCAACGCCAGGATTATGGAAAAAATCGCGACCCTTGAACTGCAAAATTTGCTTACGAAATAGTAGAATATGACGTAGACGACCGAATGTATATGAAACAGTTTTCGCTTCAGGTCGAATATCAGGTCTTCCATGGAAAACCCTCATGAAACCGATTTTTAAAGATAATGAAGGTGAAATACACACTTAAAATGGGAACTCGGGGAGTCGGACCCCGGACACCATGAGCTTCAGTCATGTGCTCTCCCGCTGAGCTAAGTTCCCTTGCGAATTTAGCGAACAACTGCATTTAAACAGTTTTCTACCATTGTAGTTTCTTTTTCTAAAAGAAACCCATGGGCTAAGTTCCCTTGTAAATAAACTGAATATTATCGCCTTTAAATCTTTTGCTTGCGGGAAGTTGACACAAAATTTATAAAGAAGTTTTCTCTAAAGTTTTCGTAAAAGAGGAGCGACGGAAAACTAAAAGAGTAAAATGGCGGAAAAAGATTTGAATCAAACGGCATATGTTCTTGGAATCCTTAGTATAATCTTTGGGTTCATATCTCCCTTAGCAGGTTTGGCCACTGGGATCGTCGGAATTTTCCATGCGAGGAAGAAGTCTGAAATGACCCGAAAGGCAAGGATCCTGAACATAATCGGAATAGTAATAAGCGCGATCATGCTTGTCCTCGTTCTGGTGGTCTCGTACATGGGAACAGGATCAGCATCCAGCCTTATCACAACACCTTAATTTAAGATGATCAACAGAAAAAACAAAAAGGCGACGATGGAAATGTCCATGGGGACGATCGTTACGATAGTTCTTGTCGTCGTTACTCTTGTTCTTGCTTTGGTTTTGATTAGAGGAATTTTCTCGAGCAGCACGAATGCTGTAGATCAGGTAAGCAACGCTGTGCAAGACCAAATCAACCAACTTTTTACCAGCAGCAATGACAATTTAGTAGTTTATCCAAACACAAATGTAATCACACTTAGCAAAGGAGATAAAACTCCCAGAGGTTTCGCATTTTCTGTGAAGAACACCGATCCGAATCCGGCTACGTTTACTTGGTCAGTTCAGGTAATAAAGGTGTATAATTGCGGTAGCGTCACGACATCTCAAGCGCAAGGCTATCTAATAAACGATCATGGGTCTTTCTCTCTTGGAGGAGGGGATATAAGCAGCGCGCAGGGTTCCAGAATACTTTTAGATACAAGTTCAGCATCGCCATGCACAATAACATTCTTATTGAGCGTGAATGAAACCCTTCAGGGATCCACAACCTCTCAGCCATTCAATTCCCAGAATGTGTATGTGAAGATTCAGTAAACTGACTTAAATTTTTAAAGTTGTTTTCTCTAATTCTTTAATGGTTTTGAAAGTCTATAATACTTTAACGAGAAAGAAAGAAGTCTTCAAGCCTTTGCACGACAAAAGCGTCGGCATGTATTCTTGCGGACCGACGGTTTATTGGTACCAGCACATCGGAAACATGCGCGGATATTTCTGCTGGGACATTTTGAAAAGGGCATTGATCTTCGACGGCTACAGCGTGAAAAACGTGATCAACATAACGGACGTCGGGCATCTTACTTCGGACGCGGACGAAGGCGAGGACAAAATGGAGAAGGCCGCGAAGAAAGAAGGAAAGAGCGCTAGGCAGATCTCGGAATATTACGCAAAGATTTTCAAACAGGATCTTGAAAAATTGAATATTCCTGAACCCTCAATTTGGGCGAAGGCGACAGACCATGTTCAGGACCAGATCGAGCTTATAAAAAAGCTCGAGGAGAAAGGCTACACTTACAAGACATCGGACGGGATTTATTTTGACACGAGCAAAGTTAAAGACTACGGAAAGTTGGGAAGAACCAATGTGAAAGGACTGGAGGCGGGAAAGAGGATTTCTATGAGGGAAAAGAAACATGCGACGGACTTCGCGCTTTGGAAATTTTCGCCTTCGGCAGATTCGGGCGAAGCGAAGAGACAACAGGAATGGGAAAGCCCTTGGGGCGTCGGATTTCCGGGGTGGCACATAGAATGTTCGGCGATGTCTTCAAAATATTTGGGTGAGCAATTCGACATTCACACCGGCGGTCAGGAACATATTCAGGTTCACCATACAGATGAAATCGCACAAAGCGAATCCGCGTTCGGGAAAAAACCTTGGGTGAAGTACTGGTTACACAATGCGTGGCTATTGTTCAACGGAGGAAAAATGTCGAAGAGCAGCGGCAGCACTTACACTCTTTCGGATGTCGAGAAAAAGGGATTCAGCCCGATGCATCTTCGTTATTTGTTTTTGACGACGCATTACAGAAAGCCGCTGAATTTCACATTCGAAAAACTTGAAGCCGCGAGAAATTCCTACGAGCGGCTGAAGAATATAATTTCAGATTTGAAAAAATCTGCAAAGGAAAACAAAGAATACCTTGAAGAGTTCAGGAAAAAACTTGATGATGACATAAATTACCCTGAAGCTTTGCAAGTTCTTTGGAAACTTCTTCGCGATGAAAAAGCAAAAGGAAAATATAAGACAGTGAAAAAGATGGATGAAGTTCTTGGATTGAGAATTTTGGAGAAAGAGGAAATTAAAATTCCTGAAGCTGTGAAAAAACTTGTGGGTGAACGAGAAAAAGCGCGCGCGGAGAAAAACTGGAAGCGCGCAGATGAACTTCGCGACAAGATAAAGAAGAAAGGTTTTGTTCTTGAAGACACTAAAGGGGGCGTTGTTGTGAAAAGAGGATGAAAATAAAAAAAGTAACATTAGAAGGAGACCGATTAGTCTTAAGACCCTACAGTTCAAAAAATGCAAAGGAACTTTCTGAGATTGAAGTGCGCTTTGGAGGTAAAGTTAATACTGTTGCAAAAGCATTAAAGTGGATCAGAACATCTTGGATTGAGGACAGTTGCTATTTCGGAATTTTTCTCAAGGAGACCAAAAAGTTAATTGGAAATGCCGAGCTTTGCCATATGAGTTGGTGGTATAATCATGCAGGCGAAGTTTGTTATATGATAGACAAGGACTATAGGAAAAAAGGTTATGCAACAGAAGCGTCGAAAATTATTATCGATTTTTGCTTTAAGAGACTGGGATTTCATAAGATGTATGCAGATACTGATCCAGACAATAAAGCTTCACAAAAAGTCTTGAAAAAACTTGGATTCAAACTTGAAGGGATCTCTCGAGAGAAAGGAATTGTTAATGGAAAATGGACTAATGAGTTAAACTTTGGTCTGCTGAAAAGAGAATGGAAAAAATGAAAGACAATTTCAGAAAAGCGATTTTTGCCGTTGTGTATATGAAAGAAGGAAATGAGTTCAGATATCTTATTTTGGAAAGAAAACTTCACTGGAAAGGTTGGGAGTTTCCGAAAGGCGGAATTGATGCTGGCGAGAGCGAAGAGCAAGCAGTGCGGCGGGAAGTTCGCGAAGAAACTGGCCTGAACATCAAAGGCGATCCGATAAAGTTCGATATTCGCGGAAGATACAAGTATTCAAAAGTTTTGCAGGACAGGCCTGGAGTCATGGGACAAACTTATTCTTTGTATGCTGTCGAAGTCGTTGGGGGAAAAGTAAAACTTGATCAAAAAGAACATTCATCTTTCCAATGGCTGAACTTCAAAGATGCTTTCAAAAAGCTGACATGGAAAAATCAGAAAAAGTGTTTGCAGATCGTGAATGGCTGGCTGGAAGGAAAAAATTTCAGGAAGATAATAACTGCAAACGGAACGCTTATTCTTGCCGGAAAAAACGACGAGACAAATGAGCAATTAGTTGCACAAGCCGGAAAAGACGAACTGGTTTTTCACACTGCAATGGCAGGCAGCCCGTTCGTTAACATCAAAGGCAAGGCAACAGATGAAGATATCCAAGAAGCGATTTTGCTTTGCGCAAAATACAGCCGCACGTGGAAAAAAAGCCATAAAGATGTCGAAGTTCATCAGTTCCTTGGAAAAGATATTTACAAAAGAGCTGGGATGAAAGCAGGGACTTTTGGGGTGAAGAACTTAAAAGTCATAAAAGTCAAGAAAGAAGACATTGAGGGGTTTGAGAAATGAAATTAACTCTATTAAGACATGTTGAATCGATAAGCAACAAAAATAATAGTGCAGATTCTAGAATTAATGCCGGTCTAAGTGAGAAAGGGAGGAAAGATGCAAGGGAGCTTGTCAATAAACTGAAGAAATTTAATATTAACCTAATTATTGTCAGCCCCTTGAAAAGAACTCTTGATACACTAAAGCCTTTCCTTAATTCCTTAGAATCAAAACCAAAAATTATCACAAGTGATCTTACCGTCGAGAGAGATCTAGGAAAATTCACTGGAAGCCCAATGGGAGCATTTCAGGAATATTGCGAAGAAAATAATCTTGACAAGGTTTCTCAAAAACCAGATAAGGGAGAATCCATAGAAGATGTTTACAAGAGAGCCAAAGAATTTCTGGATTATCTGAAAAAGAATTTTGATAATAAAATAATCTTGGTTTGTGGGCACAAGAATTTTCTTTCATGTCTGGAAATCGCGGTAAAGAATTTGTCTATAAAAGATTACTATTCTTACAAACCATTAAGTCCCGGAGAATTTAGAGAGTTTGATTTGTAAAAATGCGCCGTCCGGGAATCGGACCCGGGTCACGAGATTGGGAATCTCGAGTTCTACCACTAAACTAACAACGCTTCTATATCTGGCAGGCAAGAATCATTTTAAAGATTGTGATGATTTGCGCTCATTTCATTCGCAGATTGCTTTGACTTCGGACGTGCCCCCCGGCGTCCGAGAGAGATTTCTTCGTTTTGAAAAGTTAATACGGGAAATTCTTGGAAAATTGTTCGGCGTTTTTGAAGTGAGTAAATACAAAGAGAGGCGATAAAATAGACGCGGTGGTCGGAGGGGGAGCCGAACAGCTTCGTGGTAGAGACAAACATAAAATAGAACCCTCGTGCGAAGTTGAGAGTAAGAGCGCTGGTAAGCGTTTGCGATTTGGCATTCTTGGGTGGCGGCGGGGATGCGGACGGATTATAAATCGCGGGCGCGAATTGGGCGGGGCGGATTGTTAGAATATCACCAAATCGCAGCAAGGTAGAAAAATGGCTGCATAGTTTAATAAATGCAAAATCATATTTTTATTCATGCCACAATTGGAAATTCAGATTGGAAAAAACGGCCTGACGGATAATTTTATCGAGAGCCTGAAGAATCATTTCAAGAAGCACGAGCAGGTGAGGGTTTCGGTCCTGAAAAGCGCGGGGCATGAAAAGGCGCAAGTCCGTGAGATGGCTGAAAAAATCCTTGAAGCGCTAGGAGTTCATTACACTGCCAGAGTAATCGGTTTCAAGATTGTCTTGAAGAAATGGCGAAAGGCGAAGAGATAATCACAATAATTTTTATAAAACAAGGTCCTATGCTCATTTATGCTTCCAAATTGGAATTTAAATCCAAGATACATCACACAACCCATCCAATTGTTAGGCGCGTCCCTGATCGGTTCGGTTTTGCTTGTTGGAGAATTCCTATTTGCTTCTTCAGAAACCCCCAATCCTATTTTAGGTGTCCTCTTTGGACTTACTGCTATTGGGATCTTTCCAATAATATTAATATTCATATTTACGCTTCAAACAAAATATAGGAGCCAATTACAAAGTGATCCTTATTATCATGAGACTCGAAGGTGGGAACAAGAATTATTAAATAAGAAATTAGTTGAATATAATACAAAAGATAGGAGGTTTGGTTATAATGACTCTAAGAGGAAGTGAAACTGCAATTCAGAAATACAATCTACTTGTTAATGGAGCAAAAAAAGAGGCAGAAGAATTGTTTAATCTTATCTCTAATGGAAAGATAGGCGAAGCTGGATTGATTCGTATGAATGTAAAATCAAAGTTTCCATTTTTCTATAAAAAATGTGGAGAAGCTTATTTGATCTTTGCTCAAGAAACAGAATCTTGGGTATTTATGGATGTGCTAACAAAAAAAGAAATAAAAGATATGGTGAAACGTGAAGTAGACTAAAACCCAAGTTTTATAAACTCACAAAAATCATAATTTTCAGCTAAAAGTCACAAGATGGCTGTCTAACTCCGCACGGAGTGGCTAATAACAAAAATGGCAGAAAATCCAGTATATGATTTGGATCCTCAGGAATATAACTTGAAGTTAGCTGAAGCGCTCAAGGGAGTTGAAGAGTTCAAAGCGCCTGAATGGATTCACTTTGTAAAGTCGGGCGCGGCAAAAGTCAGGCCGATTGATGAAGAAGACTTCTGGCAGAAAAGGGCTGCAAGCATATTGAGACAGGTTTACAAGAAAAAAATTGTCGGCGTGAACAGGATGAGGACAAAATATGGTGCGAGAAAATCGAGAGGATTCAAGCCGGAAGAGTTCAGGAAAGCCGGCGGAAAAATAATCAGGACGATACTTCAACAGTCGGATGCTGCAGGTTTCACAGAAGTTGCGAAGGCTGTTCGCGGCGTGAGAAGCAGAAAGCCCGGAAGGCAGATGACAGAGAAAGGAAAAAAGTTTTTGGAGGCAGTGAAATGAATTATGAAGCTATCATGAGGGAAGATGAGAAGTTAACCGGCAAGACTGGCCAGGTTTTCGCCAACGCAGTTTACTTGGCAAGCAATGTTATTTTTATGCCGGAAGATTGGGAAGACACTTACAAAAACTATCTGGCAAGAGCAAATGCGTTAAGAAGACACGCGCAAAAGGTTCTACAGAATGATAAAGATTTAGGGGATAATGCAAGAAGAGATTTAGAAATAGTTGCAGAAGTATGGGATATCCAATCAAAGAAACTAAACTCTATGGGACTGGAATTCAAATAATATGGGAATAAAAAATCAGGCTAAAAAAGTTAAATTGATGAAGGCGGAGAAGCAGACGAAGTGGGCGCCGGTCTGGGTTGTCGTCAAGAAATTCGGAAAAGGAAAAAGAGTCCACCCTTCAGCCGTAACCGCGAAGAGAAGAAGCTGGAGAAGAACGAAACTTCATGTTAAACCAAGAAAACAAAGGAAATATCACTTTGGATAAAATGGAAACTAAAGAATATTTTTTAAGATATGTGGGAAAGCCTGATTTTGAGGCTCGGAGAGATCCGGTTAATTATCTCGCAAATTACCTGACTGAGATAGGGATGGAAGGTATTGAAACTTCTGCCAGAAAAGAAATTCGCGTAGAAGTCCCCTCATATGGAAGAAAGGATGTTGTGATTACAAGGAAAGATTTTAAGATAACCAGTAGAGGGCCAAACAGATTGGAAATTGAAGCCGAAACTTTGGACGAAGTTGAAGAGGGTAGAAAATTTATAGTTGGCATTACCCACACTCATAATTTTAGAGATTATCTTTTGGATGAAGTTTCTGAAGTAATGGAGGCAACTCATTAAAATGGCTGAAAAAAAACAAGATGTTAAATCAGACAAAATTGAAAGAGAATATGTGATTCCTCTTAGACCTGAATGGAGAAAAGTCTCAAGGTACAAAAGAACGAACAAAGCTGTGAAAGCTGTCAAGGAATTTTTGGTTAGGCACATGAAAATCTACGACAGAGATTTGAACAAAATTAAGATTGACAAACTTCTGAATGAAGCGCTTTGGAGCAGAGGAATAAAAATTCCTGCGACAAAAATCAAGGTCAAGGCAGTCAAGGAAGATGGAATCGTAAGAGCAGAACTTGCAGAACTTACAAACGATTTGAAATTCAAGAAAGCAAGGGTTGAGAAGAGAGATAAGAAGGCAGCTGAAATTGCAGAGAGCAAAAAGTCGATGATGACCAAGCTTAAAGAAACCGCTGCAGGGACAGGAAAAACTGCAAAGAAATCAGAAACTTCAGAAGCTGCAACAGAAGAAACCGTAGAGGCTGAAAAGAAAGAAGAAGCGAAAGAAAAAGAATCTGCTGCAGTCGCGGCTGAAGAAAAGATCGAGAAGCAGATTTCAAAAGCCGAAAAGCACACTGCAAAGGTTAAGAATGAAAAACAGACAAGAGGCCAGAAGATGGGATACGATTCCAGTTCAAGAGGGAAATAAGTTTTTATAATTCAGTTTCTATATTATTTTATGAACATTGTTCAAGCAAAAGAAAAAGACTTTGAAGAAATTGCAAAATTGTTAAGAGAAGAAGATATTTATGAAAATAGCCTAGACAAAACTCTTGCGATTTCTTCTATAAAAGACATCAAGGAAGATCTTAAAACTTATTTCAAAACAAAATCAATAATATTTTTTGCTGCAAAAGAAGATGATAAAATTGCAGGAATTAT
>JBJKQQ010000007.1:0-7789 GCA_046705325.1 Candidatus Pacearchaeota archaeon | reverse complement strand
CGGAGAAGGCGTTAATGCGGATGTGATCCGGAATTACATCCAAAGTCAAGGAAGGAAAACCGGGCAGCTTAGACTTGTGGACTTTGCCTAAAGATGCCGCGAGGTCTTGCCTCGCGGAGGTTCACTTTTTGGTTAGCTTCTTCGATTCTTCTTTTTAGGTCAGGATATTTATCAGTTTCTTTTGTGCCCGCTAACAGGTAAGTTTTGCAGGTTATCTGATCCGCCAGATTGTTAAAAGATAATTTTTCAAAGTCCGCTACTCTTTTTTTACCAATGTCTTTTTTCCAGGACTTTTCTATATGGTTAAGGTCTTCTTTGAAATAAGGTGAGAGCGAGCAGAGGAATAGTGCGTGTGGTTCTGCAAAGGTTGCGGCGGCGATAAATGCGACCATGGCGCCAAATGAAAAACCCAAGATATAAACTTCATTCCCTCTGTTGTGCGTTGAACCATATTGTTCTTCAAATTGTTTCACATAATCGCTCATTACTTTGTGCTTCCAGTTAATCTTGATTGGAATTACTTTGAAGCCTGCAGACTCCATGATCCTGATTATTCGCGGATAACCTTTTGTATCCATGTTTTCTCCATATCCTGGGAGGAAGTAGATTGTTTTCATCTATTTGAAAAAGAATATTTATTTAATAAAATTATGCAGTTGATAACAAACCTTGATTTTTCAAGATCTTTTAATTATTTCAAAATTTCATCGATGCCGGAACCTTTTTTGTATTTTGCAATTTCAGAATCTTTGTTCAGTCTTTCGAGTATTCTCCAGCCCAAGATAGAGTCTTCAACAGTGGGGAAAGTTTTATGATTAAGAGCGAGGAATTTTTTGAAAATTTCTGTGTAAGAGTTTTCGTCGCCCGCAGGGATTTTTTCTTCGTCGATTTCTATAAATGTTTCTTTGGCTTTCATGGCTTTGCCGGTTGACAGGTGAAAAATTTTCCCTTCGCTTTCGAATTCAACCATCACAATGGTTTCAGTCTTGCTTTGCTTTCCAAGTTCTTTTTCGTAGTCTTCGTATTGGCCTTTTACAAGCCGGTTAAGTTTTATTTTTTCGGGATTGATTTTTATTTTCAGATTTTTCAGAATCAGATTCAGAAAGTGGCTCTGGACCATGTCTTTCAAAGCTCCGACGGAATCGTAATAACCGTGGCGATTTTCCAAACCTAGTTGTTCGTGGGAAACGATTTTTATCTTTTTGGAGTTTGAGATCTTTGATTCGTCGAGATTCGAGAAACCTTTTTTGAAAAGGTAATGGTCTGAAATTATGAGATGTTCTTTTAGTCCTGAACTTTCCAAAGATTTTTGGAGTTCGATTGCGCTTGCTTCGCTTTCGCCGAAGGGTTTTTCAACGAGAACTTTTATTTTGTAATTTTCCAGCAGGCTTGCGAGGAACTTGAAAATCGATTTTTGCATCGCAGGCGGGAGGGAAATGTAGAAAAAATTTATTTCGCTTTTGTCGAGATGCTCTTCGAAATTTTTGTGTTCCAAAGAATTAAAATCGACTTGAAGGTAATGGATGTTTTTTCTGAAATTTATCGAGCACCAATCAGAGCAAATGAAGTTCCGGTATTCTTCCTTGACCAGCGGTTTTCTGCCGATTGCGAAGATTTCAAGATTTTCGAGGTTGAGGTCCTGCAAGGCTTTCATGACTTTTCTTTTTACCAAATCGCCGGTTGAACCAAAGACAAAAAGTTTCATTTTTTGAAAAACAGGGTTTTTGTTAAAAATGTTTGGGATGTGAAGTCTTGGCATTTGCGCTCCGCAAGCTCCGCGGATTGATATTACTTCGAAATCGCCTTAGGCAGATTTCTTCGTTTTGAAGAGTTAATACCCGGAAATATTTAAGGAATTGTTCAACATTTTGCGAGAGGCTTGAAAAATCAGATTAGCCAGCAATAAAATTATAAATTCAAGTTTAGATTTATTTCTGTAGGGGTTGTAGTCTAGCCTGGCAGGATCTCAGGTTCGGGTGAAACCTTGTTTTCAGAAAAGCCTGAAGACCCGGGTTCGAATCCCGGCAATCCCATATTTAAGATATCTTTGATTTTGAATTTGCGCTCCGCAAGCTCCGCGAATTGATATAACTCCGAAATCGCCTTCGGCAGATTTCTTCGTTTTTGAAAAAATTGATAATGCGGAAAATTCTTGGGGATTTAAAGGCGCAGGGGTCGAATTTTCAGGAAGTAGCGGGCACAAGGTCCTCACATTTTCCTCACAAGTTCGAAAAAGAGGTGATAGATTAATGAAATTCTTGAATAGCCAGCGCCTCGGAAAATTTAAAAACCAAAGAGGATTATCCCAAACATGGCGCAAGACAATTCAGTGAATCTTCCATCGGGTTACGGCGGGCTCGTAAGATTCAAGGAAGAATACAACAGCTTGTTCAATCTGAAGCCGATGCACGTGATTTTGTTTTTGGTCTTGCTCGTTGGACTTAGGGTTGTGCTGGGGCTGGTTGTTAAATAATTCTCTTGGATGTATCGTTTCACAAATCTGAATCAAAGAATATATGGAGTAATAGGAACATATTCTACATACATGTGGCTTTCAGAGTATTTGCCTTTTCCGGTTTCATATGCCGTTGCGTTTGGATTCACTTTGGATATTTCTTCTGCTCTTGCTTTTTCTTGCTCTGCGCTGGTTAGACGGCTGTCAACTTTCAATATTACAGGGGCAAAAATCTCTCTTGGGACAACATCTTTGCCTGATGCAATCTCGAAAAGTTGGGCAGGATCGTTTTCTCTTCTTGCGAGTTTTGTTAAGTTTTTCATATTAAAAGTCAATCAAAAGATTTTTTAAGGATTTATGTGATAGAAAATCATGTTTCCAAATATAAATCCCAGGCAGATGCAGGCAGTGATGAAGCAGATGGGCATGTCGCAGGATGAAGTCGACGCTTTGCGCGTTGTCATAGAAAAATCTGACGGCGGGAAAATTGTCGTTGAAAACCCTTCTGTTGTAAAGATAAGAATGCAGGGGCAAGAAAGTTTCCAGGTTTCCGGCGATGTTCACGAAACTGAAGAAGAAACGGAAGCAGGCATCTCTGAAGAAGACATTAAGACCGTGATGGAAAAAGCCGGCGTTTCTGAAAGCGAGGCAAGGGAAGCGCTGGAAGAAACCGGAGATTTGGCTGAAGCGATTTTGAAATTGTCTGAATAAAATTTTGGAAAATATTTGCGCTCCGCAAACGTCGCGGATTGATTTTGAAATTGATAATGTGGAAAAATTCTGAAGGAACTGTTCGGCGTTTTTGCAGAGATTAATTTTCAAAAAGGAGAGGGTACTTTTATCAAATCATAAGTTTATCCTGCAAACATAACTTTTGGATTTTATTATTATGGAATAGTTATAATAGGAAAATATAAAAAGGTCTTAATCTTACGAACCTTTAGTTCTAATCAAAATGGAAGAAATAATTGAGGAGAAAATTCGCGCAGACCATTTGCTTTACGTCAGCCTTAAGTATACGAAGACGTGCGACGTGATTTTCAACCTGCTTTTGCGCTGGCGCAGGATGATTGAGATCAGCATAGATGAAATCTTGAAGCATGCTAAAACGAAGAAAAAAATTTCAGCGATTCCCGCGAGCCCTCTGGAAAAAGACGCGGCGGTGAAGAAAGTTTTCAAAGACGACAAAGATTTTCTTGAGGTTATCGAACTCTATGAGATGCTTCGTAAGATAGAAGACCTGCGAAAAGAGCGGATCGGCGAGTTCAGGAAGAATGTTACGCTTCGGGTCATTTACCGCGGGGAAGAGGTCAATATCAACCTTGACACGCTGAAAGATTATGCTGCAATGTTGGAAAAATTTATAAGCACCACTAAACAATTTCTATCTAAGTAGAACCAAGGTTCTAATCCTATTAAGATGAAAAGATTTATCGTCATAACATCCGGGAAAGGGGGAGTCGGAAAAACAACGACCGCCATAAATTTGGGCGCGGCAATTAACCATTTTGGCGGCGACGTTCTTGTCATAGATGCGAATCTTTCGACGCCAAATATAGGAATCCATCTTAACTCGCCGGAAGTTCCCGTAAATCTCAACCACGTTCTTTTGAAAAAGGCGGAGCCTTACGAAGCGGTTTATGAGCATGAATCAGGAATGAAGATCATGCCTTCTTCGCTTTCCGTCAAGGAGCTGAAAAATATCAAACCTGAAAAAATAAAAGATTTCAAGGAAGATTTCAAGAAGATTTCCGATTATGTCATTGTCGACAGTTCCGCCGGGCTTGGAAATGAAGTGCTTTCGGTTATCGGCATGGCGGATGAGCTGATTCTTGTGACAAATCCGGAAATCGCCGCGATCACGGACGCTTTGAAAACCATCAAGCTTGCGGAGCAAATGCACGTCCCGGTTCTCGGAGTTATAATGACCCGCGTCAGGAAAGACAGGATCGAGATGCAGCCGGAAACTGTTAAAGATATGCTGGAAGTTCCGATTCTGGGAATGGTTCCCGAAGATTTAATCATAAAAGAATCCATGAACATGAAAGACGCGGTGGTTCACACGCATCCATGGAGCAAACCGGCAAGGGCGTACAAGGAAATCGCGGCAAGAATTCTTGACAAAGATTACGATTCAAGAAAAGACCGAAGAGGTTTGTTCGAGTGGATGTTCGGGAAGAAATGAAATTGGTCTGACTCCGAAATCGCCTTCGGCAGATTTCTTCGTTTGCGGAAGTTGATAATGGGGGAAATATTCAACATTCTTGCAATGAAACTAAATTCAAATTAAACAATATCAGGTTCCGGGCTGACTCTTCGGCCTTCTATGTCGAATTTTATTGTTCCGAGTTTTTCAAGAATCTTTTTTTCGACACCTGCGGTCCCTTTGAGAGTTCCTCTTAAGTCTATCCTTACCCTGTGGTAGTTTGTATTGTAACTTAAGGTCACTTTTTCTTTATCAAAATAATTGACGGAAGACCATGAAGGCTCTCCACGTCTTATCCATCCCGAATCATCATAGGTTTGTTTTGATGTCAGCAATTCTTCGGCATGGAGGTCTCTCATAAATCCTTGGAAATCATCTACAGTGCAATGATTATAAAGTCCATCTAAAATTGTCTTCAGCATAGATAAGAAACTAAGATCTTGTTTATAATATTTTATACAATGAAAACTATATTTTGAATCTTAATTTAAAACTTACCCAATCCTGCTGCCGACTTCAATGTCTGCATCGGGCTGAAGAAGAGAAACTTGTTTGTGGTCGTCGGTTGAAGCTGCGAGGAGCATGCCCTGGCTTTCGATGCCTTTCAGCATTCTTGGCTTTAAGTTGGAGAAGTAAATTATTTTCCTGCCTTCGAGTTTTGCTTTTTCGTAGTAGGGCTTGAGTCCGGCGCAAATTGTTCTTTCTCCGATTTCCGGACCGACATCAAGCTGAAGTTTGTAAAGTTTGTCGGCTCCTGGAATGTCTTCGACTTTCAAAACTTTAGCTACACGAATATCTATCTTCATCCATTCATCGAAATTCACTGTTGTTATGTTTTCCGGTGTTTCTTTTTCTGCCATTTTAAGATCCAAATGCTGCTTGTGCGAGGGCTTTTATTATTATAAAACCTATGATTGAGATTACTGCAATCTTAATTATATCTAAAATAATATCTGCAGGATCAGTCTTTGGCATTTTTCCTTCCTTTTTCCAGTGAGATAATTCTCGCCTTTAAATCAACAAGCTGTTCATATATTTTAAGTTTTTCGTTAAGTCTCTTTACCTCATTAGACTGTCCCTCTACATCTTCTTGAGTCTTTTTTATCTTTGATTGGAAGCTCGCGATTATAATAACAATAAGAGATCCTATCACAATAAAGATTACTGTTGTTAAATTAATTACCCCAACCGCAAACAGATATGCTGAAAATATGCTTGCAATAAAGAGAACGATTGAAGTGAGATTTCCTCTTAATAATTCATTCATGAAAGAGGGTTTGGGAATATTTCTTCTTAAATATTTATATTCCTAATCTCTACTTTTCCTCAATCTTTGTAAATAAAATTTCGCCTTTTTTAATTTTGCCTTTGTCCGCTTTGCTGATTTTCAAAGGTTCTTTAATTTCTTCAAGATTTTTTATTTTGAAGTTGAATTGCTCCGCAATTTTTTCAGATGTTGAAGGGATGAAAGGCCAGAGGAGGATCGCGATTGCTTTGATTGAATCTGCTAATTCGTAGAGGACTTTTTTGTCATGAGTCTCCCAAGGCTTTTTGTTTTGGACATATTCGTTGCAGCTGTCGATGAACGCGAAGATTTCGTTGAGCGCTTTGTCTAATTCCATGTTTTTCATCTTTGATTTTATGTCTGCGAGCTTTAGCTTTTTCAAAAGTTTGTTTTCGGTTTTTGTTAAGTTATATTTTTCTATCAATCCGGAGGTTCTTGCAACGAGATTTCCGAGCTTGTTCGCGAGTTCGTTGTTGTTTCTTGCAACGAGATCTTTTTCAGAGAAATCTCCGTCGTCGCCGAATGCTGTGTTGCGGAGGAGGAAATATCTTGCGGAATCCACGCCCGCGATTGAAATAAGTTCATCTATATTTATGACTTTTCCTCTTGACTTTGAGATCTTTTCTTTGTCGAATGTCCACCAGCCGTGAGCGAAGACTTTTTTCGGAAGTTTTATTCCTGCAGACAATAAAAATGCGGGCCAGTAAACTGTGTGGAACCAGATTATGTCTTTTCCGATGAGGTGAATGTCGGCGGGCCAGAATTTTTCTTTCCCTTTCTCTCTTGTTGCAGTGTAATAATTGAAAAGCGCGTCGAACCAGACGTACGCAATGTGGCTTTTGTCGAAGGGCAGTTTTATGCCCCAGTCGAAGCTCGTTCTCGAGATGCTCAAATCTCTCAAGCCTTCTTTTACTCGGTTGATGACTTCCTGCCTTCGGTTTGCGGGCGAGATGAATTGGGGATTTTTTTTGTAAAGTTCTAGGAGTTGCTTTTGGTATTTTGAGAGTTTGAAGAAATAACTCTTTTCTTTAAGTTTCTCGATCGGCTTTTTGTGAATAGGGCAGCAGCCGTCTTCCAAATCTTTTTCGGTGTAGTAAGCTTCGCAGGCCGTACAATAGTAACCTTCGTATTCTCCGAGGTAGATGTCGCCGTTGTCGTAAGATTTTTGCAAAACTTCCTGAACTGTTTTCTCATGGTCTTTGTCGGTTGTCCGGATGAACCGATCATACCTGATGTTTAGTTTTTTCCATGCGTCCTTGAATTTAGGCACGAGCTCGTCGACGAATTCTTTCGGCTTTTGGTTGTGTTTCGCCGCGGTTTCCATTATTTTCTTTCCGTGGTCATCCGTTCCGGTGAGAAAGAAAACTTCTTCGCCGAGAATTTTGTGCCATCTCGCGATGGTGTCCGCGGCTATGGAAGTGTAAGCGTGCCCGATGTGAGGAATGTCGTTAGGGTAGTAAATCGGCGTCGTGACGTAAAACTTTTTTTCCATGTTTTGATAAACGGGCTGGAATATAAAAATGTAACTATGGCTTTATGGAATACAATTAAATATTTGCGCTTCGCGGATTGATATTACTCCGAACGTGCCCCCTGCGTCCGAGGGAGATTTCTCCGTTTCTGAAAAGTTAATGGGGAAATCCTTTAAGAAATTGTTCAACCGTCTTATTCGTCAGTTTTCATATCCAGGGAAATATTTTTATAGTTGTTTCGGCTTTTTTACCGATGCTGCTGAATACAACGCTCATAGGAATTGTCGTTCTCGTGATTGTCGTGTGGATTCTCATGGAAACCAAGAAGTTCAAGCATAAAGTGTTCGAGATTTTTCTCATCTTCATTATTC
>JBJKQQ010000006.1:0-18401 GCA_046705325.1 Candidatus Pacearchaeota archaeon | reverse complement strand
CAGGATGGTCGCGCCGCTGCCGCCGATATTCTGGGCCATACCCACACGCGCCCCATCCACCTGCGTCGGGCCACACTCATTTCGCAACTGTTGGACGACTTCGACGATCTGGTACATCCCCGTGGCGGTTTCTTACATGCCTCTTGAAACCGCGTTCTCGAGACTTAGCGGGATGAAAGTTTTTTCTTTCGAGTATCCGAAGCTGAAAGGACTGGATGTTTACGCCAATCTTCATCAGGGGCTGGAAAAAGCGTGCAAGTTTTCGATAAGGATGCTGAAAAAGCACAGAAAGGATTTCGACTACGCTTACATTCACTTGAAAGAAACGGATTTGCCTGGGCATGATAACAAGCCTTTCGAGAAAAAATCCATGCTGGAGTATATCGACAAGACTTTTTTCAAGTTCCTGAAAAGTTTCGCTACAGCGAACAAGATAAATGTTGTCGTGACTGCGGACCACTCGACGCCATGCAGGATGTACGGGCACTCGGCGGATCCCGTCCCGGTGCTGTTTTACAACAATTCGCTTCCGAAGACGAAGAAAGAATATTCTTACTCGAAAGAGAAAGGCGAGGAGAAGAAGCTCGTCGGCAAGAAGTTTTGCGAGCGCGAGGCGAGGAAAGGCGCGCTTGGCAGGATGGTCGGCGGAGAGATGCTGAAGAAAGTCGGGTTTGCGAGATAAAATGTCAAAAAGATTGGTAATGAGAGATATAGGGGAAGAGGAGGAGCTTTATGCGGTTAACTTTGTGAACGGGAGTCTTGGAAAAAGAGTTGCTTTGGTTAATGAACGCGCTGAAGGTTATGAAATAAGTTTGGAAAGCATTCCGGAATTATTGCATGCGAAGGATTTCAGGGAAATGTATTATATCTTAAAAGGCGAGGCTGCTTCCATATCAAAAGGAAAAATTCCCTTGGTCGATTTGATTAAAGATTATCTTTTGTAGTTTTGTATAATAATTCTTAAAAAGAGAGCCTGTTTTCCCAGAGAATGATAGTGCTGGATTTGGAGACAAGCGGGCTCAATACGGGAAAGTGCGGGATATGGCAGATTGGGGCGATTGAACTTGAAAAGCCGGAAAATTATTTTTTCGACGAGGCGCGGATAGATGATTCGGATGTTGTCGAAGAGGGCGCGCTGAAGATTACTGGGAAGGCCGAGGACGAACTTAGAAATCCGGGGCTGAAATCGCAGAAGCAGATGATTTTGAATTTTTTGGAATGGGCGAAGACGTGCGGAGAGAAGCTGATTGTCGGGCAGAACATCGGCTGGGACATGAACTTCCTGCACAACAAATGCCTGCGATACGGAATTTACAAGGATTTCGGAGAAGTTACGGGTTCCAAAGGTTTCGACCTTTACGTTCTCGCGCAGCTGAAATATTTGGAAACTGCCGGAAGATATAGGCTGCGGGAAAACGGGCGCGGGAGTTTTTCGCTTCCGCAGGTTCTGGAATTTTGCGGGGTGGAAAATCCGCGGATGGAACTTCATAACGGAGAAGTCGTGAAAGAAGGAAAAGCCCACGACGCTCTCGAAGACTGCAAACTTGAAGGGGAGTGTTTTTCAAGACTGGTGCACGGGAAAAATCTTTTTCCGGAATACGCTAAATTCGAGATTCCGGAGCATTTGAAAAAGAAGGCAGAAGAAAAATGATAACTTACAATGAAATATACGAAGCTGCGAGGAAGGAAAGATATTCGGAGCAGTTGCAGTCGCTGCCGAAGAATTTTGTCGCCAGCGTGGCGGAATATTTGCGTGAAAAAAAGGAAATGTCTTCGAAAGAAGACGACGCGTTCTCGGACACGACGATAAAGACGAAAAAGCAACTCGAGAACGCGATTACGCTGTTCAACGAACTGAAAAGAATCAGAAGGCGGAAAATTTTGAATCTGGTTTTGATCGCTTCGGAGACTGGAATTTCGAAGAGAGATTTCGAAAACATGCTTGATTTCGAGAAACAGCTTTTCGAAGACATCATGAAATGCATAGATTCTTCCGACAAAAAATTCAACGAGACTTTGAACGGCAACGGCGGCGGCAACGGGAAAGTTGTTGAAAAGGAAAACGAGATGATAACTTTCAAAGATAATGTTGAAGCTTTCCTCGGGCTGGACGGGGAGATGATCGGACCTTTCGAGAAAGGGCAAATCGCAAACCTGCCGAAGCAAATCGCTAAGATCTTGATTGACGACGGAAAGGCGGAGAAGGTTGAAGAATAAGTTTATTAATTCTGAAACAATCCTGTTTTAATGGGTTCAACAGCGAGGAAAATTATTGGAATCTTTGTGGCTATTTCAGGTGTAGGATTTATCGTTTGGGCGTTCTTTTCGGTTTGGTGGCTTTTGTTTTACGGCGTTCCTCTTGCGGCAATCGGCATAGCGATTTTTTTCAACAAGAGTGAGGAGAAAATTGAAGAGAGAAAAGATTTAAATAAATCAGAAGGTAAGAAATAATATGGGTTGCGTTGAGAACAATCGTGATTTGTCTGCCCGAGTGCGATTAGGGACAAGAGTTTTAGGCGGGGCCGAGGCTTTGGCCGGTGGTGCCTTGGTTGTCGTTTCTGCTTTGTCTCCTGAATTAGGTTCATTAAGAGTTCCGGCATATGTATTAGGAGGCTCTATGGCTGCAAGCGGCGGAGCAGAGTTAATTTCTGGCAGAGTAAATTACCTTTTAGAAGTCATCGAAGATTTATATTCTGGCATTGCACACAGGAGACAAGAAAAAATTGCCAAAAGCGAGGAAGGGTTTTATTAGATGGCAGAAATTATTGTTACTACGGGGAATGAAGTTCCGGGCAAGAAGGTTGTCAAGGTTTTGGGGATCGTGCGCGGGAATACAGTCAGGACGAGAAATCTTGGCGTGGACATCGGCGCGGGTTTCAAAAATCTCGTCGGAGGAGAAGTCAAAAATTACACAATGATGATGACTCAGTCCCGAGACGAGGCATTTAATCGAATGGTAAACAACGCGATTGAGATGGGCGCTGACGCAATTATCGGAATGAGATTCATGACCGCGATGATAATGCAGGGTTCTTCAGAAATGCTGGCTTACGGGACTGCCGTGAAGTTAGGATAAAAATTAAGGGACTGTTGTTAAGTTAGGGCGATTAAGCAGGAATAGCTCCTTTAGAATCCAATTTTCTTACAAAGCTTAAATCTTTATAGCTGTTTTTTACCATTTTTATCATTTCTTCAACTTCTGGAGATAAGTTCCTAACTAAGAAATCTTTCTTGGAGGTTTTAATCTGTTTCAAATATTCGTCTGCGCATGATCTGGATATGAACTTTATCTTCGAGAAATCCAATATTACATTTTTCTCTTTGAGCGAATTTAGTTCTTCAAAGAAGGTAGATACAGAATTTCTTGTGAAGATATTATTGCCAAACCTATCTGCCAATAACACTGTCTTCATGGGATTATAACAATTTTAGAATATTTAAAATTTGTCATTCTACAAATTGATAAAGATTTACTTTTTCCTGCGGTTTTTTTAATCGGAGGTATAAGAATGTTCCTTGAAGGGAATTCCCTTTTATGTCATAGAATATCGGGTCAATACCCGATGATAGTACTAGTATTCCTTTTCTAGAAACGACATATATCTCTCCTTTCAAGCCTTCTATAGAGAGATTTTTACATGTTCTCAACCCATATCCTCTTCCAATCTCTCCTCTCTTTGTTGTGACCTCGCCCCATACAGCCTTCCTTATGGCTTCGGAATCTCCTTTGAAGCTTATTTTGTGTCTTTCAAACAATCCAGGTATAGAGACCCCATTATCAAAAACTCCAATATCTACAATTTCTTTTGTAGGAAAATATTGAGCCATCAATGAAGCACATTCAAACTCAGAGTGATCATCAATATTGGCAGACAATTCTCCAAATATATATTTCATACTTTCTACTATTTGGTATGGAAGTTTGCTTTCAATAGCATCCATTAACTCATTGACCTTTGTATTAACTTGCTTGAGGTCCTTTGAATCTTTTTTAAAATGTTTTATCGAAATGTATGAGTTCCCATCCCCTTTATTTCCAAGGGGAAATCCTACTTTCTCTAAATGGTTACGTGCTTTATCAAGTGTTGGCGGTTTATATTCAATTAATTCAATACGGTGGTCCATGAATTCCCTTATTTTATTGCTGATTAAAATGATAGAACAAGGGATAAACCATCTCACTTCAGAAAAATCAAGTGAAACTTTGTTTGTTTGGGCAAATTCTTTTCCCATACTATCCAAGATGCTTAATGTTGTTAGGATATGTTCTATAACGTCTTCTCCATCGGGAAATTTAACCTTAATCATCTGGCTTCCTCATTTCAAAAAGCCTGTAGAGGGATTTGAACCCCCGACCCCCGGTTCTTCTGAGACTTTGAGTCTTACAAAACCGATGCTCTGCCACTGAGCTATACAGGCGTGTTTGTATAGCGAACTAACCCGAAGTTTTAAAGCTAGGGGTTACCGTAAGGGGATGTGCCCCTCGTGAGCTATACAGGCATGAATTTGTAAAGATATATGTGGTTTAAAAGATTTCTCGTTCCCTCTGAATCCTCAAATTGCCGCTTCGCGGGATTGATTTTGAATTGATAATGGAATACTGAATCTGCCTTAGGAAATGAGAAGATAATAAAATTATTTTTGCAGAACTTTAATCTCAAGTTCAGCTATGAATTCTTCGAGAAGGCTGTTTACGAAATCGATACTTTTTTGACTTGTGAATTTCCCTTCTATCTCTGATTTGAAATGTTCCCTGAATCTGTTGTAATAATTATTTCCCACATATCCTGCTTTTTCTGAATTTTGTAATGTTGCACTAACATGTTGCCAATATCCTATAGAGATCTTATGTGTTGCATGAATATTGTGGAGAATTTTATCCTGACTTGGGATCTCGTCGGAATAATCATATCTAAGTTTTCTTGCTCTTTCTAAAACCCATTCTGGAGTGTACTTTGTATCTGCTTTCATCAGAATTATTCTTCCTTAACTTCAACTTCTTCTTTTTCAGATTTGGCTTCTTCAGAAGTTTTCTTTTCTTCTTTCTTAGCTTTGGAATTTTCAAGAACTTTTTCGACTTTCAAAATTCTGATTTCAAAAGCTGAAAGAGGATAAATTTTCTTGAGTTTGAGGCTCATCGGCTTTTGCAGCTGGTTTCTTATGAGCTCTTCGAAAAGTTCGTTGTAAGTTTTGTCCGCGAAGTACGCGGTTATTTCTTCCTTGGCTTTGTTTCTCAACGATCTTTTTATTGAGTTATGGATTTTTCTTCTCGAGATGAGGAAAGGTTTTACAGTAACGACCGCGTCCCTGCAGTTTACCCTGAATGAATCTTCGATGTAGTCTGTGCCTCTTCTAACCATTCTCGCCAAAGTAGAGTGAATCATTTCGATCTTTCTTGGAACTGCCACAAATTCTTTTTCATTTTCCTTGGACTTTTCTATGACGAGGGAGAGGATTACGTTTTTTCCTTTCAACATTCTTGTCAAGTCGTATCTAATGTTTCTGCCTTCAAGTTCCGAAGCTTCGAAAGCTATGAGGTTCGTTTCTTTCCGGATTATTGGTATATCGACGTCGAAAAATCTTTTCTTTCTTTTTGCTTGTGCCATTGCGATTCCGCTCACTTCGTTCGTTGCGCGATTCCGCTATGCTGCATACGCATCGCCGAAAAAACGCACATCGCCCGAGTATTATATATTTTTAATTTAGTTATCATTTTATTCCTGAACTTGTTTGCCTGCTCTTTGTCCTTTCTTCTGGTACTTGGACTTTCCGCATTCAGAGCAGGTGTACATTATGTTTGTCTTTTTAGTTGTCTTGGATTTTCTCTTGAACTTTGTGACTGCGGGTTTGGAGCCCCATTTTCCTTTGTTGCCTATTCCAATTCCGAGACCTCTGAATTTTGCTCTTGCAATACCTCCTCTCTTCAAGGTTCCACGCTTGTTTCCTGTTGAAACTAATTTAACCTTCTGTTCAGTTTGCTTCTTGCAGTAAGGGCAGTACCTTTTTGTTTTCTTTGGAAATTACATGTAATCTTTTGATAATTTGGTTTTATAAAGTTTTTTATAGCTTGGTGTCGGAGTTAAAATGTAAGTTTTGAAAACAATTCCCCTCCGTGAAGTCCTGGTCTATACAGACATAGAAAATTTCAAAAAATCGTTTTGAGATTTTCATTCCCGCCCGCCGCGCCCCCTTTGCAAAACGATTTTTTATTTGATAATGGAATCCGCGGTTTAATGAGGGCGACTTTGGATTTGTGGGAAGTTGAAAACATAAAAAATGGCAAGAATAAAATTCGAAAAAGGAAAACAGCGAGAATTTTTCGATAAAGTTTTGGCAGCGGTTGGAAGTCCGTCGTTGCGAGAGTTGCTGAATCGCGGCGTTAGCGTTGGTTATCAGACTTTGAAAAATTATTACTCTGAAAGGCGATTGCTTTCGGAAAATTTGTTTGAAGAGCTTTTGCAGATTGCGAATCTTCATCACGAGGATTTCGATTTTGAGATTGTGGATGAAAATTGGGGGCAAGTTAAGGGCGGGAAGAAAAGTCGGAGATAAAATTAAATAGGACTTTTGTTTTGAGAGAATATGGCGAGGAAAAATTTAAGAGAATTTTTTAAGACGCTAGATTTTTTCGGATGGCCTCTCGCAGTTTCTCTAATAGGTTACATAACTCTTTTTGTTCTGGGGCTTTTGCTTTATTGGATTCTTGAAAGATTTCCTTTTTCGGGAGAGTATATTGTTATTTGGGCGATTCTTGGTCTGGCTTTTGTTTTGCTGGCTTTGAATTTTGCAGTGATTGACAAGATCTATCTTAAATTTATTTGGAATAAAGACGTGCTCACAGTTAAGGAATTTGAAAAAATGGAAAAGGAGTTGGATTCTTATGCTAAAAAAGGAAAACAGTTTACGCCTAAAAATTATTACAAGGGGCTGCAAACCTTCTTCGGATTTTTCGAGTTCGCTATTTTTACATTGTATCTTGCATTCTATCTTTCCCGGTTTTTTTGGTTTTTCAAAACTTTGAAGTACGCAAGGAAAGAATTTCTTGTTCTTAGAAAATATGGAAAAAAGAAAAACGAAATCGTTTACGGATTTAGGAGATTTTTCGACGAGAAATCTAAAGATTATCTTTATCAGCCCTTTGTGATTCCAATTATTAAGAAATCTAAAAGAGGATAAATTTGCGCTCGTTTCACTCGCGAATTGATTTTACTTCGAACGTGCCCCTTGGCGTTCGAGAGAGATTTCTCCGTTTTTGAAATGTTAATGCTGAAAAATTTTGAAGGAATTGTTCGGCGATTTTGCAGATTTCTTAAACTTAGTTAAGGAAGACAATAAATTTTCAAAATAGAAAAATGGTCCCACGCTCGTATGGGGAAGAATCCCCCTGACAAGTCACCCCTATTTGAATTTCCTGCGCGCGACTATGGTCCCACGCAGAATCGGACTGCGGTCTCGTCCATTTTGATGAATCCGAACTTGTTCGGCACTTGTAGTTTTTTCTACCAGTGTAGTTTCTTTTTTTCTAAAAAAGAAACCCATCGTCAAGGACGTGTCTTAGCCACTGGACTATGGGACCGACTATTTTCCTGATTTGGAATAGTTGAAAATCTTTAAATAGTTGAGTATTTATTACTTGTTATGTACGGCGGAAATAAATTAGGTGGTTTCGGATTGGTTGTCGGGCTGGTTTTCGGAGCGTACTTTGTGGTGAAAGCTCTCGGTTTGCTGACTTTTCCCGCTTTTTTAATCAGCATAGATAAAATCATAATCATAATCTCCGCGGCTCTTCTTGCAATCGCGGGAATTTATTTTTACAAAGCCTCGAGAAA
Organism: Candidatus Pacearchaeota archaeon; assembly: GCA_046705325.1. Lineage (GTDB taxonomy): Archaea > Nanobdellota > Nanobdellia > Pacearchaeales > GW2011-AR1 > JAKLIN01. The sequence continues at coordinate 10,572 of JBJKQQ010000006.1, read as the reverse complement.
TTCCATGATGGGTTTCATGAACAAGCTCGCATTTTTAGGAATCGCAATCTATTTCATCTTCGCGCTTTACTTCGCGAATGTCTTTTTTTCAGCGGTTCCAACGATAACAACCGCTTTGGCGGGAGTCGAGAAATGGATAGATCTCGTTGCGGGAATTCTGCTCGGCATTGGCGGAATTTCATTCTGGCACCAAAAAAGATACTAAGATTTATATACATATTTTCCGTTGGTGTGGCATGAGCGAAAAAAGGGTGATGGGCAGTTTTAATTCCAAGAAAGCCCAGGTTACAGTCTTTGTCATCATCGGGATTATAATCGTGGTTTCCGTCGCGCTTTTTTTTGTGATAAGGGGAAGCATTAGCACAACCGTGAATGTTCCCGCGGAATTCCAGCCGGCCTATAACACTTTTCTTTCCTGCATGGAGGCCAATGCGCAGACCGGGATAAGCGTTCTGGAAAGCCAGGGGGGTTACATTTATCTTCCGCCGTTCGTTCCGGGATCGACTTATCAACCTTTCTCGTCCGATCTTTTGTTTTTGGGGAATCCAATTCCTTATTGGTATTATGTTTCGGGAAATAACATAGAGAAAGAACAGGTTCCAAACGAGACGTTCATGCAAGACCAACTGGCGAAATTCATCGATGGAAAAATAAAAAGCTGCGACCTTTCCGCTTACTCTGGCATAGGAATACAAATGGGTGATCCAACAGCCAGCGTTGCAATAAATCCTGACAGCGTCAAGGTTAACTTGGCTATGGACCTGACTTTCACGAAAGGGAAGCAGACGTATTCTTTGTAGAATTCGCAGGCGACCGTAAACTCCGAGCTTGGAAACCTTTTTCAGTCCGCGATGAAGATTTACGATTATGAGCAGTCGACGCTGTTTCTGGAGAATTATACTGTCGATACCATGAGGAATTTCGCGCCGGTGGACGGGGTTGACGTGCAATGCTCTCCGGAAACTTGGAGCGTCTCGAATGTTGTTGCGAGTCTTAAGGAAGCGATAACGGACAATATTATGACTCTGCAAACGGGGACGAACAACACGAATTATTTCACGGTCAAGATTCCTGTGAAGAATGCGCAATTCATAACCGATCCGACATGGCCAAGCACTTACGAAGTCGATCCCGCGCAGGGAGATTCGATGATTGCCAATCCGGTGGGAAACCAGCAAGGCCTTGGAGTTCTCGGATTCTGCTATGTTCCTTACCATTTCGTTTACAGCATAAAATATCCGGTTCTCACGACAGTGCAAAGCGGCAACGAAATTTTCCAGTTCCCGATGGCAGTCATAGTAAACAATAATCTTCCGAGGGGTTTTGCAAACGGAACTGCCATAGAAAGCCAATCGGCCCAGCTTTGCAGCCAGGGAAAGACCAATGTCAGCGTGAGCGTTTTCGATTCCAATTCGAATCCCGTGGACGCGAACATTTCATACGAGTGCTTTGGCCAAACCTGCAGCGTCGGGCAGACCCAGTCCGGAACTCTGAACGGAGATTTCCCGCAGTGCGTGAACGGATACATTCTCGCTTCAGCGGCAGGCTTCCAGCAAGGGAGATATCTTTTCTCCACGACGCAAAACGGGAGCGTAAATGTTATCCTTGACAGGCTTTACAACGAGACGGTAAACCTTGAGGTCGGCGGAAAGCCTTACGCGGGAAGCGCGACAATAACTTTTGCTTCCGCGAACGGAGACTCAAGTACTGTTCTTTATCCGCGGCAGAAATCCGTGAACCTTAGCGAAGGGGATTACAATGTAACTGTTTACGTATATTCTAACTCTTCGATAAGCGTCGGCGCCACGACGCAACAACAGTGCATTAACATTCCCGCAACCGGCCTGGGCTCGTTTATCGGAGCGACGCAGCAGCAATGCTATACAATCAACGTGCCTGCGCAGGTGTTGTCCAGCGCGCTTTCCGCCGGCGGAAGCGAAGAATATTACTTCACAGATTCGGAGCTTGCGAATTCCAAGACCATCACGATAAATGCGCCTTCATTGCCGAGCCCGAATAGCCTGGCGCAGCTGCAGACCAATTACATCCTCTTCGAAAATAAAAAATTGTCAATAAACTTAAATTAATATGGAGATGAGAAAAAAAGAATTCGGATTCGCGCTTCTTTTGTTGGCGGTGTTGCTTCTGGCAGGAGGGGTTCATGCGACTACTGTTCCGAATGCGCAGACTTCGCTTAACAGTTTTATATCTTCGCTTACCGGTTCAAGTTCTGCTTCAAGCGGTTCCATGTGTTCGCAGGGCCAGGATTTTGCGGTGCAGATTTCTCCAACCGGCTGCGAGCCCACAGTTATCAGAAGCGACTTGCTTGAACAGCAGGATGTTCAGGTTTATTGCCCTTTGATGGCAACGCAGCTTAATCCTTCGGTGGATGTGAGTGCGATAGACAGCATTTCTTTTCAAGGGGCTTATCCAAAGGAAGTCAGAAGCATCGGATTTTATCCTGCGCAGGCGGCTTTGAGCGCGGGAAACACGCTGACGAATTCGCCTGTTCTTAATAATATCGGATATGTTGTCATAGACTTGAAGCAGCAACCGAATGAATCTTCAATGCCAAATTCCGTCAATGGAACACTCACAGCGAGTTTGAAGTACAACGCGAACAGTGCGCTTGGGATCGGGACGGTGCAATACACTATTCCACAGCTCACAGATTCAGATTGGGAAACGAATTATCCGGAGTACAGCTTCTGGGGAGGGAAAGGCTACGTGAAAGTGGACAACATCCAAAACGGCCAGGCGACGGTTTCAGTTTACGACAAGAATCTTAACAGGGTTTCGAGCGCGACGCTGCAATCCGGCCAGACTTCAAGTTCCATGTCCATTCCGGGTTTCAATGTCTGCTCCGCGACAATGAGCGTAAAACTTGACGCAATCCAGGGAGCGGACACCATGGCGAAGCTGGAGATAAACGGGAACATTGTGGATGTTTCCAAAGGAGACACGCTCATAAACGGCATGTGCCAGGTAAGAAACATAGACAAGCAGGGTCTCGTGCAAGATGTGCAAATAAGCTGCAATACTGATTTGGGATACAAAACTTTCGACCTGACGATCTCGCCGAGAGTCACGATAGACATAAACGGCACGAAGAAAGATTACGGAATCGGGGATTATCTTTTCACAGTTCCCAACGGTGATTTCGTGGACAAAGGGAAATCGGTTTACCTCGGATACATAGATTACAGGTCAGCATCCAATCTTGTTTCCTCCGACAAGAACAGCATCAATAACGTTTATGTTTATCTTGCCATACTTGCAAAAACTCCCGCGCAGTTCGAGAGCCAGATGACTTCGGACGAGCTTTCAACATTCGCCAGCCTGGCCCGCCTTGTTACTCCGACGCAGATGGCGAAGAATCCTATCTTGAGCGTCGGGCTTAACACCTTCAAGGGAATTGCCGCGGTGTTCGATTATTTCACGCAGACCATCAGGGCAGGAACGGATTTGGCGTATTTGCAGTACGGAGTTCCGAATCCTATCTTCCTGAAGGAAGGGCTAAAAGTGAATTTTACCGGCTTCGCGAGTTCATCCGATTACCCTATAAATTCCACAATCCAGACAATTTACACCCAGGCGAACGGGGATTATGGTACGGTTCAAAACAGTTATTCCGGCGAGACATATCCTTCAGGAAGTTCCGCGACGCTCGGAGAGAAATCCCTTTACCAACAGATAAATCTCACTTACAACCTCGGGCAAAAGACCTCGGTTCAGAGCCTTTGCGACGAGTTCAAGAAGGATTATCCGAATTCAGATTACGACATAAGCAAGCTCTGCAATAACGGCGCGGTGCTTTCAAGTCAGGGAGAGAACAGCCAGTATGTAACAATAAGCGGCCAGGCTTATCAGATAACCCTCGACGGAATTTCGGAACCCACTTTCTCGGATTTCGGAGCCACTGTAAGCGTCAAGTTCCCCGATGGACATCCAGATAACATACCTCTTCAGAAGAACCAAAAAATTGTGTTGAACTCGTCTGCCGGGGATTACATCCAGCTTGATTCGCTCGGCGACGGAACTGCAACACTCGACATTCCTGCGGGGATTTTAGGTTCCGGTTCGATGACTTTGAAACAAAATGTTCCTGCGACGCTGGGACAGGCGACCGGAGTCCTCAAAAGCAAGAACGTTTACACGCTGACTTTGACGCAGGTAAATCTGAAGAAATATGCGAAAGTGGAAATCGCTCCAAACGTCAACGACAAGGGCTCGCAGGCCAATTTTTCTTTTAACCTCGGTATAGAAAAAAGGTCTATAAAGCTTAATCCCGCGCAGACGCAGAGTTTGATAAAAGGGCTTAATAGCACGATCTCAACGCTTGACAAGATTTCCGGAGCTACGGGGACATTAGTGAATCTTTCGAAAGCTGCATGTCAGACTATAGGCCTTGGCCTTACAGTCATAAACTTCCTGAACAATCTTGGCGGAAAAGGGCTCGCAAGAACGGAAGTCATGACCGGAGCGGGCGGATGGAACGACAGATGCACAAGCATGGTGAACAGCGGAAAGTATTCAACCCTTGATCAGTGTTTCCTTAACAATTCAAAACAAATAGATTCGGACGTGAACCAGACGACATTCCTGATGAGCCAGCAGAACAAGCAGGTAAATTCAATACAATCCAAATACACAACCAAGCAAAAAGGAATTGCGTCGGTCCTTTCGCAAAGCGTCGTGAACACAAACGCGTTCATGCAGAATTATTCGCAGAGCGTGCAGTCTTCGCTGAACTGCGTTGGAAACTCCATAGCCAATCCTTCGAACAGCAAAGCAGGAGCAATAAGCTTGAGCGACGCGAAAACGCTTTTGAGCTACGACAGTTACAGCAAAAATAACTTCAATGTCAATCAAGCCAAAGATGTTCAACTTTACGCGCAGATTCTTTGCTCAAGTTCGTCGAGCGAATCGCTAAAAGCGACGGCGCAACAAGGACTTTACAATACGCTTTCGAATATCCAGACAAATGCGGGGAATTACGCGGCTGCGAACAAGATCGCAGCAAGCACGGGAGTGAACTCGAATCAGGTCGGCCAGATTATCGAGCTAAATGATAAAGTAAAGAAATACACTTACCTTGGACTTACAGTATCCGGTTTGGGGAGTGCGATAGCTTCGAAGATGGAAGGGACGAAAGACCTTAAAGGGAATACAATAACTGCTTCAACTCCCGCCTATATTGCTCCGGCAGGGGACGGAAACACTTACATTTTCGTGATGGGAAACACTTACCAGTCCACTATAATGCCCGTTACAGGAGTTTATGACACAAGCGGAAAGGCGGTTACAGACAAGGATGTTTTGGGTCAGATTATTGGGAAGATAGAATTCCAGAAAGCGGACGCTTCGAGTTATCAAAACCCTTACAAGGCGAACCAGGGAAGCACGGAGCCTGAAGTGCAATATTTTGAGACGGACCCTTACAAAGGCCTGCCCGCGATCGTTCCTTTCGATCTGAAAAACGGATGGTATGCGGCGGTGAGGCAATCTGCTTCAGCGAATCTTGTTTCGGGGGTTCAGACCGGCAGTTCTTATGACAATTCAGGAAGAGTCGAAAGTTTCTATCTGTGCAATGTTGGAGCCAATGGAATCGAGGAGTTTAATTCGCAGACGGGCGATGATACCTGCCAGGGAATAAATCTTGGTTCCGGAACGACTTACGGCCAGTTTGGGGGACTTACCGATACCAGCCAGGTTTCGAAACTTGTCTCGGAAGCGCAGCAGGCTATAACTTCGGCCGCGAGCCAGTATAAATCCGGCGTGAGCAGAGTGGTCATAAACGGACAAAGCATTGCAGTGGGTTCTCCGGCTGTGAACACGCCGGCGATACAATGCCAGGATTTCATGTCGCCTACAGAGTGCGCAGTCCTTTTCAATGCATGCGACCCTTACGTCTGCCCTTCAAGCAGGTGCGATTTCGGCGGAGCTTACCATGTCCAGGATGTGGTCCAGTCGGGAATCGTCGGAAGCGTGCTTTTGTGCTTCCCGAATGTAAGAGAGGGAGTTTACATCCCCGTTTGCCTTACAGGAATACAGGCCGGATTGGAAAACTGGATTTCAGTCCTTAACTCTTCGCGGGATTGTTTGCAGACGCAGTTGGATTCAGGACAGACTACGGGAATTTGCAATGAAGTGGAAAGCGTTTACATGTGCAATCTTTTCTGGTCGGAGGCTGCCCCTCTTGCAGGGATAATAATTCCTAACTTGGCGAAATCCGCGCTTGGAGAAAACACGCAGGGAGGGGGGGAGTATGCCAATTTCCAGAACGCTCTTGATACAACAAAGCAGTCGGAGAGTTATATCACGAATCTTTACACCAGCAGCCTTCCGCAGTCGTTTGCCAAAGGGAATGTCACTTTCGGAAAAGCCGTATGCAAGAACTTCATCTCTACGGTGTTCCCTGATGAAGCCAATTTAGTAAACAAGCTTGGGACGACGGACTCGCCGCCGCAGTACACCGGGAGTTTCAATGCGATTTCGTATACGACTTCGACCGTGCCGCCGCAATCGCAATATCAGGTTTATTACCACATTTACGCAGGAAAGAATTCCGGCGTTTATTACAGCGTTTACCTCGAGGGTTCCGGAAGTTCATATTACCAGGACACTTCATCTCCGCATACAGTGGATTCCGGATATATTTCGGCAGGTGGAACGGAAGACCAAACGAAAGACTTTACCGCCCCGACTGGATACACAAAACTTTGCATAAGCGTGAACGGCCAGGAAGATTGCGGGTTCCAGCAGGTTTCCTCCGGCCTCGCTCTCAATTATGTAAAAGACTCTTATGTTGCGAACCAAGTCAATAATACGAACATAAAGACGGAGCAGGAGTGCACTTCCGGAACGATCGACTTGGCGAGCTTGCTTAATTTGAATGCGCAGGCAGGGCTTACCAATCTTGTCACCCCCTCGATACAAGATCTCGGAATAACGCGAATTTGCGCGACAAAGAATCCGGGCCTTGGAACAGATGCCAATGCAAATTCGCAGAACTCGCGATGGATACAAACCGGAACATGCGCCGACATCAACATGGATTGCTGGCTTGATACGCAATCTGTGAAGAATGCGATAAACTCTCCGGACATTGCAGCTTATCTTTCCAACGGAACAACAACCACACTGCAGAATTCGACGCTGCAGAGCCTGAATGAAGCTTACCAAAGCCTTTTGCTGAACAGCAGCAAGTACCTGACAAGCAGCCAGTTCGACAGCAATGTCTCTTCAGTATCCAAGGAAAGCGATCCAAACAAGAGGATCAGTGATATAAATTCTTTGCTTGACAAAGTTTTCTATAATAATCAGAAAGGAGAACTTTATTTCTTGAGGGGGAACGCTTACGCCCAGATTGCGCTGAATCTGTACAGGAAAGCCGTTGAAAAAACTTCTTCGGGAAGCGGCGCAAAGACGACGACTCCCGCAACGACTCCAGGTTCCGCCACGGTTTCGCAGATAAGCGTGAGCGACGTCCTGAATGCCATGACTTACGCGCAGTCCAATGCGGTCGGGACTTCAGGCCAAAAGTGCGATTGCGGTACTGCCAGCCAATGCAGCAGTTATGCTGCAGCCATATGGGGCGCGGCGCAAACGTATAAGGAAGACCCTCTGCTTTTACTTTCCATAATGATTCAGGAATCGCAATGCAAGGTTGATGCTACCGGAGGAACTTCCATCGGACTTATGCAGATCGATCCCATTTCCGTTTCTGACTGCTATCAATCTAATGGGGGAATTTCGGGAGTTTCAAGCATTGCGGATGTTACAGGAAGCGAGAATTTCCAGAAAAACATCCAATGCGGAGCGCTGATTCTAAATAAGAAATATTCTTCTTATGGCGGAGGACAGAGTTATACTTTCCCTGCATCGGGGATGACGCAGTGCAGTGACGGATTCAGCAAGGTTTACAGCGGATGGAACGCTGCGATAAGGGGCTACAACGGTTGGGGGTGCCCTGTCGGAACGAACGAGAAATATGTAGAAGATGTGAATAGTATCTGGAATACTCTTGCAAAAAACGTGAATCCTTCGCTTGTTGCCCCTACAGGCACAACCGTTGCAGGTTCTTCATCATTTTCGTCGCCGATTTTCCAATATAAAAATACAAATTTCCTTTTGCCTGCGATCTATTTTGAGTACTCTTCCGGAACATGGCATTTCTCCAAAGACAACAAGTCTTGGTATCCTATTTCTGATTACAGCGTTTTGGAGGGTTATGGGAGCAGCTGGGCAGGCCAGAATTTCTTAAACTTTGCCCGAGACCTTAGCGGCCAGACTTATGACTCCGGGCTTGCGTTGCTGATAAATGACGTGAAAAACAATCAGGGAATTGTTCTTTCGAGGCCCACCCTTTCCATTAAGGATATGTTAATGGATTACCAGGGGAAGTTTACTGTTGCTTACAATTCACAAGGATTTTACTTTGTGTTCGATTCAAACAATAAATGGGAATGGCAGCCTTCTGCGGGTTCAGGACTGACATGGAGGGAAGCTCCGCAGACAGGGAATGGCGTTTACGGAGAGCCGCAGGATTTGATAAAATCGCTTGATGGGAAGAATTTTGCCGACGGGGCTTTTCTGATATTCAAATCTACTTCTGCAGAGGGTTCCCCTGTTGTGGATGCAAGCGCAAGTACCACATCTTATTCTGGAACGTTAAGCAATACCGCTACAACAACTTCAACAGATGCCGCTACTCAGGCTGCGTCAGACATGGCTTCAAATTATGCGCCTTATAAGAGTCTCTTTGAGAATTACTCTGCAGAGAACGTTCCTTCAGGGTGGACTCAAAATGATTACAAGGCTCTGCTTGTTGCAATCGCCGAAGAAAATAATTGGGGAGGGAGTAACGGAAACCTTCTTCTCGGGTATCATCCTACGGACAGTTCAACCCAGTCGGCGAGCGACCAGATAAGAATAGTATCTGCAATCTTGAAGTCTGCATTCAACGGAAACGGAGATTCGCTTGGATGGCAATCAGGAAGCGGAGTTTCTTACAGTCTTTGCAATACGGCAGTGCTTCGAGTGGATAAAGTGAAGTGCGTGGCGAGTGTTTATCACACGAGCAAAATCAATACAAACTGGTTCCTTGGATTACTTGGCAACAATGAGGGAATAAATTATGCCAATGACATCGCGGATAAGTGGAGCACATGGAAGAATTATTTTAGTTCATAATTTCTAAACTTAATTTATGCGGGGGACAGGATTCGAACCTGCGTAGGCACTAAGCCACGAGAGTTCTTAGAGGTTCCATTTATTTTTGTAATAAGAAAGAACTCCTCCTAAATCTCGCCCGTTTGACCACTCCGGCACTCCCGCAATTAAGCGATTAAACTCTTCTTTCTTGAAAGATAATCCATAATACTCTTTTTTATACTTTTTGTAAATCCATTTATCTTTCTTTAATTTAAACCCTATCTCTAAAAATAGGTCTATTAGTCCTTGCCAAAGATTTTCACTTGCGGTTGAAAGTCCCAGACCTCTTTTTCTGTTTCCACCTTCGGTGAAAATTATTCCTAAGAGAAATGCTGATTTGATTTTCTTTGTGGAGTTGATTATTAAATCTGGCACTTTTACGATGTGGCTTTTCTTTCCGGAAGGAATCTTGAAAGAGATGCTTAACAAGTTAAAAATGGATTTGCTATCCATCAACATATAATAGCAACTTTTCTTGTTTTTTATTCTCTCTTTTATATTGAATTCGCGGTTAAATAATTCCTTTGAAAAATCCTTTAGGAGAATTATCAATCTTTTATTTGTGAGTTCTATTGTTATCTGTTCTTTGCTTTTCCTTAAGTGTCCGTCTCCGATAATCGCTGCGACGAAAATGCCAATTTAGGATTTATCCTGAGTGGAATTTTGGTTTCCTTTGAAGGTCCATATTTTGCCTTAGTTATTATATAATTTTTATTCTTGCGAAGAATCTTGAGGTCTTTTTGTGATTTTATCACTGATTCCCCGAAGTTCATTTTAAACTAAACTCTTAAATCTTAATTAAGGTTTCGCTGTCCAGCCTGTTTATAAGTTTGGAATAAATTTATAACGTTTGTTTTTCTAAAAATTTAATGGAAAGGATAAGAATTAAAGCTTCTGATTTGAAAAGGAAGTTGAGAGAGGAGATGTTAGAGGGATGTCATTTTCCTACACCAAGTGAAGTTGCAATCGCTTCAATGGACCAACTTAATCCTGAATTAAAAGATTATGAAACAGCAAGATCATACACTCTTGCAAAATCTGCTCGCCATTACAGAGTTTTTAATTCTTAGAAAATGCAGAGGACAGAATTCTGGGTTTCTTTTTTTCTAAAAAAGAAACTACACTGGTAGAAAAAACTATAATTGCAAATTCACTAAAGTGAATTTGAGCATCTTCGCTCGCTGCATTTTCCGCTTCGCGAAAAACACAAACCACTGGTTCGAATCAAATTTATTCCTTTTTGGGTAAATACCCCACAGCTTTGCTGTGGATATAACTTCGCCCCGCCCGCCAGCGCTCCGCTCCCCCAACTCACGACTTCGCACGAGAAATAAATTTCTAATTTGTCTCTACCAC
>JBJKQQ010000005.1:0-9223 GCA_046705325.1 Candidatus Pacearchaeota archaeon | reverse complement strand
CTTAGTGAACCCACGTGCTTTTTTAATGGAAGCCGTGTCTGATAGAAAAGGTACCCTAAGGATAATAAGCTGGTCGCCCCCGATAGTCCGTATTGACGGGGCGGTTTGGTATTTCGCTGTCGGCTCTCCCTAACCTGCCTGTGCAGCAGCAGGCAAGGGTGTCGGAGTTCACGCATTAAAAGGGATCGTTAGCTGGGTTAAGAACGTCAACTAGATTGCAAAATCGCGGCGTTGCCTCGGAGAAATCCGTTGAAAAATAAAATCGGCTCATATCGGGGAAGCCTAAAGTTTTTATAAAAAGAAACTATGGTAATCCCGAGGGAAGATGATGGTTGTGAAATTTGTTGCTCCGCAAAGATTGATAAAAATGTTAATGCAAAACCACGACGGATAATCAACGTTAAAGTTTTTCATTATGAGTATAAACCAATCCGAGCGTAGCAAGACAAATTGAAACATTCGTTTATCCCCGTAGAGACTTGGAGTCCGTCGTTAAAAACGACGGCGTGTAAGAAAAATTCCCAAGCGCTTACATGAAAAATTCCAGAGTTTTGCGAATTAAATAACGCAAAGCTAATACGCCGATCTCCTAACTCGCTTGAGAAGGATGATGGTATAGTCCATGCCAATTCGAAAGATTGGAATAACATACGCGAGACAGTTTGTATGATATCTACTAGGTGTGTAATTGTCTGAGTGGAACAACTTTCTAGTACGAGAGGAACGGGAGTTGGGTGCCTCTGGTGTGCGGTTGTCAATGGCAGGCCGCAAAGCTACGCACTAACCGATAAGAGCTGAATGCATCTAAGCTCGAAGCGGGCCGCAAAACGAGACAATAAAGGCCGTCAAAGAAGATGACGTTGATAGAGCTGTTGTGTAAGACTCGAGCTTCGGCGAGAGTTTCAGCTAACAGCTACTAAAAGCCTCACTTAATTTGCAAGAGTAAACAGCTTTAGTAAGTGAGATCTGTACTTGTTTATTTGATGTTTCAGATTTCCAATATATTTTGAAAGACAATAATTCTTAAATACTATTCAGAGATGTTTCATTTATGGAAGACGAACGATATAAATTTGATAAAGCTCAAGCAGAAGAAACAGCTAAGAGTATGAGTTTAGGCAGACTTATAGCAGGAGTTATTTCTAATGAAGAGATGATCCCTGGTTTTCAACATTCTTCAGAACCTGAAGGTGCAGTTTTTCTGAATGAGCTCAACAAGGTTTACTATGCGGAGATTGACCGGAGAGAACAAAGGTCTCTTGGAATTACAGATGGAGATTATAAGGGGAGATTTCCCCATAACTTTCTTAGATAGACTTATTTGATTTAGGATTCTAATATGTTTTGAAAGATAATAATTCTTAAAAATTAAAATAAAATCTTAGAAAAATGAATGAAGCATTATTGGATCGAGAAGAATTCAGAGATCATTTGGATTTGGCGCTCATAGCGAATGAGGGACAGTTCCCAAGCATGAAACTTAGATTTGACAGAAGTTTTCCTGATTTTGAAGTAACTCCTGACAAGCCTTACTTCGCGAAGACAGTTGTTCCGGCGATTTATAACGGACGGGAAGAGGGAAAACTTGTTGTTGTAGCTTTCCGGCTTGACGATGGAACCGGAAAGAATAATAAAAAATATGCTATTGGAAATGTAACAATATCTGATGATATGGTATATAATGAAAAACCAGATAGAGTTGTGCCAAGGCCTAAAGACGGAGTTGTCGCAGAAATATGTTTTCCAATGTTTTCAACAGATGAAGATTTGAATATTGTACCTTATGCAATTCATCTTGAGGAACTTACTGTTGACAGCAAGAGGAATGTTGTGCCTCTCGGGTTCTTGGGGCAGGATGAAGTAACATATCTTGATGCGATTGATTTTGTGACGGACGTCTTTCCACAAGCTCAGCTGACTGTAGGGTACCTCAATGGGAGAAGAGTTGGAGACCCTCATGCCATTCATTACAATGGGGGGACAGGATATGCAAGAGGACTTCAGGTTGCAGGATTTTTGGCGATAGAAGATAAGAACAGTCCCTTGATCAGACTGATAAGCGATGGCCATATTGGCTTTCCTGAATCAGTAATCCAAAATCTTTAAATAAAAATTTAATTTTCTTAAGACATGGAAATAAAAGATAAAGTGATAATAATTACCGGAGCGTCGCAGGGCATCGGCCTCGCAGCTGCTAAACTGCTGGCAAGCAAAGGCGCGAAAGTCGTGTTGGCTGCTAGGTCCGGAGATCTTTTGAATCAGACCGCAAAAGAGATCCCAAATTCTTTTCCGGTAAAGGCAGACGTCACAAGCGAAGAAGATGCAAAAAATCTTGTTGAAAAAACAATCGAGAAATTCGGAAGGATTGACATTTTAATCAATAATGCAGGCCAGGGAATCCATGGATTCAGCGTCGAGAAAACCAATTTAGAAGATTACCGAAAAGTAATGGAACTTAATGTATTCAGCGTCGTTAGGCTGATGCAACTTGTTATTCCGCACATGAGAAACCAAGGAAAAGGCATGATAATAAACATAAGTTCTATGCTTTCCAAGATGTACGTTCCTTACCTCGCGCAGTATTCTTCAACGAAATATGCGCTGAATTCAATTTCGCTGACGGCAAGGCAAGAGCTGGCAAGGGACAATATCAAAGTAAGCATCGTACTTCCAAAGATGACTGCAACGAATTTCATGAAAAATTCCATAAATCCTGAAGGCGGATGGCAAAGGCCAACTTCAAATTCCGAAAGTAATAACCCGGGGCTTCAAGTGGATTCCGCTGAAAAAGTTGCGGAGAAAATCGCAGAAGCTATCGAGACTGAAGAAGCTGAAGTTGTTGTTTAATAAAAATCATTCTTTTAAAAATTTAACAAGTTTGACAAGAGCGACTATTGGGAGCAGAAAAATTAAGCCCAACACCATGAAGGTGTCGACAGCGCCTTCACCTAATTTAATCACGTTTTAATAAGGAAAAAGAAGTAAATAAATTTTACTAAGATTTAATTAGTCTAACTTCTTGTTTTGAAAATGCAAAAATTAATCATACTGGGAATTTCGGAAGACAACTCTTACGTTTCTGGAAAGCCGACGTTCGAGAAAGTAAAAGAAACTATCGAGGCTTACCGGCCGGTGTTTGTGCTTGCGGAGCAGATGGAGAATTATCGGATAGAAACTGAGAGGCATTTCATGATGATAATGAAAAAGAAGCGGCTTTCGAACATGACAATGGTTTCCGAAGTCAAGGAGCTGATAAAAGTCTGCAGGAAGAACAAAGCGAAGCTGATTGGGATCGATTTCGAGAATTTTCTGATGACAAAAGAGCAGCAGCTTGCGGTGAAGAAACATCTTGATCTTTCCGAAAAAGAAAAAGAAGAATTGGAAAAACTTGCGGCGCGAAGGGCGAACAAACATTTGAAAATGATAAAGAAGTTCCTCGGGCAATCAAGGAAGCCGGTTGTTGCCCTTATACCGGTAAGAGAACTGAAGAAAGGTTCGCTTATCAGAGAAAATTTCAGAAACTTTTCAGAAGGCTGCACTTTGATTTATCCCGTCGACAAATCCGGAAAGATTGCGATAAAACCGGAGAAAGGGAAGTTGGTTTGGAGAGAAGAGGAGATTTAATTTGTAGATAGTAATGTCTTAACTCTTGCTTTTATATTTTCTCTGACGGTAGTAAGTTTATTTTTTGCGCTGTCTGTTAATAGTGCTGTATGCATTAATGCGTCTCGTATGGGTTTGTATTCCTTAGCGTCCCTAGATAATCCGGGAATATTAATATCCCTACTCTTGTCTACCAGATTCGCCAAACCGTCCATGGAGAGATAACTCGTCTCAATTGGATCTCTTCTCAAATCTATACTAATATTTCCAGCTGATTTATTTTGCGTTTCCTTTAATTTCCATTTTTCTATTTCCTCTTGTGCTTCTATGGATAACGGAACATTTCTTTCTTGGATATGTTTTCGGATAAGATTTTCTGAGATAAAGCATTCTGTATATGAAGGCAAATTATATTTTGCATCATCAACTAACTCATCGACCCACCCATCTGTTTTTACCTTTTTTTCATGATTTTGAATATTATCCTCAATTCCAAAATCTTTAGAGACTGCATTAAATAACCCTATTGAGGCTCTTTCTTTTTTTGATATTCGTTGATTTTCTGGATCTCCTTCTTCCTTTAATTCCAATCTCCATTTATCCCAATCGTTTAAGATATCAAATATCTTTTTTCTCAAATTAATTAGGAATTGATTATATTTTTCATCATCTTCAAGAACACTTTCTCGGCTACTAGTAAATCTATCTTTTTCATCATCTAAACTATCAAAATGGATCTGTCCATAAAGATATCTTGCAGCAAGTCTATCGGTGGGTATATGATGATTCAAGATATCTCTTTCCCTTAATCTCCCATTCACAAATAGATCAATTCCCACCTCTTCATTTGTATCAGTTATCTTCAAATTTCGGGGAGTTTTTACAGAAGCAATAAATCCTTTTATATCTCCTTCAATCGTAATTTTTTTCTCTGGCTTTCTAAGAGAAATAAGTTTTTCTTTTACATAAGGTTCATCGAGATTATTTATGCTCCAAAGGAACTGCGTATTTTGGGCTAAGTCATCAAGGTCATCAAGGGTAATTTTTTTGTCATTCAGGATAATATTAAAAGAGGGGTCTAAGATTGAAAACCTAAAATATAATGCTATTATTTTTCTCAAGAAGGCGATATTATTTTTTATTCCATCTTTGACGTCCTCAAAGTGAATTATTGTTCCTTTTTTATGGCCTTCAAGATATGGTGCAAAGTCTTCTAGATTGAAATCTCCTAAAGGATATTCCTCTGGAATTAAATCTTCAGTTATTGCCTCGTCCAACCCCCTATTGTCTATTGCCCCTCCAACATACTCTGTCTCTTTCTTCTTGGAGATAACAGTTATTTTTTTAGCACAAGACAAAAGAGCCAATTTTCCAATTCCTTTTCTTCCAATATAAGGCCTCTCATTATTGGATTTACTTATGCCTTTACGTCTCTTTGAATATCCTATTTTTAGAAATTTATTTTGAAAATCATCTTCAGTCATCCCATCACCATCGTCTTTTATTATCAAGTCTCCCCTGTCTTTATCAATATAAATCCAGACATTATTCGCATCAGCATCCCAAGAGTTAGAAATAGCTTCCCCTAAAACAGTTGCAAAGCTTCGGTACAGATTTCTTCCAAGATGATCTAGTACACTCAGAGAAATATTAAACGTAAAAAGCTTAGCAGCCATAAATGTGGAATTATACTGCCATTTTTATACTTTTTCCAATTACTTCTCCAAGCCTCACTGGCACAGCATTCCCTATATGTCTCCCCATTTCAGAAAAGGAAACATCTTCTCCGTCCTTAAAAAATTTGTAGTCCTCAGGAAAAGTCTGAAGCAACGCCCCTTCTCGAAGAGAAATCGCTCTGTTCTGCACGGGGTGTCCAAATCTCCCAGTCCCATAACTGTAAAATTGCGTTGTTATTGTGGGGGATTGTTGATCCCATTTCATTCTACCATAAACTGCCTTATATGTCGAACCTCTCTTTTTTTTATGACATTCCAATCTCAAATCTTCATCCCAATCAAGCCAGGATCCGCCTTGTTTCGACTGCAAAATTCTTTTCTTATTTACTTTGCTTAACCTCCAAGACCGATGCAATGCATCTTCTTCGCAAACTTCTCCGTCCTTGATCCGGGGCAATTCTTTTATTATATCCTTAACAACAGGGCAACTTTGGGAATCGTGGGTTTCGGGAATCAAACCAATCTCATTTTTCTTGGATGCCAACAAAACAAGTCTGATTCTTTTTTGAGGAATTCCATATTTGGGGGCATTTACAACTTTATAGTTCACAAAATAGCCCATCTTTCGCAGCCCATTCACGAAATCTTCGAAGATTGGATATTTTCTTAATTGCGGAACGTTCTCCATCGAAACAAAATCCGGGCGAACTTCTTTGACCAGTCTCAAAAATTCGTATAACAAATTCCACCGCTCATCGTTCTCTCGATCTTTATTCTTTAAGGTGTGCCTCGAGAAAGTTTGACACGGAGCGCATCCGACTAAAACCTTGGTAGAATTTTTTGGATAAAGTTTCGCAAGATCTTTTCCGTTTACTTTTCTTATATCTCCAGAAATAAATTTTGCATTATTGTTTTCTTCGTAAGCATATCTGCAAGATTCATCATTGTCTATACCTGCTACAACATTTATACCCTCCTTTTGCAGTCCATGAGTAAGTCCTCCGATTCCGCAAAATAAATCTATTGCAACAAGATCTCTTTTCATGAAATCTTAAACTAAACCAAGTATAAATATGATTCGATGCTACTTCTTCGTGATTAAATGTTCCCAAATTCTCTCGACTTTCCATCCAGAATTTTCGTACGCTAACGTTACTTCTTTATCTCTGATTTTGTTTCTCTCAAGTTTAGGAATCCAATACTCTTTGTTGGTCTTCGGTTCTGTAGAATGAATCGGACATCCATGCCAAAAACAACTGTCTAGGAAAATGACTTTTTTGTTTTTCCAATCAATAAAATCAGGATTTCCGAAAAGTCCCTTGGGTTGATATTTCAATCTCGGATTTTTCTTTTTGTAAGCGAGTTCCATTTTTGTATTTCGCCTGCGAACTTTCGACATAAGAGCGCTTCGCGCTTTCTTCGATATTTTGTCGGCCATAAAAATAACAAAGAAAGAGTAGATTTAATCTTTTTGAAAATTCGAAATTTATAAATATTGTATAATCTTACAAAAGTTATGAGAGCAAAAAGAGTTTTGTGAGGGCCTCTTATACTTCTAGTCCTCCGAGTAAAAAATAGAGAATGGCTTGAAAGGAGGAAAAATTAAATGAAATCAAAAACCACCTTTGGAAGAAAATTTGCGATTGAACTGAGCGCTAGTGGGGTATTTGTGCTTGGAGTGTTATGGTTTGGAATTTATTGGTTAGTCTATAAAACCATTCCAACTCCCTCTCTGGAATTTAATCTTACTATCCCGTTTTATCTAATGCTCTTTGGAGGTTTAGGCGGGACGGCTAAAGCTTGGTACAATCAGATCAAAAGAGCATTGTGAGAGCTCCAATATTTTTTCTTTTTATTTTTCATTTTTATTCATACAAATTTCCTTCGTGAACTTTCTTATGATGTTGGAACATGATCAGCTCAATCTTTCTGGCGTTGACGTTGAATTCCCTTGCATATTTTCTAAGGATATCTAGATAATCTATGTAATCTGCTATGCAGAAACCTTGACCTTTTGGATTTCGATTCACCTCGCCGTAATTGTAAAGCAACTGCCAGATTCTTATGTCAATAACACCATAATCTTTTGGGTTCAGCAAAGTCAAGATTGCAGAAGCAACAGCGATAGAAACTCCTTTTAGGGAAGTAAGCAGGCCCATCTTAGCTTCTTCTGAATTTGATGATAAAACTTCTCTTAGAATATTTTCTACAGATTCTCCGGAGTTTGAAAGATAAAACTTCTTAGGTCTTGGGCTTTTCCACATGCAAATTTCAAGAAATTCATCTTTGTTTAGATAGCCTTTCTTCTGAACCTCTTGGATTTTATTAAATAAGTTCTGCCATTCTTCAGGCTCTTCAGTTGTAAAATTATCTTTGATAAGCTCAGAGATATTTGGATATTGTTTTATCATAAAAAACCAGAGCTTAGAAAATATTTAACCCTTTCCCCGCTCCGCTTCCCGAACATTTTAAAAACCAACTTTATTTTCTAAAGCCCTAAACTTCTCGGTTGCAGATTAATTTCTCTCGGGAATCTTGTGCAAAATGGAAAAAGCTGAAATCAAAAATATTGAAAATCCGAAATCTGAAAATCCTGAGAAGGAAACGAAGAGAAGCAACGGCAAGGCGCTTTTCACGTTGATCCTGATTGTATTTGTAGATCTTGTTGGATTGAGCATCGTAATTCCGATTCTCGGACCGATGTTGGTTGGAAGCAACGCAATTCTTCTTACAAATTTAAGCAACTCTGCGCGAACGATAATCCTTGGATTATTGATTGCTTCGTATCCGATTTTGCAATTCTTTGGGTCTCCCATTCTTGGAGCATTGTCCGACAAATACGGAAGGAAAAGCATCTTGTTGATATCCGAAGTTGGGGCTTTGTTGGGTTACGTTGTTTTCGCCATAGGGATAATGCTTGGAAACATCTGGATAATATTCGCAAGCAGGATGTTCAGCGGATTCATGTCGGGAAATCTTTCAATAGCAAATTCCGCAATCGCGGACATCAGCGACAAAAAATCGAGAATGAAAAACTTCGGATTGATTGGCATGGCGTTCGGATTCGGTTTCATAATCGGACCGTTCCTTGGAGGAGAACTTGCAAATTCAAATCTTGTGAGCTGGTTCAGCATTTCAACGCCATTCTGGTTCGCTGCGATTTTGTCTCTTGTAAATGTGGTTCTTATAGCCACAATCTTCAAGGAGACGATAAAACAAAAACTTTCGCATCTCGAAATTCATCCTTTAACCGGATTAAGAAATTTGAAAAAAGCTCTAGAAATGAAAAACATGAGAACAATTTTCATCGTCATTTTCATATTCTTTTTCGGGTTTAGTTTCTTCACTCAGTTTTTCCAAGTCTTCCTCATAGATAAGTTCGGATTCGACCAAGTCCAGATAGGAAACATTTTCGGTTACATCGGCATCTGGCTCGCGCTTACGCAGGGTGTTTTCCTTAGACCCCTGGCGAAAAGATTCAACGCAGGAAAGATTCTTACATTTTCGCTGTTGGCTTATTCGATAGCTTTGCTTTTTGTTCTCGTTCCCAAGAACCCGTTGTTTTTGCTTTTCGTGTTGCCTTTCACCGCGTTCTTCGGAAGCATAAGCATGCCAAGTTCAACGACTCTGGTTTCATTCATGTCATCAGATGAAACACAGGGAGAAGTCATGGGAATTCGTCAATCAGTTCAATCCGCAGCGCAGGCAATCCCGCCGCTAATCGCAGGATTCATAGTGGCAATAAATTACAATTTAACGGTGATTGTAGCGTCCGCATTTGCATTCCTTGCATGGATTATATTTATAGGATTTTACAGAAAGACGAGGCATGAAAAGTTCCATGAAGCTTAAAGATCACTCTTTTTCAGGAAACCTTTTAGTAAATAAATTATCTGGAAATTTTAGATTATATTAACAAAGGGTGGGATTGGGGGGGGGGAGCG
>JBJKQQ010000004.1:0-9662 GCA_046705325.1 Candidatus Pacearchaeota archaeon | reverse complement strand
AAATCGTAGCTCGCTTCCTGCTTCATTCCGGAAAGCAGAGGGTGTCCCCGGAACTGCGAAAGCCTTGTAGTTATATTGATTCCCGCTTTGTCAAGTTTGCTTGCGACAACGAGAAATTTTTTGTATTCCATTTCAGGTAAAAGAGAAGGGGATTTTAAAATTTTTATATGTTAAAAGTTTAAATATTCTGAAGAGATATATTTTCATGCCAGAGGTGAAGGATCTCAAATATTATTCTTCAAGGAAAGTTGATGAGCTATTTGAAGAATTTTCGTCGGGCAAAGAGGGTTTAAGCGAGAGCGAATCGAGGAAGAGGCTGGAAGAGCGGGGATACAATATTCTCGTCGAAAAGAAACGGTATAACGTTTTCGTGCAGTTTATTTCACATTTCAAGAGTCCGTTTATCCTGATTCTGCTGGCAGCCGCGATAATCTCGTTCTTTGTGGGGCAGACGACGCAGGGCATAATAATCGCGTGCATAATTCTCCTTGGAGCTACACTGGATTTTGTCCAGGAGTTTTCCGCGAACAAAGCGCTGATAAAACTTATTGAAAGCGTAAAAACGCGGGCGACAGTTTTGAGAAACGGGAAGAAAGTTGAAATCCCTCTCAAAGACGTTGTTGCCGGCGACGTTGTCTTTCTTAGCTCGGGGGACATGGTTCCTGCCGACGCCCGCGTGATAGAATCCGAAGATTTTTTCGTGAACCAGGCTTCGATAACGGGCGAATCTTTTCCGATCGAGAAAGTTCCCGAACAAACTTCAGGAAAGACAAATTCCATTTCCGAGATGAACAACATGCTTTTCAGCGGAACGAACGTCGTCGGCGGGTCTGCACTGGCATTGATCGTGAAAACAGGGAAGGAAACCGAGTTCGGGAAAATCGCATCGCATCTGGCGCAGAGTTCAGCAAAATCCGAATTCGAAAAAGGAATCGGTAACTTCGGGTTTTTCCTCATGAAGATCGCGTTGGTCTTGGTTTTGTTCATATTCCTCGTTAATTCTTTCATAAGGCAGGATGTCTTCGAATCGTTCATGTTCGCAATAGCCATAGCTGTTGGAATAACGCCTGACTTGCTGCCGGTAATAATGTCCGTGACCATGGCTGTCGGCTCAAGAAAAATGTCAAAGAAGGGGGTCATAGTGAAGAAGCTTTCCGCAATCCCTAATTTTGGAAGCATGAACATCCTTTGCACGGACAAGACCGGAACCTTGACCGAGAATAAAATCACCCTCGTGAAATACATGAATTTCAAAGGCAAGGAAGATGAGAATGTTTTGAAGCTCACTTACCTTAACAGCTCTTTCCAGACAGGAATAAAAAATCCGCTGGATGAAGCGGTGCTGAATTTCGAGAAAATAGACATCAGGGGTTTCAAAAAAATCGGCGAGATTCCTTACGATTTTTCGCGGAAAAGGATGAGCGTGATAGTCTCGAACAAGAAGGAAAACAGGATAATAACGAAAGGCGCGACCGAAGAGATTTTTGAATGCTGCAGGTATTATAACCGCTCTGGGAGAAGCGCGACATTTGAAAAGCGTGCGAAGATGGAAGCGATGAAAGTTTACCGCGACCTGAGCAACCAGGGCTTTAGGGTCCTGGCTGTGGCAAGCAAGAATGTTTCACGAGACGCGCATTCCCACAAAGAGGAAACTGACATGACCTTTGAAGGATTTGTTTCATTCTTCGACCCGCCGAAAAAAGACGTGAAGAAAACGCTGGAAGAAATAGAGAAGCTGGGAATTGAAATAAAAATAATAACGGGCGACAATGAACTTGTCAGCAAGAAAATTTCGGGTGAGGTTGGGCTGAAAGTAAAAGGTATTTTGCTTGGAAAAGATCTTGAAAAGATGTCCGAAGACGCGCTGAAAGTAAAAGTCCAGGGCGCTACAATTTTCGCGCGCTGTTCGCCAAGCCAAAAAATCAGGATAATAAACGCGCTGCGCGAAGCGGGAAACGTCGTCGGATACATAGGCGACGGCATCAATGACGCGCCGTCGCTGAAAGCGTGCGACGTCAGCATCTCGGTGAACAATGCAGTGGATGTTGCGAAAGAGTCTGCAGACATAATCCTTACGCGGAAAAGTTTGGCCGACCTGAAAGAAGGAGTCATCGACGGAAGGAAAACTTTCGGGAACACGATGAAATATATCATGATGTCGCTAAGCTCGAACTTCGGGAACATGTTCAGCGCGTCGGGAGCGATTTTGTTTTTGCCTTATTTGCCGATGCTGCCGGTTCAAATCTTGTTAAACAATTTGATTTACGATTCTTCGCAGATAACACTCCCTTCGGATAAAGTCGACAATGACTGGGTTTCAAATCCGAAGAAATGGGACATCAAGTTCCTTAAGAAATTCATGTACACTTTCGGGCCGCTGAGCTCGCTGTTCGACTTCGCAACGTTTTTCATCTTTTATTTTGTCCTGAAGGCGGGCGCGTCGGTTTTCCAGACAGGATGGTTCCTCGAATCGCTTGCAACGCAGCTGCTCGTGATTCATGTCATAAGAACGAAGAAAACGCCAATCCTGAAAAGCCGCGCGAGCAAGCTTCTTGTGCTTAGCAGCCTGCTTGGAGTCGCGATAGGATTTGTGATTCCTTACACCTCTCTCGGGAAGCTTCTCGGATTTTCTCCTCTGTCTGCAGGATTGATTCTTATGATTCTTGGAATCGCATTAGTTTACCTCATCAGCGTAGAGATCACGAAGAGGATTTTTTACAAGAGAAATGGTTTTTAGTTTATCCTGTAAAGATATCACCTCTTTTTCAAAACTAATCCATCGGGCTGCCTCATTATTCAATTAAAATCCAAATAAATTGCGAGCGAAGCGAGCACATCTTTAGGGTGTGGAGGGCGGGAAATTAAATCTGTTTATTCTTTCCGAAAACTTTCCTTAATTCTTCCTTTGCCTGTTCGAGAATCTTTTTTTGTTTTGCCGAAAGATTTTTGCCTGCGCGGTTTATGTAGAAGTTCAGCATTGACATTGCAGATTGAAAATCTGTCGAAGCTTTTTTCCTGTCGCTTTTTTCAGCAGAGCGTTTCAAAGATGAGGCAATTTTTCTCGGGTCTTTGAAAGTGAAGACGCCTTCTTCCAAGTCAAGCGCATCGCTTTTCTCATTTACCTCGGCAGACCACTTTTTTGGTTTCATGGATTAAATATAAAAAACAATGTTTGTTAAATATCTTACTACTAATCAAAAGGGCTGTTATGATTGCTAAAGTAATAAAAATTCATTTACCGGAATATAATATCAAGAAAAAACCAAATTATGTTAAACTTGGAAAGAAAGTCGATAAGGTTATTGAAAAAAGTTTCCCGGATGGCAGATATATTCTTCGGGCCATCAGTTCAAGCGATCATAAAGGAATCACACTTAATAGATTGGCAAAAATTATTTTGGAAACCGGAACAGACAAATATGATCCTGGAAGAAAAGAAGTTAGCCATGAAGAATTTTCAGGTTATAACCATGATATGCAAGCAGGCATTATCAAAATAAATAACAGAAAATTGGTTATTCCAAAGTCATACAAATATCCCACAGAATTTGGCGATACGATTTATCATTTTTATGAGCATGCTCCGCTTGATAGAGATTATCCTCTAAGAATAGATTTATTGCTTTTGTATTATCCTCAAAAATTGAAGAAAGCCAAAAGGAAGTCTCTGAAAACGCGGAGAGTGAAAAGGAGGTTAGCAAAGTTTCTGTACAAATTCAAAGATCCTGAAAACAAGAAAGATGCACTCTTGGGAATTGTCAAGATAACTAAATAAGATATAAAAACTCAAATTCATTTCTTAATTCATGCAAGAGGTTTTTAGGGTTTTGATCGGCGTCGGAGTTTTAATCTTAGGATTTCCTGTCGGCATTTTGCTGGCGCGGCTGGCGAAAGACGAGCTGAAGCAAGGCCAACCTTGGTTTAAACTGATAATAACCTTGAGCTTTATTGGAGCAATTATTTCGCTGATTTTTCAAAGCGACGCGTTCTTTTTTTCATGCTTATTTTTTACGGCGGTTACGAGCATGAGCCTGAAGAAGAATAAACTTAAAAAGTCGAAAAAGTGAGATAAAAGATGAGAATTCGACAAATAATTGCAGGGGCATTTGCATTAGGGTTGTTTTTGGGATCTGGAGAGATCTACGCCAATGGGGTACGCACCAGCAGAGGCAATTACATCAAGATAGAAACTGTAAAAACATTGAGAACGTTAGAGAGTGCCGCCGAGATTCTCTACGGTTTTCCCGTGGTAAAATATGTAAGAAACGAGGGCGACGGCAGCAAAAAAGCTTGGTATGCCGTCCGGGGAAAAACTCTCAACTTGTTCAAGACGCGGGGACTACTTACAGCCATTGGGGACATGGCGGAATTGGCTGATGAAAGATATGGCAACAGGAACGGGGAGACTTCCTATAATGAAGCGTGGGACCTTTTTCAGGACCTTGGGAAGCACAACTGGACAATCCTTAAGGTAGTAAACCCATAAGTTTTTATTTAATGTCCTGTTTTTTCTGAAATGTTATACCTAATCGGTCTCGGCCTGAATTTGAATTCAGCTTCGAAAGAAGCGCGGGAAATCTTGAAAAAGTGCAGGAAAGTTTACCTCGAAAATTATACAGTAGATTTTCCTTATGACATCAAAGAACTGGAAGGCGTTTTGAAGAGGGATATAGTTTCCGCAGACAGAAGTTTTGTTGAGAGTTTGAAAATTGTTTCTGAAGCTTCGAAAGAAAACGTTGCGTTGCTGGTTTACGGTTCGCCGCTGACGGCTACGACACATATCACAATCCTTGAAGAATGCAAAAAGAAAAATGTTGAATGCCGCATTTTATACAATGCTTCGGTTTTGGATGCAGTGGCAGAGACTGGTTTGCAGCTTTACAAATTCGGGAAAATCACCAGCATGCCAAAATGGCAGAAAAGTTTCGAACCTGACAGTTTCATGGAAATCGTGAAAGAAAACTCAAAAATCGGGGCGCACAGTTTAATTTTGATTGACATCGGCCTCGCTTTTCCCGATGCGCTCAATGAATTGGAACAGGCCGCAAAGAATCACAAAATCAAAATCGGAAAGTTCGCGGTTTGCTCGCGGCTTGGAACTTCAGAGGAGAAGATAATTTATGGCTCTATGAAAGAATTGAGCAATGCGGAAGTCAAAGCGCCATTTTGCTTCGCGATTCCGGGGAAAATGCATTTTGTCGAGGAAGAGGTTTTGAAGAGTTTTGGATTGTGATCGGTTTATATATTTTCTATTGCAGATAAAGATTTAAAGAAGTCTTATGTGAGAATTTTATGGACTTTGAGATTCCAGAATTTGAAGAAGATTTCCAAGAGATGGAATATGATATAAGAAGAAAAGAATCAAGAAAAAATATGCTTGCCCGAGTTAAAGCAAATTGGCGGGTTCCAAACCTTTCAGGAGTTGATTATGTAACAATTAATTCATATGGACTTGGATTAAGCGGGGAGGGCAGATCTTCTTTAGAGGTTCCTGCAAGAGTTTTTAGAGATTTAGATTATAATGAAATTGCATTTATGGCATTCCAAGAATTTGTGTCTATGCGCAGAGGAGGAGTTGAATTTGGCAGAGTCTTAGACATAACAAAAAAGGTATATCAAGAGGTTATTTCATTTATGTATGATCGCGACCTGATAAAGCAAGATGAATCCCGCAAAGGAGTTCCAGATTCATATATGAGAGCTTCTCCTACAGAAGAAGTTTTATAGAAGTTCAACAACAATTTTTAAAATCCCCATTCTATGTAATTTCATGGCTATGAAACAAATTGCAAAGATCGGAATTATTTCTATAGCCATTATTATCTAAATTGCAAATCTTTTCAAATTTGCGGAATGTTTTAAAATGTTAAAATATTTTGTTGGACAAGGAAGGGAATATGGCTTCAATTGATGAAACAGAAAAAGAAATAATTGAATTTTGGAAGAAAAGCAAGACTTTCGAAAAATCTTTAGAGAAAACAAAAGACAAGAAGCCTTACATTTTTTACGACGGTCCGCCGTTTGCTACCGGATTGCCGCACTATGGGCACGTCTTGAGCAGCGTCACGAAAGACCTTTTCGGAAGGTTCTGGACGATGAAAGACCGCTATGTTAGGAGAGTCTGGGGATGGGACTGCCATGGACTTCCAATAGAAAATATCGCAGAAAAAGCGCTCGGCATAAATTCAAAAGATGAAATAGAAAAAATGGGCGTGAAGAAGTTCAATGATTTCTGCAGAAGCAAAGTCCTGGATTACGCAGGAGAGTGGGAAAAAGTGATTGAACGGGCAGGAAGATGGGTCGACATGAAACACGCTTACAAGACGATGGACAATGAATACATCGAGAGCGTCTGGTGGGCGTTCAAGCAGCTTTATGAGAAAGGCTACATTTACGAAGGGAAAAAAGTCTTGATGTATTGCCCGCGCTGTTCCACGCCGTTGGCAAAAGCTGAAATCGCGATGGACAATTCTTACCAAACCGTGAAAGAAAATTCAGTCGTCGTGAAATTCAAGATGAAAGGCGAGAACGTTTACGCTCTGGCGTGGACGACGACTCCGTGGACTCTGCCGTCGAATCTCGGCCTGACAGTGAATCCGAAGCTTTCTTATGTTTTCATAAAAGACAAGTCAGACGGGACCGTTTATTTGCTTGGCAAGGACGCGATTTCCAGATTTTACAAAAACGAAAACGATTACAAAATCGTGAAAGAAGTGAAAGGCAGCGAGCTCGAAGGCAGGGAATATGAACCGCTGTTCGATTATTACAAAGGCAAGAAAGACGCGTTCAAATTCTTTTTGGGAGATTTTGTAACGTCTGAAGAGGGAACAGGCATTGTTCACACTGCGCCTTACGGCGAAGACGACTATGAGATTTTCAAAAAGTACGGAGTCAGCATAATCCAAAATGTCGACGAGAAAGGGCACTTCACAGGCGATGTTGCAGACTTCTCCGGAGATTACATCCACACTTCGAACGACAAGATAATAGATTTTTTGAAAAAAGCGGGCAAGGTTGTGCAGGTCAGAAAAGTCGAACACGAATATCCTTTCTGTTACCGCTGCGACACTAAGTTGATTTACATGCCGCTGCCGGCGTGGTTTGTCGACATCCAAAAAGCGAAGGCGAAGATTTTGAAGTTCAGCCAAAAAATAAACTGGTATCCGAGATTTTTGAAAGAAGGGCGCGTCAAGTATTCCATCGAGACCGCTCCGGACTGGAACATTTCGAGAAACAGATACTGGGCGAGCGCGATTCCGGTCTGGGTCGCGGAAGACGGAGAAAGACTTGTAGTCGGCAGCGTCGAAGAACTAAAAAAATACGCGAAGAAAATGCCGAAAGGGAAAGTAAATCTTCACAAAGATTTTCTTGACGGGGTTGTTCTGGAAAAAAAAGGAAAGAAATTCTACCGCGTTCCGGAAGTTTTGGACTGCTGGTTCGAGTCGGGGGCCATGACGTTCGCGCAGTTCCATTATCCGTTCGAAAACAAGAAATTCTTTGAGGAAAATTTCCCTGCGCAGTTCATTTCGGAATACATTGGGCAGGTTCGGGCGTGGTTCTATTACATGATAGTTTTGGCCGCGATTCTTTTCGATGAAGTTCCGGCGGAAAATATCGTGACAAACGGAACGATTCTCGCGGAAGACGGCCAGAAGATGAGCAAGAGCAAAGGAAATTTCACAGATCCGATGATTTTGATTTCAAGGTACGGCGTCGATGCCTTAAGATTTTACCTTATGAATTCAACAGTCATGAACGCGGAAAACATGAATTTCTCGGACAAGGGGGTTGAAGAAATTTACAAGAAAGTTATCGTGCTGATGTACAATGTAGCAAACTTTTACGGGATGTACGGCAAGGACAAATTCTCAAAAGACAAAGGCTCGAACAAAATCACGGACAGATGGATCGAGTCGCGGGCGCAGGAACTTGTGAAAAACGTTTCGAAATATCTTGAGGATTACAACACGATAAAAGCGACTGACGAATTGAGGAAATTCGTCGATGACCTTTCGACATGGTATGTAAGGAGAAACCGGGATCGGTTCAATGCAGGAGATTTAGATGCGAGAGAAACGCTGAAATCCGTTTTGGACATCCTTGCAAAAGTTGCCGCGCCGGTTATGCCGTTCGTGGCTGAAAAGATACATCAGACGATTCATGAAAAAGGTTCCGTCCATTTGGAAGACTGGCCGAAGTTCAGCGAAAAGAAAATCGATTCGGAAGTTTTGAAAAACATGGACAAGACGAGAGAAATTGTTTCTTTGGTTTTGAAAGAAAGGGACGTTGCGGGCATGGCGCTGAAACAGCCGCTGGCAGAGCTTATTGTATTCGGAGAAAAACTTCCGCAGGAATATCTTGACCTGATTGCCGAAGAAGTCAATGTAAAAAAAGTTGCAATCAGGAATTTGAAAAAAGGCGAAAAGCTTTCCGTTGAACTCGACACGCGCTTAACCCCGGAATTGGAAGCAGAAGGTTATGCAAGAGAATTAAGCAGGCAGATTCAGGCATTCAGGAAAAAACTTGGACTGAACAAGAATGACAAGGTCAAGACTTATGTCATCACCGATGACAATTTCAAAAAGATCATCGACCCGCAAAAAGATTTTATGAAGGAAAGGACGAACTCGGAGGAGCTGGAGATATTACCGGAGAGTAAAGAAAAGTTTAAAAACAAAATCGCCTTTAAAGTTAAAGACAAGAGTGGTGAGTTGGCGATAGTTGGAAAATAACTACTGTTAGGTAATCCAAGAAATTCACCCCTTCAATATAACAATCTTTAAAAAGAAAAACAAACAAGTAAAAACATGATAGTAAAAGATGAGTTCCTTAGCCGATTAAGAAAGATTTTCGACCTGAATCTTTATGAGGTTAAAGTGTGGACCGCTTTGCTGTCGCGAGGCACTTCTACCGCGGGAGAGTTGAGCAACATTTCCGGCGTTCCGCGTTCGAGGACATATGACATTCTTGAAAGCCTCGAGAAAAAAGGTTTCATCGTCATGAAACTCGGCAAACCGATTAAGTTCGTTGCCATAAAACCTGAAGAAGTTGTTGAAAGGGTAAAAAGAAATCTTGCGAATTATACAAAAGAAAGGCTGACCAGGTTGGAGAAACTGAAAGACGACGAAGTTCTCGGAGAGTTGAGCAGCCTGTTTGTCAAGGGAGTCAAATTTGTAGAGCCTTCGGAACTTTCAGGAAGCCTTCGCGGGAGAGAGAATCTTTATAATCACATAGACATGATGGTCCGCGGAGCGGAGAAAAGCATAGTCATCGTAACGACAGGCGACGGCTTGAGTCGGAAGATGGAAGCGCTTTTCCCAAGTTTGGAGAAAGCTAAGAAGAGGGGGGTTTCTGTTCGTGTTGCAGCGCCAATCGACAGCAACAATATTGACGTCGCAAAAGATTTCAAGAAAGTTGCGGAAGTAAAAGACCTTCAGGGAATAAGAGCGAGGTTCGTAATCATAGACGCAAACCAAATCATGTTCATGCTTCTCGATGATGAGAAATTCCATCCAAGTTACGACGTCGGCGTCTGGATAAACACCGAATTCTTCGCGCAGGCATTAGAACAGTTCTTCGAATTGGCGTGGAAAGAAATGAAATCTGTGAAATAAGATTAAAGTTTTGAATTTCATTACAATAAAAAATAAAAACTCCTTTTC
>JBJKQQ010000003.1:0-3489 GCA_046705325.1 Candidatus Pacearchaeota archaeon | reverse complement strand
AACCATCGGTATCTATTAAGCCTTTTATGCATCCCTTCGAATAAGATTTATTCTCTTTTATCCATGAAGGAATTCCAAGATTATTTGAAATTTTATTTCCCCTCTTAAGTCCGAATTCCAAAAACTTTTCAGAAGCATAAAGATTGGTGCAGTGGAGATAAGCTTGATTGGTATCTTGGTAAACCTCTTTTTTCAGTTTTATTCCGAGCAAGTTATAAAAGAGTTCATAGACATATTCAATGTAGTTTTCTGCGCGTTTGTCGAAGGCCATTCTTATCCTATTATTCCAAAGATTTCCGTCTCCAAGGATTATTCCAATCAATTCCGCTAAATCCTTGTTTTTGTTTATCGTTTTTATCGGCTTGGTCACGCTTTTATTTGAGATGTTCTTTCCATAGTTTAGATAAACGATTTTCAATCTGAAGGTTTTATTAAAATAATTTTCAAGTTTCCTTAGCTGTTCTTCATTAATAGTAGAATTTTTGTATAAAACGTTTCTGATCTCAAAACCCAAGGTCTTGTTTAAATCTCTTAAACTTTTTCTTTCCAATAAGATTGCATTTTTGAGAGAATTGTTTATCTTATATCTTTTCATCTTAGGCTACCTAATTACACCAAGAAAGATAGTATTAAAAGTTTTTTGTTTTTTAGGAAAGAAAATTTACTTTTTGGCTTTTGCCGCTGGTTTTGCGGGAGCTGCAGCCGCTTTTGCGGAGGCTTTGGCAACGTTGGCTTCAGCGGCCGCCTTGGCAGCTTCTTCCTGTTTAGCCAACTTATCCTGGCCGCTCTTCAATTCAGAGAAATATTTTTCAAGTTCTGCAAGCTTTTCCGGAGACGCTTCCGTCTTCTCCGAATTGATTTCGCCGTCGTATTTTCCCTCATCGATTTCCTGCTGGACTTCATTAGGAGATTTGCTTTCAACTAAAATCCCGAGGCTGACGCAGGTTCCGACAACGGATTTTACCGCAGATTTCAAACTCCTCGCCAAAAGGTTCGGATGTTTCGCTTTCGCGATTCCGATTATCTGTTCGATTGAAAGATTTCCGACTTTGACTTTCGAAGCCGCGCCGGAGCCTTTTTCCGCATGAACTTCTTTTTTCAATAATTCCGAAGCCGCAGGCGAAGAGACCAAAACATTCAAGGCTTTCGTGTCCATGTCCACTTCAACGGTAACCGGAACTTTCATACCCTGAAACTTTTTTGTAGCTTCGTTGACTTTTGTTATGACTTGATTAACGTTTACTCCTGCAGGACCGAGCTTCTGGCTAAGCGCCGGACCGGGCTTCATTGCCCCTGCTTCGACGATGAGTTTAATATCCATCTGTTTCTTCCTCCTGTTCGTCTCTGCTTATCGCACGCACGTTGTCGATCTTGATCGTGACCGGCAGTTGCACGAGAGCGCCAAGCAGGCTGACTACGACATCTCCTTTCTGTTCGTCGACTCTTAAAACTTTCGCTTTCTCTTTCTTGAAAGGTTCGGAAATTATTTCCACAATGTCCCCTTCCTTGATGGTTACCGGCGCTGCAGCGGTCTCAACCATGTTCTTGATTTCATCGTAGCTCAATGTCTTTCCGATTATTCCCTTGACATAAGGCAAATTGTAAACTGCTTCTTCCGCGCTTTCCCTGTCTTCAGCTTCGAGAAGGATGTAACCCCTTAATCCATGAGGTTTCAAGACCGAGAACACGTTGAGGCTCTTGCTGTTGACCTTGTCAGTAATCATGTCGACTGCGCTTTCTTCTTTGTTCGTCGTTACTTTTATTACAAATATCATCTTGTTCAGCTCCGTCTAAGACCTAATATCCAGAAGGAGATAATATTATTTAAAATTTGGGTTTATAAAATTTTAGTTTTGAGTTTCGTAGGTAACTTCAAGGATTGGCCTCTCTGAAGTATCGGCTTGGTAATCGCTGCTGAAGAAAGAATATGTTGGGGTGAAAAAGTCGCCGTTTGTTCTGCTCAAGTCATGCAAAGCGATTCCATAATTTGGGTCTCCATCTACCCATCCCTGAACAAGTGAAGTTATGTTAGGCTCGTACCATTGAGCGTTTCCAGTCAAATAAAAACTTGCAGCGGCTGCGGAGTTCCATGAAGGGCCTTCATCCGGAAAGTATTCATCCCATGAAGAGGTTACTTTGCTTATCTCGACAAGGTTGCCCGAAAAGTAAGAATTCTGCGCTCCGAATATTTTTAATTTAGCCGAGTCGATGATTGAATTGGCAGGAATCGAAGACAAAGGAAACTCTATGAATGATTTTGCATCGACATAACCGTCGCTTTTATTGTAATTGTCAACTTCCAGAACTTGGCTGTTTCCTCCGTTTTCATAAAACGAGCTGTTGTTTGGGATATAATGACCTCTCTTGAAATAAGTGTCTTTTCCTTCAGGTCCAGGTTGGATGTCGACGGTTTTGGTCCGGACATTCGAACCTCCGCCTGAATTCCCTCCGCCATTATTTATGGGAGTAGATGAAACCAAATCTTCGTAGATTGGTATCTGCGTATTGTAGTCGGCGAGAGTTTTTCCTAAGAATTTCACATCCACGCCGAGCATAGCTTCCAGGCCCTTGTAAACATTCAGAGAATTGGATTCGGCGATGAACCTAAGGTATGCGTCCGGTCCGAGGTAAACTCCGGCGGAACCATAGAGGAGAAAGTTTGCATCCGCGCCGGCATATATTTTCAGGTTCAAACTGCTAACGTTTGGAGGATAGAAATCAAAAGCCTTCGTGAAAGATTTTATGGGTGTCCATTTTGTTCCGTCGTAAGAGACGCCCAAATCGAAGTAAGATTCCTTGTCTATTTGCGCTCCATTTTCAACATTCATACTTCCCTTTGCTCCGGCGAACGCATCGAGATCTGTCTTGATGATGACCGGGAACGGCGGGACCGTGGGAAGAAGGATTCTTACTGCGGGAAGTTTATTATAAGTTGCAATTACGTCCTTGACAGAAAAATTCGGGTCGCTCACTCTTGAATTCAGCTTCAACTCAAGCCGATCGTGCCCGCTTCCCCGAAGGACAAAATCGTTTAAGCGGAAATTTTTCAAATTTATCTTGAAATATCCATCGAGGTCCAGGAAGAAACCCCCGTTGGCTATAACCTCATCGTAAGTCGTCGAACTTTTCCCGTCGACATCATACACGACTACGTTATTGAAAGGCACATTTATCGTGGCTGAAAGATCCCGGGAAAGGTTTCTTGAAGAATTGCTTGTGTTGGTTCCGATGGAAAAGTCGGTTTCATAATCCACATTTTTTACCGCCTCATTTATTGCCGCAGGAGTTGTGTAAACTGTGTTTCCGGATACTGAAGTTACTTTGACCAAGTTGCCGTATGGGGCTTGGGCGCAGGTGTCTATGTGAACCTCCGCGAGGCAAGACCTCGCGGCATCTTTAGGCAAAGTCCACAAGTCTAAGCTGCCCGGTTTTCCTTCCTTGACTTTGGATGTAATTCCGGATCACATCCGCATTAACGCCTTCTCCGAC
>JBJKQQ010000002.1:0-38195 GCA_046705325.1 Candidatus Pacearchaeota archaeon | reverse complement strand
AGAGAATCGTTTTCCTCGAGCCGAGGCTGGAAGAGATAAAGGAAGCCATCACGAAGGAAGATATCCGCGGGCTGAAAGCGGACGGCGCGATAATGATCAAGGGAATAAAAGCGAGAAGAAGCGCGCCGAAGAAAAAGGCAAAGAG
This sequence comes from Candidatus Pacearchaeota archaeon, assembly GCA_046705325.1. Taxonomy (GTDB): domain Archaea; phylum Nanobdellota; class Nanobdellia; order Pacearchaeales; family GW2011-AR1; genus JAKLIN01. The sequence continues at coordinate 38,050 of JBJKQQ010000002.1, read as the reverse complement.
AAGCCAGGGAAACATCAGAAAGAAAGCGAAAGACACAAAGAGAGAATACATGACGATGACGAGAAAATTGAGAAAATATGTCGCTATGCTGAAAGAGAAAAAAGCGCTCGATAAAGACGAAGTCAAAGACATAAGAAACAAAATCAGAAACAGGCATTTCAAAAGTCAGGCTCAACTTAGGGAATACGTCGGAGGTTTGAGGAAATGATGAAAACACAATTCAGAAGAAGGAAAGAAGGAAAGACGAATTACCTTAAGAGAAAAGGGATGCTGAAGTCGCAGAAGCCGAGAGTGGTCTTCAGAAAGACGAACAGGTATCTGATTGCGCAGTACGTGACGAGCTCGGAAGCAAAAGACAAAGTCGAAATCGGAGTCACTTCGAAGATGCTTTTGAAATACGGCTGGCCGAAAGAAAATGAAGGAAGCCTCGGTTCGATAACAGCGTCGTACCTGACCGGATTTTTGACGGGAAAGAAAATACTTAAAGAGAAGAAAGAAACTCCAATCGTAGATTTCGGAATGATTTCGCCGGTTCACAAATCGAGGCCATTCGCATTCATCAAAGGCCTGATAGACGCAGGAGTTGAAATCGGAACGAAGAAAGAAGAAGCTTTCCCCGAAGAGGAAAGAATGCGGGGAAAAAGCCTGAAGAAAGATTTTTCAACTATCTTCGAAAAAGTAAAATCAAACATCGAGAAAGGGAAATAAAATGGAAAATATAATGAAAGAAATACAAAAGCAAAAGAATCGAACAAGATTACTTGGAGGTATAGAAATATTAAGCGGACTTGTAGCGACAGGATTTACGATCGCATCATTATCATCGCCGGAAGTTAGGGAAGCGGCTCCATTTGTTTATACTTTTAGCGGGTTTGCTTTAACAGATGGAATTGCCGATATGGTGTCCGGAAGAGATTTTTATTTAATCCAGAAAGCATATGAAGCTGTCGAAAATTTCAGATACAATCGAAGAATTAAAAAAGAATCCAAATACTCAAACTCAAATCAATAAAAATGGCGGAAAAAATAAGCGATAAAGAGCAAATCAGGAAAGAAGCTTTAGAAGCTCCTGTAGCCGACGCTGCGGAAAAAGTTATCGAAGAAAATCCTGAAGCGACTGAAGAAGATTTGGAACAGGAACTTGACAAGGAACTTGAAGGAAATGAAAGTGTTGACGTAGTTGAAGCTGAAGAGAAAAGCGAAGAATCAAATGAAGAAAAGAAAGAAGAAACTCCAAGAGAAGAAAGCAGAGAAAGAAATGGCAGAGGCCGCGGAAGATACTCAAGAGAAGAACAGCACCTGCCATGGAACGCGAAGACAAAGCTGGGGAAAGACGTTAAGGAAGGAAAGATCAAAGACATCGACGAAATCCTGAGCAGCGGAAAGAAAATCATGGAAGAGCAAATCATCGACACTTTGATTAATGTTAAATCAGATTTAATCGCAATCGGACAATCGAAAGGAAAGTTCGGAGGCGGAAAGAGAAGAGCGTGGAGACAGACGCAGAAAAAGACAAAGGAAGGAAACGTCCCAAGTTTCTCAGCTTTGGCGGTTGTCGGAGATGAAAACGGTCACGTCGGAATCGGATCAGGAAAGGCTGCAGAGACCTTGCCTGCAAGAGACAAGGCTTCGAGAAAAGCAAAATTGAACCTGATAAAAATCAACAGGGCTTGCGGGGGATTCGAATGTTCGTGCACAGAACAGCACTCGATTCCATTTAAAGTAACAGGAAAATCCGGAAGCGTGGAAGTAACATTGATTCCGGCGCCGCAGGGAACCGGCCTCGTTGCAGCTAAAGAAATCCAGAAAGTTTTGCAGCTCGCGGGAATCAAGGATATTTACAGCAAGACTTCGGGAAAGAAAAGAACTTCATTCAATCTTGTTAAGGCTTGCGTGGCAGCCTTGGAAAAGACAAATCCGAAGGCAGTGGAGGTTAGGAAATGATAGCAGCAATAAGAATCAGAGGCGGAGTCGGATTGAACAGAAAGATGGGAGAGACCTTGAACCGATTGAGATTGAGAAAGAAGTACTCGTGCGTGATATTCGCTAAACCGGAAAAAGAAACCTTGGGAATGATAAAAAAAGTCAAAGACCTTGTCGCTTACGGAGAAATAAGCGATGAAATGTTCGGAAAACTTCTTGAAGCGCGCGGAAAAGCAATCGACAAGACGAAGAAAGTCGACTTCAAGGCAGCTGCAAAAGAAATCGCGGCAGGAAAGAAATTCAAAGATTTGAACATAAAGCCATTCTTTGCGCTTCATCCTCCAAGAAAAGGAATTGAAAGCAAGAAGCATTTTGGCGTCGGAAAAGGCGTTCTTGGAAATCACAAAGACAAATTAAATCTATTATTGGAGAGGATGTTGTAAATGGGTTTTTCTTTTAGAAAAAGAAAAGCTACACTGTAAAAGAAAACTAAAACAGGATAATAAAAAATGATAAAAACACACGCAAAGAAGAAAACAGGAAAATACCGCGGAAAGAAAATGGGAACCTACGGGCACGGGGCCAGAAAAATGGCGAGAAAGTCCGGACAGCGCGGCGGTTCTGGAATGGCAGGAACAGGAAAGCGGGCGGACCAGAAAAAAACGCTCATCACAAAACTTTACGGAAACGATTACTTCGGAAAGAAAGGAGTTACGAGCAGAGGAACGAAAAAAGACAAATCGGACAGAATCAATCTTCAGGATATTGAAATGAATCTTTCAAACCTGGAAAAAGCAGGAATCGCAAAAAAGACCGCAAAAGGTTTTGAATTGAATCTCGCGAGTTACAAAATTCTTGGAAAAGGCGAAGTGAAAAACAAGCTCGTTGTGAAAGCCGCAGGTTTCTCTAAGCAGGCAGAAGAAAAAATCAAAGCCGCGGGGGGAGAAGCGATTGTTGTCGGAAAGAAAACCGAAGAAGTTAAGTCTGAATAAATCCAGACATATTTTTAGATTCAATATCACCTCTTTTTCCGAGCCTGCGAGGAAGATTAAGATTTTATGCTATGCGGTTACTAAAAATTAAACTGACTGCAAAAGCGTCGAATAGCTTCTCCGAAAATCTTTCCCCTTTATCATTATATTATATGGAGAAATCTGCCGAAGGCGATTTCGGAGTTAAATCAATCCGCGAGCGCATATATTTCAATCCAAAAAACCCGTCGTGATTCGAGGTTTCGCAGACTTTAAAAACTGACTTTTATTATGTGAAACATGGATTTCAGAAACATCCTGAAGTTTATACCGGAGGTCAAGCAGCCGGAAGGAAAACTCGGATTCAAGGAAAAAGCGAAGTGGACGCTGATAGTTCTCGCGTCGTTCTTCGTTCTTGCGAACATTCCGCTTTTCGGCCTGTCGCAAAACGCGCTTTCGCGGTTCCAATATCTTGCGATAATTCTTGGAACGAATTTCGGAAGCATAATTTCTCTTGGTATCGGGCCAATCGTTATGGCTTCGGTTATTTTGCAGCTGTTAACGGGCGCAGGGATCCTGAATATTGATACGACGAATGTTGAAGGGAGAAAGTTCTTCCAGGGATTGCAAAAAGTTTTGGTCTTGTTCTTCATAGTTTTCGAGGCCCTCGTTTATGTTTTGATGCAGGGGCTTCAGGCTCAAAGCGGTTTTGCATGGCTCGTAATACTGCAATTGATTCTGGGAGGAATCGCGATTTATTACATGGATGATCTTATGACCAAGTGGGGACTCGGCTCCGGAATCAGCCTGTTCATAGCGGCGGGAGTTTCGTGGAGAATCATAACCAGTTCGCTGCAATTCGTGGACCAGTCCGGGAACAATTGCCTTCTCAACTTTTCGGGCACGGCATGTTCCGGAAAAATTCTTGTCCTGATTCAGTCCATAATAACCAGGCAAAACACGGAGCTTGTTTCGGCGGCAGCGGCGATTGCGGTAACTATCGGGATTTTCCTGCTGATAGTCTGGGCGCAGAGCTTGAGAGTCGAGATTCCGCTGTCGTTTGGCGCGGGAGTGAGAAGCCAGGTCGGAAGAGGCCAGCAGATAAAGTGGCCTTTGTCGTTCTTCTATGCTTCGGTCATCCCGGTTATATTCACCGCAGCGCTGGTAGCGAGCACGCAACTATTCGGAGGGATCTTCGAAACAGCTGCGACATCGTGCGCTTCGGGAGCGTGCAGCCCGCTGGCGAGCTTCGCGTCGCATTTCAGTTTCCTCGGACATTTCGTCAATGGCCAGGCCGTTTCCGGATTGGCATTCTGGATCGGTTACACAAACATTCTCGATTTGCTTATAAGAGGAGGATTCCTGCCTTCATACATCCTGCAAGGCGTGATCCACGCGATATTCTACATGACTTTCTCGACGCTGTTCGCGGTCCTTTGGGTAAAGACATCGCAGATGGACGCTAAAGCAGTGGCGCACAAAATCGCATCTTCGGGCTTGCAGATTTCAGGATTTAGGCAGGACCAGAGAGTTTTGGAGACGATTCTCGACAGATATATCATGCCCTTGACGGTCATGGGCGGACTTGCGATTGGATTGCTCGCCGCGCTGACTGACTTGATGGGCGCGCTTGTTTCGGGAACATCCATCCTGCTGGTAATCATGATCGCAAATCAGTTCTATCAGAACATCGCACAGCAACATCCGGAGATAATCAACCCTTCGCTCGGGAGAATGGCGGGCAAGTAAATTTAAAAGACAACTTTGGCTAAAGAAAACATGAACAAAGAAGGAAGTTACAAACCGCTGATCTTCGTAATGCTTTTTTCGCTGCTGATAGCGTTCCTTTGGAACCAGCTGCCGTTTCTTCAAAAGGCGGTCCATTTTGTTTTGGATCCGAGCCTCGGGGCTCTCCTCAAATGGAACCTTACGGTAGGAATGCTTATTCTCGTGCTTTTCATCTCGGTCATTTCAATCATCGCGCAAAAGTACGGAACGGACCAGAAGACTTTGAAAGAAATCAGAGCGGAGCAGAAGAAGATGCAGGAAGAGATGAAATCTGTTAGGGAACATCCTGAAAAAATGGCGGAGCTCAACAAGAAGCAGATGGACATAATGAGCCGCAGCATGAAATTGAGCACGCGGCCGATAATGTTCACAGGGATCCCGTTCATCCTTTTATTCAGATGGTTCAGCGACCTTTTCACCGCAAACACTGGTTACACGCTCGTCGCTAATCCGACATTTTTCGGCTTCATGAGCTGGTTCTGGTTTTACCTGATTTTTACGCTCGTCTTCAGCATGATCTTGAGAAAGGTTTTCAAGGTTGTTTAAGAAAAATTCCGGATTCTTCTTGAAGCTTCTTCATTAATTATCACCTCTTTTAAGAGAGACCTTTGAAAATAAAACCACCCGAAAACATAATCTGCAGTGTAGCCATCTTCGCATTTCTTCAATGAATCCTCTTCCAAATCCAGCAACACGTTGTAATCATCATATAATTTATCCAGATCCATATAATCCGCCCTTTATGAAAGTTTAAAGCTTTTAGTTTTCAGGAAGGATAAGATTTAAAACATGTCAAACTTCTTTTTTTTATGGAACAGCAGGAAATGATTTTCAGGCTTCAATTAATGGAACAGCAAATGCAGCAGCTCCAGCAGCAACTTGAAGCGATTGCAGGAGGAATTGGGGAATTGGAATCACTGAAAATCGGACTGGATGAAATCCCAAATGCTGAAGGAAAAGAGATTCTCGCGCAGGTCGGAAAAGGGATTTACGTCAAGGCGAAGATAATTTCAGGAGAACTGACCGTTAACGTCGGAGAAAACAACTTCGTTAACCGAAGCGTTCCTGAAGCGAAAGAAATGATCGGCGCGCAGGTAAAAAGGCTCAAAGAAGTTGAAACGGAACTGAAAGAAAACCTTGAAGCCTCGAACAGCGAGTTCATGAAGATGATTCAGGAATATCAAGAAGAAAGCGGGAAGAAAAGCGAATAATTGTAAAGTTTAAAAATTGGACTCTGCTTTGTTGTTAATGCTGGAATCTTTAATCAATCCAAAAAAAGCGGAGAGAAAGCCGTGGGAAATGTTCTTCATCGGCCTGGTTTACGCTTCGCTGTCGCTGCTGCTTGTCCACTGGTTTTTCTCGAGCGATGCAATCCTTTCCAAATATTCGGGGGTTATGGTCGTGACCTTTTGCGTGATGTTCTCGCTGCCGTTCATGTATTTCATAATAAAGCGCGAAGAAAAACAGGACGAGAAAGCGAACAGCTTTCTCGGCGTCTGGAAAATCCACAGCGACGCGATCTACGCATTCATGTGGCTGTTCGTCGGATTTATCGTCGCGTTTTCGTTTTGGTATATTCTGCTGCAGGATCACAGCCTTTTCAACGCGCAAATCGGAACTTACTGTTCAATCAACAGCCCGACAGACGTGACCGGATGCATTTCAAATTACATCCCGTCCGCGAATTCTTCGACGCAGATTACGGGCGCGGCTGCAGTTTCAGATCCTGTAAAGTTCGTTTCGATTCTGGAGAACAATCTCCTTGTGATGGTTTTCACGCTCGTATTCTCGCTTGTGTTCGGAGCGGGCGCGATTTTTGTTCTGGCATGGAACGCGAGCGTCATATCGGCAAGCATTGGAATTTTTACGAAGTACAATCTTCTGGATATCCCTGTGGGAATAGCCAGATATATGATTCACGGTTTTCCGGAGATTGCGGCGTATTTTGTCGCGGCGCTGGCGGGGGGAATTCTCGGAGTCGGAATAGTGAGGCACGGGATAAAAGACAAGGTGTTTTACAAAGTCGCGGAGCACACCGCATTCCTGATTCTAATCGCAATTCTCCTCCTTGTCGTGGCGGGCCTGATGGAAGTTTATCTCACTCCGCTGTTGTTTGGATAAATTTCAAAAATCCGGAACAGATCAGAGTTTCATTAAATTTAAAAGTTGAAATGAGATATTAATCGGATGGTAAGCGCGTGGCTGCTTGGAACGGTTGTTGTGAGTTTTTTTGTTACTTTAATTGGACTGCCTTACTGGATAAAACAGGCGCGCAAAAATAATCTTGTCGGAAAAGATATGCAAAAAAGGGAAAAGCCGATTGTTGCCGAAAGCGGCGGGGTCATGGTTCTTCTCGGCGTCGCTTTGGGGATATTGTCTTTCATCGCAGTGGAGAATTTTGTCTTCGGAAACGAGGATGGAAACCAGATCAAGATTTTTGCGCTTCTTTCAGTCTTCCTGATAAGTTCTATAGTCGGCATGATGGACGATCTGCTTGGATGGAAAAAAGGATTAAGCAGAAAAGTCAGGCTGGCAATAATTTTCTTCGCTGCCGTCCCGCTCATGGTAATCGGCGCTGGAACGTTCAGCATGGTGATCCCGATAATCGGAGAAATAAATTTTGGTCTGGTCTACCCTCTGTTTTTGATTCCCTTGGGGGTTGTTGGAGCCACCACAACTTTCAATTTTCTTGCCGGATGGAACGGATTGGAAGCAAGGCAGGGCATCCTGATTTTATCTGCTTTGGCAATTGTGACTTACTTAACAGGAAACAGTTGGTTAAGTTTGATAGCATTGATCATGGTTGCTTCACTCATAGCATTTTATTTATTTAACAGATATCCTGCAAAAGTTTTCCCAGGAGACGTGATGACTTATTCCGTTGGAGCAATGATTGCCGCGATAGCAATTCTTGGAAATGTGGAAAAAATCGCGGTTCTATTCATGGCTTTGTATATAATAGAAATTTTGCTCAAGGTAAGAGGGCGGCTTGTTAAAGAAAGTTTCGGCAAGCTCAATGAAGAGGACGGCAGCATCGAGATGCCGTACAAAAAAGTTTACAGCCTGACGCACCTTTCAATAAAAATTTTAAAGAAGATAAAGCCAAGCCACAAGGTTTATGAAAAAGATGTCGTGAATCTGATAAACGCCTTCCAAATTGTCGTAATCGTTCTGGCATTTTTAGTCACAGGAAACTTGTAATGTTAATTAGACAAAATATTCACAATCTTTTTAAACGGTTTCGCCATTATTGAAAGATGTCGGACGAAGATATTAAGTTTAATTTTGACCAGACGAAAAAAGTTTTCAAAAAAGCTGCAGATTGGTTCAAGAAAGACAAGGTAAAAATAATTCTTCCGCTTGCGATTCTCGCTGCGCTTGTGGTCATTGGAGTCCTTATAAGAATACAAAATCTCTCGCTGCTTCATGATGCGACGATGGGAAAATACATCCCTCTTGCGCTCGATCCGTTTTACTGGTTAAGAATGGCGACGACAATTGTCCAGACGGGCGGACTTCCTGCGCTGGACCCCTATCGCGTTGCTATAGGTCAGGGCGGCTTCGGATTTTCAAATGAACTTTTGCCGTGGATAATTGCAGGGCTTTACAAATTCCTTCATTTCTTCAATCCAAGCATAACCCTCAACTTTGCCGACGTGATTTATCCTGTGATTGCATTCGCCCTGGGAATAATCGCATTTTATTTCCTGACCTATGCGCTGACAAAATCGAAAGTTACCGCAGCAATCGGCTCCGCATTTCTCACGATAATCCCGACTTATCTCTACAGGACCATGGCGGGTTTTTCAGACCACGACGCCCTTGGAACGCTGATGTTCTTTTTGACCATAATGCTTTATCTGTTCGCACTTAAGAAGATGGAAAAAGACAGGAAACCAAAAAAGAACCTTGTTGTCGCCGGGCTTCTTGGCGCCGGGGTCGGATTCCTGTCTTCTATGACGCTGACCAGTTGGGGAGGAATCTCCGAATTTATCCCGATGATTATTCCTTTGAGCTTCCTGATTATATGGGCCCTTAAGATGAAAGATTTCGATTCCGGGAAAAAAGAATTGCCCAAACTTTTGGCATTCTATATAACATTCATTTTCTTCAGCATATTTTCCGCGACAGTCTACGGATTCCCGCTTTACGACATGATAAGAAGGTTCCTTATAGTTCCCACCAGCCTGCTTGAAGGAATCGCATTGGGATTCATCATAATCGATTTCTTTGTCGTGAAGTACATAAATAGAATTCGCGTCAAAAACATAAAGAAAAATCACATAATCTGGAGCCTTGTTGCCACCTTGATTCTGGGGATTTTAATTCTGGTCTTGAGCAGCGGAGGAGTCTCAAGTTTTGTCGGCAGCATAACCAATACCCTGCTTCATCCTTTCGGAACAAACAGAATAAGCCTGACTGTGGCGGAAAATGCGCAGCCTTACATTTCGGATTGGCTCTCGCAAACAGGCCCGATATTTTTCTGGCTTTTCTTCGCCGGACTTATAACTTTCGGAATAAATATCTCCAGAGGGGTAAAGAACAAGAAGAGGAAAGGGGGGTTCATAGCCTTATGGACGGTTTTCATCGCAGGTCTCTTGCTGACAAGGCTTTCCGCGACTTCGGTATTGAACGGAACGAATTTCATAAGCAAGTTGCTTTACTTTGGAAGCATGCTGGCGTTCCTGGTTTATTGCATTTACCTTTACAGGAAAGACGACATAAAAGTTTCTTCGGAGCTTATATTATTGTTCTCGCTGACCTTGTTCATGCTTATCGCGGCGCGGGGAGCTGCGAGACTTATCTTCACAGTGACTCCTTTTGCATGCCTTTTCATAGGATACTTAATTTTCAACCTCGCTTCTTACGCGAAGAAAGCAAAAGACGACCTGCTTAAGATGGTCCTTGTGCTGGCCCTTATCGGAGTTTTAGTTGCATCGATTTTCAGTTTCAACAATCTGGCGAGCGCTTCGATAACGCAGGCAAAATACACCGGGCCAAGCGCGGATTACCAATGGCAGTATGCAATGCAATGGGTGCGAAACAACACGCCAGTTAATGCTACATTCGCGCATTGGTGGGATTATGGGTACTGGGTCGAGTACCTTGGAAACAGGTCGACGATTGCCGACGGCGGGCACTTTGAGGGCGAGTTCATGGACCATATGCTGGGGAGATATTTGCTTACGGAACCTAACCCGAACATGTCATTGAGTTTCCTTAAATCGAACAACATCTCTTACCTTTTGATAGACCCGAGCGATTTGGGCAAGTATCCCGCTTACTCAATAATAGGAAGCGACGCAGCCGGAACCGACAGATATTCATCCGCCCCAATAATGCCTTCCGATTCGACGCAGACGCAGGTTCAGGGAAATTCCACTCTTCGGGTTTACCAGAACGTCGTTCCCACCGACGCAGATATCCTGTACAATTCAAGCCAGGGGCAGATGTTCATACCGCAGGGACAGGCTTATGTTGTCGGAGTAATCCTCAATGAAACGAAGACCGGAAACGGAATAACTTTCTCGCAGCCAAAAGAAGTCTTGTATTACAACAACCAGCAGTTGAGCCTTCCGATGAGATACCTTTATTACAACGGCCAGCTGATAGATTTCAAGAGCGGATATCCGGGAGCGGCGTATGTGCTGCCCTCGCTGTCCCAAACATCCACGAGTTACCAGATAGATTATCTCGGTTCTGTTATATACCTCTCGCCGAAAGTTTTCAACAGCCTGTTTGCGCAGCTGTACCTTATGGACGACCCGTTCAACAAATATCCGACGATAACTCTTGCGCACGCGCAGGACGACCAGGTTCTGCAGAGCCTCAAGGCGCAGGGATTCACCGGAGAGTTCATTTATTACGGGGGAAATTTCGACGGGCCTATAAAGATCTGGAACACAAAGTATCCAAGTTACATAATAACCAACAAGGGGTTCACCATGGCTGAAGGCGCTTACGCTTCTCTTGATAATGTTACTGTTGTGAATGAATCGCTGGTGAATAAAAGTTAAAAATGAATCTCATTAAAGTTTACCTCCAGCGGCCATGGAAGGCAACAGACTCCCCGTATTATAAATTCTTAAGAGAGTTTCCTCCTGAAGGAGTGAATTACAAGAACATTTCCGAATTTGGATTACTCCAGAGTCAGAGAAAATTCAAACTTAATAATTTCGCAAAACAAAATCTGAAAAAAATCATAAAGAAATTAAGCCCCTCGCTTCCAAACGCGCACCTGTCTCCTAAAGGAGATTATAATTTAATTCATTGCGCGCATTGTTTGTCAAAAAACAGAGATAAACCCTGGGTCTGCGATATCGAATATCTAGGCCAGTTTTGGGCCGCAGCAGGACGAGAAAAATCTGAGAGGGCGCGACAGGAAGTCTTGAAGTATCTTAAATCTGAGAACTGCAAGAAAATTCTCCCTTGGACAAAATGGGTTGGGGAAAAAATCATAAAAGAGTTTCCTGAAATAAGGAGTAAGGTGGAAGTTTTATACCCAGGAATCCCGGAACAAAAACCAGAAAAGAAGAAAAAACAAACAAACAAAGTTGTCCTGCTTTATTCCTCGAGGAGATTTTATTTCAAGGGGGGGCTTTATGCAATTGAAGTCATGGACAGACTTACAAAAAAATATCCAAACGTTGAAGGCTGGATAGTTTCCGAAACGCCAAAAGAAGTTCATGAAAAATATAAAGAGAATAAACAAATCAAATTTATTGGAACAGTTCCCCAGAAAAAACTTTTTGAAGAAATATATCCTGCGGCAGATATCTTTCTCTATCCAAGTTTTACAGACACTTTTGGATTTGGAATTACCGAAGCGATGAGTTTTGGTCTGCCAGTAGTTAGTGCAGAGGGCCAATCAAGAAGTGAATTAATCGAAAACGGAAAAACTGGATTTGTCGTCGGGTTGGGAGATGATTTCAATTTCAACCTTGACAAACTGGAAAGTGAAACGACCATAATAAATCTGTATAAGCAGACAGATGTCTTAATAAAAGACAAAAATCTTCGCGATAAAATGTCAAACGAGTGCACAAAGTCAGTTAAGAATAATTTTTCAGTTAACTTGAGAAACGAAAAATTAAAAAAGATTTACGAGGAAGCTTTGAGATGAAGGAAGGTAAAAGAATTCTTATTATCGGGGCAGGATTAAGCGGACTAGTTATGGGGCACCTATTCCAAAAAGGGGGGTGTTATGTGGAAATACGGGAGAAGAATAAGGAGATGGGGGGGCTGCTAAATGATAAATATGATGATGAAGCAGAGTGTTACATCTCTTGGTGTGGTCCCCACATATTCCATTTTAGTGATGCGAGAGGAACTAGGGAAGCCTTTAACTTTTTGTCAAATTTTACCCAATGGAAAAAATATGATCATAGGGTTATCTGTTTGGGAAATGATTCTTCTTTCACTTATTGGCCAATAAACAAATCTTATAGAGAACTTTTTGATTATTTAACACCCCATAAAGACATGTTTAATGAATTTATAGAATCATATTCTAAAAAAATGTGGAAAGACAATACTGAAGAAGTTATCGAAAAAATAAAGGAACGGTTTGAACCAAAGCATTCAAGAAACAATCTATTTTTTGAAGGGCAGGAGACATATATCCCAGAAGAGGGTTTCCTAAATCTGCTGAGAAAAATGTCTGAAGGCATCAGAATTGTAACTTCTAAAGAAGAAAATTTGGACTCAATTCAACAGGAAATAGATTTATGGGATAAGGTAATTGTAACCTCCCACTTAGATTCTTTTTTCTCTTATCGATTGGGGAAAATAAAATATGAAGGTATGAACTTTAATTTTTTAGATATAATCAGTGAGAATAAACTTCTGCCTGAAGCAGTCGTTAATTTATCCACGCATCCAAGATACACAAGAATATCTGAAATGAATCAATTTTATAATTCTAATTCAAAAAAAAGAATTCTCTGCTTAGAGGAACCTTCGAGAAAAAACAGATTCTATCCAGTTCAAACAAAGGAAAATCTAAAAAGAATAGACAAGTACTTGGAGTATTCAAAAAAATTTCCAAAATTAGTCTTTTTAGGGCGCCAGGCCGAAGGAAAATACTTGGATATTGACACTGCTGTGCAAAATGCGTTAAATAAATTTAGGGAGATGAATCATGAAGGTTTATAGGAACTCAAAAATATTCATAATTGCTCCAGACAATAAAACAGGAGGAGTAGAAAGTTTGCACCAGCTGTGCCAATTGTTAAATAGGAGGGGACTTAATGCAGGCATTGTTTATTTAAAAAAACCTTCAGAGAAACTTTACCCAGAATATGACTACAAGGTGTTTGAAAAAATTGAAGATTCTGAAAACAACTTATTGATTATTGCAGAGATATACCCCGAGTTTGTTTATCGCTACAAGAACATCCAAAAAGCTATTTGGTGGTTAAGTTTTAACAACGCTCCCTTCGAAAAATATATTTACCCCCTGAATAGGATTTCGGGATTTATCAATAAGTTGTTTCGCAAGTTTATTCCCAAGATTCATAAAAGAATTACAATGTATCTGTTCCGGAAGAAGAGATCCTTAAGAAAAGAATTTTACGGGGTGGAGCATCTTTTCTCCTGTGAGTATGTAAAAAGAGAATTGATTCAAAAAAAAATTGAACGGTGGTCTATGCTAGAAGATTACATTTTTTTAAGCGAGAATAATAAAAAGATGGAGATTAAGAAAAAAGACTTAGTTGCTTATAATCCTAAGAAAGGTTTTAGATATACTCAAAGAATAATTAAGAATTCTCATTCATTAAAATTTATTCCTTTAGTCAATATGACTAAACCTGAACTTTATAATGCTTTAAAAGAATCTAAAGCCTATATCGATTTTGGGACACACCCTGGAAAAGACCGGATTCCTCGTGAAGCTATTTTAAATGATTGTATTGTTATAACAAATAAAGCAGGATCTGCAGGTAATGATCACGATGTTCCCATAAAGTACAAAGTTGATAGCAAAAAAGAACCGCTAGGGGAAGTTGTTAAACTAATTGAGGGTTGTATTCTAAATTATGATAATGAAATAGGCGAATATTCCAGTTATAAAAAAGACCTTTTGGGTTGGAAGAAATTTATGGAAAAGCAAGCTTCCGATATTTTTAATGAAAATGGCAGATAAACAACCTCCAGTGAACATAATCCTTTTGAATCACAATGGATATAATGATACGGTTGAATGTGTTGATTCTCTGCTAAAGATAAATTATGAAGATTATAAAATAATAATCTTAGATAATGGGTCCTCGGATGATTCTGTTAGGAGCCTTAAAAAAAAGTACCCACTTAACAAAAAGATAAGAATTCTAGAGAGCAAAGAAAACTTAGGGTTTGCCAAAGGCAACAATGAGGCAATAAGGAGCAATTTTGATTCTGATTTTTTTCTTCTGTTGAATAATGACACAATTGTAGAAAAGAATTTCTTGTCCGCCCTTATTAGCTTTATGGAAAAAGACGAGAAGGTAGGAGTTTCTGCGCCTGCCATATATAAGTATTCCAAAAGAGATGAACTCAATAAGATTAACTCTCCGGGAAAATTTAATTTGTGGTTAGGTGGAGGAAGGCCGATTCTCCCAAAGGATCAACCATATGAGTGTGATTATGCATCGGGATGCTGTTGGCTTCTTAGGAAAAATGTTTTTGAAGAAACCCAAGGATTTAATGAAAATTATTTCGCATACAAGGAAGAGATTGAATGGGCATATAGAATTAAACAAAAAGGATATAAGTTTTTTATTGTTCCAAACTCAAAGATTTGGCATAAAGGCGAATCGACCAATAAGAAAAAAATCGGATTCAGACAGCACTATGAAATAAGAAATTCTCTTCTGTTTGTTAAGAGGTATGGGAACATCTTACAGAAGATTTTTTTTCTAACTTATCTCACCTTATACAAGATCCCAAAGCAGTTGATTGTTAATTCACTCGATAAAAAAGACAGAAAAGAAAAAAATCGGAAATTTTTTAGCGGCATTTGGGAAGGGCTTTTACACAACTTTTAGTAATCTAAAGCATATGCTAATTTGAAAATAAATTTATAAACTCTTTCCTATTTTGGAATTTATGAAAATACTCGAGATAAAAGAACTTGAAATTCCTGATGTTAAAGTCATACGCTTTGCAAGATTCAGGGATGAAAGGGGTTATTTTACGGAGCATTATAGAAAGAGAGACTTTCTTGGTTCGGAAATAAATGCATTGGAAGGAAAAGAGCTGCTTCAGGGGAATGAAAGTTTTTCTAAGAAGAATGTTATGCGCGGTCTTCACTTTCAATGGAATCCTTATATGGGAAAGCTTGTTCGGACGATTTCGGGGCACATGATTGACGTTGTACTAGACATACGGAAAGATTCCCCTACCTATGGAAAAGCAATTGCTTATGATATGCCCGCCTCGGAAGAAGGAGATTATGAAGAATGGATCTGGGTTCCCCCCGGATTTGCCCATGGGAATTTTTTCTTAGAAAACACCACAATAGAATACTTTTGCACTGGAGAATACAGTCCAAAGTTTGAATCTGGAATAAGCCCTCTTTCCGAAGACTTGGATTGGTCGCTTTGCAATAAGGAGCTTCGGGAAAAATTTGAAAACTTAAAGGAAAGTCTTATAATTTCGGACAAGGATAAAAACGCACAATCGTTGTCTGAATGGGGAAAATCAGAAAATTCAAAAGTTTTTATTTACGAAGATCTAAAAGAAAGGAGAATAAGTTAATGGATTATAGCAAAGTTCTCGTAACCGGCGGAAGCGGGCTTCTTGGTTCTGAAATAAGATATCTTATCCCCCACGCTTTCTTCCCCACCAGAAACGAGTTAGATGTGAAAGATTATGCATCAATTGAAAAATATATTTCAGAAAAAGACATCAATTGCATCTTGCATCTTGCCGCTTTCACATCACCTCCAAAAATAGACCAAAACCCTCTGGAAGCGCTTGAGTCTAACATTGTCGGAACCGCGAACATCACAAAAGTTTGCATCAAAAAAAAGATTAGACTTATTTACATCTCTACAGATTATGTCTTTAAAGGAGACCGCGGGGATTATTCTGAAGATGATGAATTGTATCCCATAAACAAATATGCTTGGTCAAAGCTTGGAGGAGAGTGTGCTGCAAGGCTTTATGATGATTCTTTGATTGTACGAACTTCATTCAGCCAAAATGAATTTCCATATGAAGGAGCTTTCATTGATCAATGGACGAGCCGCGAAAAAGTCAGCGAGATTGCAAAAAAGATCATAACGATATTAGATAATGAAAAATTAAAAGGGATAATTCACATCGGAGGAAAAAGAATGTCTGTTTTTGAATATGCTAAGCACATAAGCCCTGAAAAAAACATTAAAAGGATTTCAATAAAAGAGGTCAACTTCAATGTTCCAAAAGACACTTCATTAAACTGCGGAAGATATCTTTCCATATTCAAGGAGGGATTGCAATGAAAGTGCTTGTTGCCGGCGGAGCTGGATATGTTGGTTCGATGCTTGTTCCAGAATTGTTAAACCGAGGCTATGAAGTAGATGTCGTAGATTTGCTTTGGTTTGGGAATCATTTGCCTCCAGAAGTAAATGTTCACAAGAGAGACATACTGGATCTCGGTGTGGAAGATTTAAGAGGATACGATCAAGTCATATTTCTCGCCGGTTTGTCTAATGACCCTATGGCAGAATTTGATCCTGCGAAGAATTTTATCTCAAATTCTGCAGTTCCCACTTATTTAGCATTCCAGTCCAAAGCAGCAGGAGTAAAAAGATTTATCCTAGCTTCATCTTGCTCAGTTTATGGGTATACTATTGACGAGTTATATAATGAAAATTCTCCGGCCACCTGCCAATATCCCTACGGCATCTCTAAGCTTCAGGCTGAAAAAGGATGTCTACAGTTAACTGATGATAACTTTTCTGTAATCGCTTTAAGGAAAGGAACTGTTTGCGGATACAGCCAGAGGATGAGATTTGACCTTATAATAAATACAATGTTCAAGTTTGCTATGACCACCGGAGAAATAACCGTCAATAATCCTGCTATTTGGAGGCCATTGCTCGATATTAGGGATGCAGTTCAGGGTTACATCCGCGCCATGGAAACAGATTCAAGAATCAGTGGCATATTCAATATAACCTCGGAGAATTACACTGTCGGGATGGTGGGCGACATAGTCAGAGAGGAAATTGAAAAAAAACTTGGAAGAAAAATTAAATTAAACATAAAGCATATTCAAGATTTCAGAAATTACAAAGTCTCTTCAGAAAAAGCAAAAACTGTTTTGGGATTCAGTCCCCAATATGGAATAAAAGACACCATAAAATCCATCATAGAACACTTACCCGAGTATGAAGATTTTTCAAAAAAATCGTTTTACAACATTGAAACATTTAAAGAATTGTAAAAATAAAAAATTTTTGATGGATATTCACCCCTGATTCAGTATCTTCAAAAACTCTTCACTATATTTTTTCATCTCGAATTTATCGAGGAATCTTTTTCTTCCTTCTCTTCCCATTTTCTCTCTGAGCTTTTTATCTTCTGCCAGGATTTTTATTTTTTCCGCGATTTCTTCAGGCGTGTTTTCTTTAAGCACAAATCCTGTTTTGCCGTCGGAAATTATGTTTGGAATTGCGGCTATTCCGTTTGCTATCACCGGCATTGAAAACATCATCCCTTCGAGGATTACGCGACCAAAAGTTTCAAGCCTGTATTCTGTGGGAAACACAAGGGCATCGGATTTTTTAAGAATCTCATTTTTATCTTGTCCTGTCTTTTTTCCGAGATAAGAAACAAAATCCTCAAGATTGTTTTTCTTCACATAATCATAAAATTTATTTTTCTCTTTCTCACCGGGAAATGCCCCGACAAAATTGCACTTGAAGTTTATTTTCTTGTCTTTCAGGATTTTGCAAGCTTGTAAAAGTTTGAACCATCCTTTTGTCTCGTCCATATTTGAAAGAAATAATATGTTGAATTCTTTTGATTTTTTTCTTTCCAATACGATTCTTTTTATTTCATCATCCGAGATTGCATTTTCTATCGCGTTGGGGAGAACATAAATATTTTTTTCTTCAACAAGCCCGTGAAGATCTTTTGCTAAAGAATCATCGAGGACGATTGCTTTTTGACCTGACAACATGGACCGATACATCTTTTGATATTTTTTGTTGTTCCAGTCTTCATCCTGTATCCTGCTTCTTATGTGGAATAAGATTTTATTTTTGGATTTCTTTTTTATTATTGAAACAAAGAATGAATCTCTTATCAATCCGAATCCGGAAGTTGCAGGAACAAAATAAATTTCATCCGGCTGAAATTGTTTTGTTTTTTCTTTTATCTCTTTCCTTACCTTAAATACCCCAAGGATCTTAGAAAGATTTATTTTTCCCACATCAGACATTTCTTTTGAATAATTTAGTTTTATATTTTCAACTTCAAACTCGCTAGAATCATTCAATATCTTAAGACAAGCTTCGCTGGACATCGCCGCGCCGTAATGCGGCGGAGGAAGGGGGCTGAGAAATAATAGCTTTTTCATTTTGTTTTTACATACTTTAATCTTGGCAATGCTATGAAACTGCCTTTTATCTTCTTTAACGTTCTTTTTGGATTGGTGATCCCGAGATAAAGCCATTCCAATTTCACGCCTCGCCAGAATTTAGGAGCTTCCTTCTTTTTTCCAAGAAGAAAATCAAGCGCTGCTCCAACGTTAAAAATTTTTTCAACTTTGACCTTCTCAAAAAGTTCATAAGATAAAATCTCTTGCTTCGGGTTTCCGACGCAAACCCAGAGAAAATCGGGCCTGAATTTATTTACCTCTTTAATCATCTTTTTCTTTTCCTCTGGAGGAAATTCAATCCCCAAAATACGAGAAGGATTATAGGAATTAATTTTATTTTCGGGGATAGAAGTTATTTCTGAAAGTTTTGGGATTTCATTAAGATTAAGTCCAATAAAAAAATGTTTCTTGTATCTTGCCTCATTACCCTTAAGAAAATCTCTTGTAAAACTTGGGCCTCGTTGTTGCTTTAACCCAAGGTGTCTTGCAATCATTGTTCCATCCGGAAAATTAATTGCATTTCCTGAGGAAATAGATTCCATGAACCGGTCATTCCGGAAGAAAAGATAAAGGCTGTAAAGATTAAGGAAGTTGAAAATTTTTTTTCCATCTTCTCCAACTAGTTCCAGAGGATTTTGCGAAGAGAAAAGCAATTCTTTCATGTTCTTAGTAAAAGAAATGGATTTTTAAGCATTATTCTTTTGCACTTTCGAAAGTTTTTTCTTCGCGACGACCAACGCCAAGAGGTAGATCAAATCGCTTATTACAGTTCCAAGAACAACCCCGTAAACCGCGGCAAGCGTGCTGATATTTATGAAAGTTACAATAAAGACATAATTTAAGACTATGTTCAACGCCGTAGCTGAAATAAGAAGTATGGACATCATCCCGGGTTTTCCTTTCGACAAAAAGTAAGCGCCGTAAATGCTGGTTAAAGGGACTATGATCAGCATAGGCGACAAAGCCCTTAGAATATTTACAGAGGGAAGATAGGGGGTTCCAAATATCAGATAGATTGCGGGATAAGCCAAAGCGAGAGTTCCTATTATGGCAATGATGGAAATAAAAACAGTCATCCTCAGAGACCCTTTCATCCCCCTGTCAAGTTGTTCTTCTTTTCCTATCCTGCTGAAAACAGGGAGAAGAGCGACGGCCCCGAATCCCGCCAGAGGTATCAAGGCGCTAAAGAGGCTTATGGAGGCGGAATAGTAACCGACAAATTCCCCTGCGACAAAATGTCCGAGCATTAATCGGTCTATGTACCCGAAAAATATTCCGGATATCGAAAGGGCGATTGAAGCGGCAAAAAATTTGTTAATGCCGGATTTGTCTGTTTTTTCGAGTTTTAATTTTTTGGAAATCTCTTTGAGTGGATTAAACTTTCGGTACTGGAAGAATGCTATGAACAATAGGGATATGAAATAAGAAGCAGCCAAAGCAAGAATTATGTAAAACAAGATATTTTGCTGTGGAAGAGAATATTTCAAAGCGAATACCACTGCAAGAGGGACCAGGATCAGCCGGGAGATCTGGAAGACAAATTCGTTTTTTAAGATTCCCTTAAAATAATTGAAAGACTGCAAAACAGACTGGAAGAAAATAACGGATTCCATAATCAGGATGTAAATTGCTCCGGCTGCAAGAGCCAAAAACAACGGCTTTTGGTAATAATTTTCAGAGATGAATCTTGCAGACCACAAAAGTATTGCAGACACGCCCAGAAGAAGGAAGAGCTTTATTTTTCCGAGATGCCTTAAATAAGCTTTTGCGAGAATCTTGTTCTTTTTCCCAAGTTCCCTTGAAACGAACCTTACAAGGGTAGAGCCCAAACCCAACTCGGAGAAAGCGGCGAAGATAAGGATTGTCGAGAGAGCTAAATTGTAAAGTCCAAAAAGCTCGGGCATGAGGAGACGCGCGAGGACCACTGTTAAAATAAGAGAGCCGAGTTTTGAAGCTACTGTGGTCAAGAATTGGTAAGCTCCATTTTTTACTGCGAGGCCGGTGTTTCCGGAAAAATTCCTTGTCTTCATTCTTCTCCAGATGTCAGAAATATCTTTTTTCTCAGAATTAATCTCATTCGCGATCTTCATAAGAAAAAGAATCTTTTTTGTTTTTTATTTCTATTCTTTTTTGAAGTTGTTTTCCGAAGTCGCGCCTTTTATGTCAAGCCAATCCTTGTTCTTTCTTATCCTTCCATTGAGTTTCCATACTTCTTCAAGCAGGTCGGGGTCGTAGCCTTTTTCTTTAGAAAGGTATATCAGCGCGCTAAGGTCTTTAGGGAAACACTTCCCGCCGAAGCCAAGATCCCCGTCAGGCCCGGGAACCTGAATATTTCTTGCTATTCTTTCATCCATTAAAAGGGTGTCCTTAACTTCTCCATAATCGACGCCAAGATGTTGGCAGACCTGATAAATTTCATTGGCGATTGCTACTTGGCTCACAAGCATTACATTCGAAGCATATTTTGTCATCTCTGCTGTTTTTCTATCAACGCAGACATATTTTATATTAGGAAAAAGAGGTTTGTAAACTTCTTCCAATTTTTTAGAGTCTTCGCCCCTATTAGCCCCGATGACCATTCTATTTGTGTTTTCCATATCTTCAAGAGCGTGTTTTTCCCTAAGGAATTCCGGGTTGGAAACAAAATTGAATTGATACTCTTTCTCTAAATCATCGGATGTTCCGGGGATAATTGTAGACCTAATCACAATAAGAGGTTTTTGTTTAGACTCAGGAAATAATCTCTTAAGGAGATTCATAGCATCATGGATTGCGGACAAATCGATTTCTCCGCTTGATTTCATCGGCGTCGGAACGCAAATGAATATAACTTCTGCATCTGAAAGTCTTGATGGGTCTGTATAAGGCCCCTTGTATTTATCATAAGGAATCACTTCATGAACTTTTTCGAAAACTTTGGCCGTTGTTCCACCAACGAAACCCATTCCAATAATTCCAATTTTCATGTTACTGAACAGAGAGATTTCCTTTTAAAACTTATGAAATAAAAATCATTCATTCTTTCTCGACCAGATTAATGATGTCCGCGAATGCGGGCCGCGTAATCAGGACGCCGATAGTGATTCCGATAATGGTCGTGAACGCGAAACCTTTGAAGAATCCCGCGACCGCCGTTAGGGAGACCCTCTTAATCGATTCTTCCCCCTTCTACTGAAAAAGAAGGGGGCACAACTGCACTAAATTCCATCGGAGGGTTAGTGCACCAATAAAACCAAGGCATACAAAATAGCATCCGACAAATTCTTCTATAACGAAGTGTCTGAGCATTATCCTGTCAAGGTATCCAAGAAATATTCCGGAAATCAATAGAAAAATTGATTCTGCAAGAATTAGGATTGTTGAGAGGGCTAAACTGGAAGGACCGAAAAATCTTTTTTCTCCTTTTGAATCGCACCCATCGATTAACAAACAGAGACCTATTTTTATTTTTTCCTACTTTGATATCCTCTATTTACAAAATTATATTTATTTGAATTTTTTCTTGAGTTAGAATTTCGCAGGAACCCCGTTTCATAATCTTTATAAAATAAAAGCCCCCCCTCGGAATATGAAGAAAGCGTTAATCACTGGAATAACGGGGCAGGATGGGTCCCATCTCGCGGATTTGCTTTTGAAAAAGGGATATGAGGTCCATGGAATAATTAGGCGTGCCAGTTCAATAAATACCTGGAGAATAGATCATTTGTACAATGACTCGGAAATTCTTGATAAAAGGCTTTTCTTACACTATGGAGATCTTACAGATGTGGTCTCTTTGATGAGTTTGATAAATAAAATTCGTCCGGATGAAATTTACAATCTTGCAGCACAGTCTCATGTAAGGATATCCTTTGAAATTCCAGAGATTACTGCAAGTATAGATGCTCTTGGGACATTGAAAATTCTTGAGGCAGTAAGGGAACTTGGATTAAAAGATAAAGTGAAAATTTATCAAGCTTCAACTTCTGAATTATTTGGAAAGGTAGTAGAAACACCCCAATCAGAAGAAACCCCATTTTATCCAAGAAGCCCCTATGGAGTTGCAAAATTATATGGATACTGGATCATAAAGAATTATAGAGAATCTTATCATATGTATGCATGTAATGGGATTTTATTCAATCACGAAGGAGAAAGAAGAGGGTTTAATTTTGTAACAAGAAAAATAACAATTGGATTATCTAAAATAAAATTAGGCCTACAGGATTATCTTGAGATGGGAAATTTAGACTCAAAAAGAGATTGGGGTTATGCTCCTGAATTTGTAGAAGCAATGTGGCTTATGCTCCAACAGGAAAAGCCTGAAGATTTTGTGATTGCCACAGGGGAGTTGCATTCGGTTAGAGAGTTTATAGAAGAGGCCTGCAAAGAGTTAGGGATAAAAATTAAATGGAAAGGTAAGGGGGCTGATGAAGTTGGGATTGATGAAAGTACTGGCAGAGAAATAATCAAAGTAAATCCAAAACAATTTCGTCCTGCAGAAGTGGACCTACTCTTAGGGAATCCAAGAAAAGCAGAAGAAAAATTAGGATGGAAAGCTAAAACAAAGTTCGGGGAGTTAGTTAAAATAATGACCAAACATGATTATAATCTCATAAAATCCGGAGAGAAAATTCTTTATTAATATGGAGAAGGATTCAAAAATATTGATCTTGGGGTCAGGGGGTTTGCTTGGAAGTGCAGTGAAAAGGATTTTAATCCGGCGAGGTTACAACAACATATTGTCTCCAAGAAGCAAAGAACTAAATCTTCTTGACAAGAGAGATATTGAAAAGTATCTGGAAAATAATCTGCCTGAACATATCTTTATGGTTGCGGGGTTAGTTGGTGGGATAATGGGAAACAAAAAAAGACCTGCTGATTTTTTATACCAAAATTCGATAATGATCCTTAATCTTCTTGAATCTATAAAAGAAAAGTCTCCAAAATCAAAATTGCTTTATACCGGATCCACATGCATTTACCCTAAAGAAAACCCTCAGCCGATAAAAGAAGAGAGGTTTATGGCAGGGAAACTTGAAGAGACAAATAAAGGGTATGCTGTTGCAAAAGGGATGGGGGTTGTGGCTTGCCAACTTTACCGGAAACAATATGGGATAGATACTATTTGTGCTATGCCGACCAACCTTTATGGATTAAGGGATACCTATGACCTAGAAAATGGACACATGATTCCTACTCTGATAAAAAAATTTCTTTTGGCCAAAAAAAACAATTCCAAGGTAATATTATGGGGTACGGGAAGCCCGAGAAGGGAGGCCCTTTATTCTGAAGATTGCGCGGAGGCTCTTATTTATCTTATGGGACATTACTCTTCAAAAGAAATTGTAAATATAGGGACCGGCTTTGATTATTCTATAAAAGAGATTGTGGAGATTATTTCAGGAGAGATCGGTTGGGCGGGAGAAATTGACTGGGATCCCACTAAACCAGATGGAACTTTCGAGAAAAGAACAGACATATCCCGATTAAAATCCATCTATCCTGGTTTTTCACCAAGAAGTTTTAAA
Organism: Candidatus Pacearchaeota archaeon; assembly: GCA_046705325.1. Lineage (GTDB taxonomy): Archaea > Nanobdellota > Nanobdellia > Pacearchaeales > GW2011-AR1 > JAKLIN01. The sequence goes on along the minus strand of JBJKQQ010000002.1, from coordinate 14,288 downwards.
GAAGGTTTAAAAGAAATATTAAAAGATAAAAGTGAAGTCGAAAGAGTCTTAAATGAGAGTTAGGATTATAAGAAATCTCTTAATGAAATGAGATTATTCTTTCTCGACCAGATTAATGATGTCCGCGAATGCGGGCCGCGTAATCAGGACGCCGATAGTGATTCCGATTATTGTTGTGAATGCAAAGCCTTTGAAAAGGCCCGCAGCGACACTGTAAAGAGGAATAAGTGCGACGAAGGAAGTAAAATAAGAGCCGACAATTATTGAAAACGCGCGCTTGATTCTTTGTTTCAGCGACAGGAATTTTCCGCGCGCTTCATCCAGGATAATTATCTGCGCGTCGATTCCGGTTCCTATTGTAGCAAGGATTCCTGCAATTGAGGGAAGATCCAGATTCCAATTGATTACGGCAGCTATTCCGAGAATTATGATTATCTCAGACGTGCTTGTCAGTAAGAGAGCAAGCGAGGCTTTTGGTTTTTTGTATCTTATGAAAACCACTATAGAAACCGCAAGTATCGCAACTATTGCGGCAAGCAAAATGCTTTTTGAGAAGTCTTTTCCAAGAGTCGGAGATATTGTGTCAAGTTTAACTATCTCGAGCTTGTAAGGCAAACTTCCGGTTTCTAGAATTGTCTGCAATTTATTCATCTGATTTTGCGCATTATGGGAAGCGTCTATCGAAGTTGAAGCAGGGTTTCCTGAACCTTGTATGGAAATCTGTGTCTGCACCTGACCCCTTAAGTCCTTGCTTATGGAAAGGTTTTCTATTTCCTGCCCGTCAAGATATAAGTCGATTGTTTTTGTCAGGTATTGTCCACTTACCGGAATGCCTGCGGTTATGTTCGCAAATCTTTCGGCCGCAGTCTGACTTAAGTAAACCGCAAATTGGAAACTGCAAACGTAACTTCCATCCGATTGCTGATTGCAACTTTGGATGCCTGCCTGCTGTCCGGATCTTGCGACAGAAGCGATGTCGCCATTTTCTCCCTGGAAGACGGTTTGGTTTCCAATCTTGGCTTCGAATTTCCCCTGCTGGGAAATCAGGGATTCCAAGTCGCTTGGCGTAGCTCCCGCGATTTCAATGCTGATGTAATTGTTTCCGGAAAGGTCCTGGATTGGAGCGACCTGAATGTCTTCGAGGCCATAGACGTTAAGCCTTTGCGAAATCATTGTCGCGATGAGGCTTGCGTTTTCGGAAGAGAGAGTGTGATTTTCAGCCTGAACTAATGCGCGCGCTCCGCCTGATAAATCCAAACCGGTCTTAAGGTTTGTTGGCGACAAATCTGAAACGACAATTTGTGGAGGCACATCAGAGTAATAGACAACGCTTCCATTGTCTGTGCCAAAAGTAAGCTTTACAGTCTGATTGTTCGAAAAGTGAGATTCGATTATGTTTGCGTAGTCGCTTGTATTTTCAATCGGCTGGCCATTTACTGAAGTTATAATTTGTCCTGCCTTGAATCCCTGCATCGCGGCAGTTGAATTTGAAGTGACGCTTGAGATTGAAACTCCTTTCTGGAACAGATTTCCGCCGGCGAAAATCGCAAGAAGCGAAAGAGCAAGCATGATCACTAAGAGCCATATCTTCCAAGTCCACTTTATCTTGAACTTCATTTCTTTTTCCTCCTGCCTTCAGCGTACCACTTAATTATAGATGCGTTCGTAACCCATGTGTTGAACAGATCAAATCCTAGGCCGATTGCCAAAACGGTGAAAATCTGAGACAACACAGAAGAGAAAGAACTCGTGATTACCAGCGCGGACAAAACCGCAACCAGCGAAGTCAAGGTCATAGTAATACCTGTTTTGAATGCCTTGAATATTCTTTCATTGTTTGAACCTTCATCCCGTTTCAACACTCTTGTAGTCAGCAAAATATCTGTATCTACAGAATAACCGATAAGCATAAGGAATGCGATGATTCCCGCAGTCGAGAGTTTCATTCCCATTATATCGACAACAATGAGTGTCATGAAAATATCCGCGAAAGCGGAGATTACAACTGCCGCCGAGGGAACAAAGGTCCGGAACTGAATGAAAACGACTATAGACATGAATGCGAAGGCTATCAAGATTGCAATAAGCAATTGCTGGTAGAAACTCCCTCCGAGCGAAGGCGTTGTAAACTCGAAACTGCTGTTCTTTTCGGTCAGATTGTATCCGAGATAATTTTGCAAAATTTGCCGCGCGTTGTCCGAATCTGCAGAAGTTTCTATTATGACCGCCTTCTGTTCCTGGGTCACAAGATCTTTTATTGACTGGACATCAACCTCTCCAAGATACTGCGGAAGGTCTTGCTTTAACTGGTTTATGTTCAGTGAAGAATCATAGATAGTTACGGATGTTCCTCCTGCAAGCGAGATATCTTTGTGGATGAAGTCGCCGTTTTGCGCGTGGAAAATTATTATGAAAACAAAGCAGAATGCTATTAGCGTTGCAGTTACAAAAAGAAATTTTTTGTAGTTCTTGCGGTAGAATCTTGCGAATTTCTCTTTGAACTTTCTTTCACGTTTTTCGGTTTTTTCTTCTGATTCTGCCATTTTGTCAAAATGCGCCAGCCGGGAATCGGACCCGGGTCATCTGCTTGGAAGGCAGAGATTCTACCATTAAACCACCGGCGCTTATAATTCTTATTGAGAAGGCATATTTTAAAGTTTATGTTTGAAATTCATAAGAGATCAAGCGGCCCTGATAGGATTTGAACCTACGACTTCCACCTTAGGGGGGTGGCACTCTATCCAGGCTGAGTTACAGGACCTTATCTTTTTTAGGTGTTTTTCGTTTGAAAAACCTATCGATTTTAACCATTTAGAAACTTGTTTTTTTCCTTTCAGAGTTAGCATATATTTCTCTTTCCTGAAACTCACTTTGAATCCCTCGTTCAACAAGACCTTACTAACCTGTTCCAAAAGCAGAGGAGATTTCATTGTTAAGGAAATGCAAGGATAAGGCATTCCGGCAGGATCTTTGTCTAAATAAAAAGAGCCATCAGTATCAAATATTCCTCTTATCACATATTTCATTTTATCAAAACCAGACTCGACTATTTCATCGTTGATCTTTAAATTAATTTTTTTGCCAACAGGAAAGTTTAATTTTTGATTAAAAAAGGAGAGGAGTTTTTTATGATAACAATGCAATTCTAAACAATTGTAGCGGGGTCTTTCTTTCAGATAACCTTTCCGGTCAAAAAACCTTTTTACTATTTCTCTCAGATAAAGAAGATAATCCTTATCCCGGGTCAGATGGCCTGCAATACCAATGAGATAAATGGGCTTTTTCTTAGCATTATATATTCCCATCCAGCCATCGCCGAGAAGCGCGCCGTAGAATTCCAAAAGATATTTGTTTGATAAATCAAGATTTAGAGGTTTGTCGAGGCTCCCCCGATTTTCTCCAGAAACTTTTCCTCCCCGAGACTGCCTTCTTTTGATTTCAGATTTCCCGTATTTTTTGGAGATTATTTTGTAAGTTTCTTTTCCTCCCTTAATCTTCCCCCAATTATCTTTTTGGAGATCCAAAATTTGCAACCTGCTCTTCAAGCGTATAGGGATGATCTCTTCAGGCAAATATCTCTTTCCAGAATAAAACCAATCGCTTAAAGTTCCCTTGGATATTTTTAGAATCTCTGAAAGTTCCTTTAGAGAACTGCAAAAATTTTTTTCAAGCAAGGACTTAAGTAGTTTTTTCTTTGATTCTCTAGACAACAATATTTTCATGAATTTAAGAAGAATCTTAATTTTATATATCTTTCTCTAAACTATCTAAGCTAACCAAGCGTATCTCTTTTTGGCCGGTTTTCTTTGAAGAGATTTAACTTAAACTTGAAAAATGCGGGAGACAGGATTCGAATGAAAACCTCCTCCATGTTTTCGATCCGGGGTCCAGAATCCTGTCGATGCATGCGGGAGACAGGATTCGAACCTGTGTAGGGACTAACCCACAAGAGCCTTAATCTTGCCCGTTTGACCACTCCGGCACCCCCGCGTGAAATATCAAGAAATTGACCCTATAAAAAGTTTTATAAATCCAGATATTGAGTAATTTTTGAAGACGGTCAAAGCAAAGGGGAAACGCCCGGTCTCTTTCCGAACCCGGAAGCTAAGCCCTTTGCGTCGATGACTATAGCTCCCAAAAGGCGCGAACTCATTGAACTGTCTTCTATCATTTTCTTTAATTTTATAAAATCTGAATTCTTAAATTTCCCATGCTAAAAACAGGTTGCATTCTGACTTATTACAATGAACAAGATACTCTGAGGGTTTCTATTATGTCGAGGCACACCCTGAATGACGGAACAACTCTGGACAGGAGAATAACCGAAGGCATTTCTTACGATGAACATTGGAATGTTTTTGCGCCGCCATTAAAACTTATTGGAGATTATTATAAAAGATATCTTCCTTGGGAAGAGTTTGAAAAAAGATACTTTGATTATCTTGATTCCATACGAGAAGAAGTGGAGAATCTTACCCTTGCAGCAGCAGGAAAAGATATAAGATTGCTCTGTATTGAAAAAACCTCAGAGAAATGCCATAGAAGGCTACTGGCAGAGAGATGCAAGGAGAACTATCCTGAATTGGAGGTATTAATTGAATGAAAAAACTTTCAAAGTCTGAAGCCGCGAAACAAATTGAAGAATTTTTTGTGGATATAAAAAACAAAACTCCGAAAGAAGTCAAGAAAATTAAGAAGCTGGCTGCGAATTCAAACATCAGGCTTCGCGAAAAAAGAAAATCGTTTTGCAAAAAGTGTTTGATGCCTTATTCAGGAAAAGAAAAAATCAAAATTAACAAAGGAATAAAATCAATTGAATGCGGAAATTGCGATTATGTATCCAGATATAAAATCAGCAAGCTTAAGCTTTCTTGAATTTGCCGACCAGCTCAATCAAATCCGTTTGCCCGAGGAACACAGACCTGCAGCAGAATCTTTCTATGCCCAGCTCGTCGAGGACCTTGCTGGACTTTTCGCCTTCCGCGACGCGGCGCTTGTATTCTTCCCACAAATGGCCGAGCGGCTTGCCGCATGAAAAACATCTTACCGGAATTATCATGGTATTACACCTGAACTTCAGTTTTTAAACGTTACTATCACGAAGGCTTTGTAAATTAAGTGGCTTTTGTAAAAAAAGTCTCTGAAAAAAATTACTTGTTATATTCTTTCCAAACTTCTCCAATAATCCTATATTGCATTTTTTTATCATTTCCTTTTTCATTTTCTTTTCTCTGATTAAGTTCATCTGCTAATTCAAAAAATCCTTTTCCACATTTTCTTTCAACATCTCCTTTATGATGAACTAATACAGATAACATTGGCTTTCCATTTGCTACTTCAAATCTTGAAATCTCCACCAATAATTCATGAAACTTATTTCTTTCATCAATAGAAGAATAAGGGAAATTACAATCACTTGCTAATTGTGAATAAGAAATTGTGTCTTTTCTTCTTGCAACATCTTTTAATTTTTCATAAATTTTTTTGTTCATTTTTTCTTAACAATCAACTTGCCATCTTTAACTTCTCCGTCCAAATCCTGACCCGATTTCCATTTAAGCTGTTCAAGAATTTTATTAGGTATAACAACCCAAGATTTAAGATATTCAGTTTCACCGACCTTTCTTGAAATTTGGCTCTGCAATTTCATGTCCTTTTTAGATACCTATTATTTATAAAGATTTCTATTCTGCAACTTATACTTTTAGATACCGAAAAGTATATAAAGGTTAGGTATCTAAATATATTATGAATACAAAGATACAATCGGTGGATTTGAGAAATCTTGACCGAGAGCAGAAAGGAAAGCTAATCTTTCAGCGTGGAAGGATAAGAAAGCAGAATAACTTTTGGGTTGTCGGCTCTCAAACCTCGTTCAAAGCATACAAAGTAATTTTCAGGAATGAAAATCCTGTCTGCTCGTGTCCTGATTGCGAACTGCGACATAAGAAATGCAAGCATATAATCGCTGTTGAGCTTTACATAAAAAGGCAGATAGACGAAGAAGGAAAAATCATAGAGACCAAAGGCGTAAAGGTTAGCTATAAGCAAGATTGGAAAGCATACGACAAGTCGCAAACAAATGAGAAAATAATCTTTATGAGGTTGTTAAAAGATTTGGCGGATAATGTTGAACAGCCAGAATATAAATTCGGAAGACCTAATCTTCCAATCTCGGAAATGATTTTTAATTCGGCTCTCAAAGTTTATTCAACATTTTCTTTAAGGCGGTTCATGTCCGATGTCAAGATAGCCAAAGAGTTCGGATTGATTGAGAACGAGCCGACTTATATGAGCGTCAGCAATTATATGAACAAGCCAGAGATGACGCCGATACTTGAAAACCTGATTACATTAAGCTCGTTGCCGTTGAAAGAAACAGACACGAGCTTCGCAGTTGACAGTTCGGGATTTTCAACTTCAAGATATGCTCGTTGGTTTGATTACAAATGGGGAAAGGAGCGAAAGTATAAAGTCTGGCTCAAAGCCCACATAAATGCAGGGACAAAAACAAACATCATCACTTCAGTCAAGGTTACGGAAGGAACTGAAAACGACAGCCCGCAACTTGCCGAACTCGTAAGAAAGACAGCCGAGAACTTCACAATAAAAGAACAAAGTGGAGATAAAGCATACAACAGCCGAGCAAATCTTAAGGTAATTGACGAAGTCGGCGGAGTTGCTTTCATTCCGTTCAAGAAAAATGTTTCAGGAAAAAGAGGAACGCTCGGTCTGTGGGGAAAAATGTATCACTATTTTCTATACAAGCATGATGAATTTCTTGAACACTATCACGCCCGCAGTAATGTAGAAACGACTTTCCACATGATTAAGGCAAAGTTCGGCGGAGCGATAAGGAGCAAGAACAAAACAGCCCAATATAATGAACTTTTGCTTAAAGTCCTCTGCCATAACATCTGCGTTGTAATCCAAGAAGTGAACGAACTCGGCATAAAATCCGAGTTTATTTTGGAGCAGACAAAAGAATTGTAAGAATGAAAATGGGAATTCTGTTACGCCTGCGACGTAACTAATCGGGAAAAGCTTAAAAACGAAGAGTTTAAATATGCGAAACGTATTTAAACTCTATGGTTGCAGAAAAAAACAAATTCTGCGAGAGAAGTGTATTGAGAAACGAGAGCGACGTTGAACATTTCTTTATTGACAGGTTGTTAAAGGATTTAGGATACAAGGACACAAATATTCAGACAAAGCATTTAATACCAAAATATCTAATCGGAAAAGGAGCGAAGAAAACAGAACATAGACCCGATTATGCTTTGAGAAGCAATCGGATAATCATTTCTGTTGTTGAGGCAAAACATCCTGATTTAGAAGTCCAAGACTTTTTCCATGAAGCACAAGATTATTCAGAGATAATAAACAGAGGGTATATCGGGACAAATCCAATAACTTATTGTTTGGTTAGCAACGGAATAAAAACCTGCCTGTTAAGACTTGATGAAAACAAACCAGTGCTTGAATTAAGTTTTTCAGATTTTATTGACGGAAATAAGAAATATGAAAAACTGAAAGAGGTTTATTCTTACAATTCATTAAGAGAAAACATAAAAGGCAAAGAGGATGAAATCTTTGAGTTCAGACAACCAGATATAGATGAGCTTAAGGGAATTTTCCAGCAGTGCCATTATCTGATTTGGAAAAAACACAATCTTTCTCCTCAAGAAGCATTTTACAGATTTACTAAATTATTATTTGTTAAGATAAATGAGGACGCTAAAATTCACGAGTTAATAGAAAAAGACAAGCCAATCCCTAAAGAAGAAGTATTCTTTTCTGTTGATAGGATTAGAGAATTAAGCAAGAGACAAGCAAACCCGATGGACGTTCTGTTCAAACAATACAGAGATGAATTAAACAAAAAAGTCCAGAGAAAAGAGAAGAAAAGAATTTTTGAAGATAATGAAGAATTGGGATTGCAAACAGAAACCACGATTGAGATAACCAAGCTTATAGAAAATCTTGACTTAAAGAGCGTTGAGGATGACATTAACGGGCGTGTTTTTGAAACTTTTTTGAGTGCGGTGATAAGGGGGAAAGAGTTGGGAATGTTCTTCACTCCGAGACCTGTTGTTAAATTTATGACTAAGTTAGCTAACTTGCAGATAAAATATAACAAGGAAAAAGAAGATTACGAACCGCCATTAATTTTAGATGGTTGCTGTGGTTCGGGTGGTTTCCTAATTTTTGCCCTTAGCGATTTGATAAACAAAGCTAAGAACTGCAAGACTAATCAAGATGTTCTAAAAAAGAAAATAAAGGAGAAATGCCTTTTCGGGATTGACAAAAGCGAGGACAAGATTATTCCTATTGCCCGCATGAATATGTATCTTCATGGAGACGGGGGAAGCCATATATTTTTAGCAGATACTTTGGATAAAGAGGTAGAAATTCCAAAAGGGTTAAATGATGAGAGGAAAGAAGAATTAGAAGAACTGAAAGAATTATTTGAAAAGAAGAGGTTTGATATTGTTATGACTAATCCCCCTTTCAGCATGAAATATAAAATGTCGGATAATTATGACAAAAGAATTTTGCCTCAATACGATTTAGCATATCCTCAAGGAAGAGAAAACTCGGATAAGATACGTTCCCTGAAATCAAATGTTATGTTTATTGAAAGATATTTTGATTTGCTGAAAGAAGGCGGAAAATTGATAACAATAATTGACGAGAGCGTCCTTAATGCAGACGGACAAGGAGACGAATATAAAAGATTTAGAGATTGGTTGAGAAATCATTTTATCATCAAGGCAATAATTTCCCTGCCTAAAAATACTTTCGTTAATGCAGACGCAGGAGTTAAAACATCTATACTTTACTTAATAAAGAAATCAGCAAAAGACACACAAGGAAAAGTCTTTATGGCTATAAGCGAGAATGTCGGGCATAATGACGCAGGAAAAGAAACTATGGAGCTTAATGACTTACCCAAGATTTATGATAAATATGAAGAATTTTTGAAAGGAAATGAATGAAGAAAATTTTTATTCTCTTGACTTGACAGATGACAAGACAGAAAGATTGGACGCTTTATTTAATAGCCCATACCTTCTAAGGAAAATTCAAAACATAAGGAAGAAGTTATCTAACAAAAATAATGAATTATTACCTTTAGGCGATGAAAGAGTTGCAAGAGTAAGCGGGGGGAAGAGATTGCCTAAAGGTTTGGTTGTGATACAATCAGAGCTTACCACTATTCCTTACATCAGTGCTACTGACGTGAAAGATGGGGGAATAGATTTTGAGGACTGCAAGAAGATAAATCCTGAAATCTATACCCAAATAAAAAATTACAATCTAAAAAAGGATGATTTAGTTATTACGATTGTCGGGACTATTGGAGAGGTTGGAATTGTTAATTCCCCTCTTCAAGAAAATGCTTTCAGTGAAAATGTTGCGAGGATAAGAAAAAAGACGGATGAGATTGATACTCAATTTTTAGTTCATATGCTTAATACTTCTTTTTGTAAAATGCAGACGAGCAGATTAGCTGTCGGTTCTTTGCAGTATAAATTAAGTCTCAAGAATTGCAGAGAGATTGAAATTTCTTTGCCTGTCTCAGACAGCGAGATAAGTTTGAGCAAACAGCGAGAGACGATAAGGAAGATAGAAGAACTTGAGAGAGATATTGAAAGCAAGAAAAAAGAAAGCCAAAAAACAATCTTTGCATTAGATGAAAAGATAGGAAAAATTTTAGGACTTGAAGAGTTACCAGAAAAATCAAAATTCAATACCTATTCTTCCGCTCTTGATTTGGATAGAATAGACGCTTTATTTAATAGCCCTTTTAGAGAAAAGATAAGAGGCATAGTAGAAAAAAGAGATTATGAAGTTCTTGAAAAGCTTATTGAGATACAAAAAAAAGGAGAGATTTCCCCAAAGCCCTTTTATGACCTTGTTGAATTATATGACATAGACGAAAACTTTGGAGAAGTAAAGAATATCAAAGAAGTTCCTGTTTTGGGGAGCGACAAAGTTGTATTCAGGAAAGGTGAATTACTGATTTCAAGATTACAACCTGAAAAAGGAAAAATAATAATTGTTGATGAAAAAACAGATGGATTTTTAGGGAGTGGAGAGTTAATTCCTGTGAAAATAGTTTCTGAAAAAATTTTGCCCGAATATCTCTGGATTATTTTGAGAACGCCTTATGTCCTAAGGCAGTGGGAATATTCAATTAGAGGTTCTTCAAGAGATAGGATAGGAGACCCTGAACTTTACGATACCTTAATTCCCCTGCCTAATATCACAACACAAGAAAAGATAATAAGTCTGGTTAATCAAGATTATAAAAAGGCAAAAACTCTGATAAAAGAAGCCGAAGAACTAAGGGCTAAAAGTAGTGATATTTTTATGCAGGAAATATTAAGGAAAGACTAAGTTTTCTGTAAAAAAAGTCAGCCCAAATCAGGACTTAATTTACAAAGCCTATCACGAAACAATACAAATCTTTAAAAAGAATTTCCTGCTTCAGCAAAGTTAGGTGAAAAAATGAGGCGATGCGTTTACTGCAATTCGGATTTGCTCGACGACAGGTCCATGGAAATCTGCGACCGCTGCGGCGAGAAGGTCTGGGGAAAGAAAATGTTCGACGCGATAAAGAAGACGACAGACGAAGCCAGAGACAAGGGAAACCTCGAGAACATGAGGCCGGATTTGCTTGACGGCACCGACAGAAAATTCATGTAAGCGCAAAGATTTTCGCAAAACAAATAGCTTTTTAAAGAACATATTTCTCGGTAAATTATGAGCAAGAGCAAAAGGATAGAAAGCAAAGCCAGGCCGGGACTCAACAGAATTTTTCAGGAGTTCAGGGAAGGGGAACCCGTCGCTGTAGTCAAAGAGCCTTCGGTTAGCTCGAAGTTTCCATTGAGGATTCAGGGGCTTACCGGAACCGTGAAAGACAAGCGCGGAAAATCTTACATAGTTGAAATAAAAACGCAGAACAAGGCGAAGCAGTTTCTGATTGAGCCGGTTCACCTGAAAAGGATAAAACAATGATAATCGAAAGAAAATCTTTGAGCATGGCGGAAGCGGCGGAGTTCATCAAGGGCGATGAAAACGCGGCCGAGCTTGGAAAATTCATAAAAAAGTTTTCGGCAATCGACGCGAAAAAAGCGAAAGAATTGAGAAAACAGCTCGAAGACTTCGGACTCATGAAATTGAAATCGGACAGCATATCCAAAATCATAGATGTGATGCCCGACAATGCAGAAGACTTAAATAAAATTTTTGTTGATGTCGGTTTGGACGAAAATGAAACTCAAAAGGTGCTCGACGCAGTTAAACAATTTGCCAAATAAGGAAAATGGAAAAAGAAGAATATGCAATAGTGCTGGATTACTTGCCGAACGGATATCCTCTGGAAAAGAAAATGATTCCCGTAGTCCAGGCCATAGGTAAGAAAAATCTCGTTCTTTTAGAGCTGATTCCCCGAAGGGGAGTTTCATTCGAAATCGGAGAAGAAGTTTACATCGGCGAAGGCAAGAGAGACAAGGTCTATTACATCTCCGGCAGGCTTCCGAGAGAAAAGCTGACCGAATCCGGAAAAGCCCAATTGGAAGAATTTATAAAGAAGGCAGTTAAGGAAAGGGAAAGCGAATTCGTTGATTTTTTCAACAAGGCCGAAGCGATAAACAAGAGAGTTCACCAAATCGAATTTCTTCCCGGCCTCGGAAAAAAGCACATGAATGACATCCTCAAGCAAAGGCAGGAAAAGCCTTTCGAATCTTTCGAGGACATAAGGAAAAGAATCCCGAATCTTCCCGACCCGCAGAAAGCGGTGGAGAGAAGAATTTTTAAAGAGTTGGTTGATCGTGAAAGATACAACCTTTTTGTTAAATAAAGCAAGATGGCAGAACAGAAACAACAGCAAAAAACGGAAAGAATCATAAGAATTTTATCCAAAGACATAGAAGGAGGCATGACGATTTATTCCGGGCTCGCGACGATAAAGGGAATCTCATGGGCGTACTCGAACGCAATCTGCCGCATGCTGGGGATAGACAAAAAAAGAAAGATAAGCTCGCTCACCGACGAAGAAATCAAGAAGATTTCAGAGTTCGCGAAAAATCCGAAAGTTCCGGTTTACGTGCTTAACAGGCAAAAAGACAGGGAAAGCGGAGAAGACAAACACTTTGTCGGGGTTGACCTGGAGCTGGCAAAAGAATTCGACATCAAAAGGCTCAAGCAAATCAAAAGTTATCGCGGAATCAGGCACACTCTCGGGCTTCCAATGAGGGGACAAAGGACAAAAGGGAATTTCAGGAAGCACAGGGCCAAGGGCGTCGGAATCAAGAAGAAGAATAAGCCCGAAGGAGGCAAAAAATGAAGAGAAAGCATAAATTATATTCGCAGCCGAAGAAACTTTACGACAAGCCGAGGATCGAGGAAGAAGTGCAAATAGTGAAGAAGTTCGGGCTGAAAAACAAAAGAGAAATCTGGAAAGCGCAGGCAAAAGTCGATTCCATGAGGGGAAAAGCGAAGAACCTCATTTCGGCGAGCGGGGAAGAAAAGAGCGCGTTCTTCGAAAGGCTGAACAAAATCGGCCTTAACGTCCACAGCATCGCGGATGTTCTTTCATTGACAAAAGAAGATTATCTTGGGAGAAGGCTCCAGACGGTCGTCGCAAACAAGAACCTCGCGCCGACGGTAAAGGCGGCAAGACAGATGATAACTCACAAAAAGGTGATAGTGAATGGCGGAATCGTGAACAGCCCCGCTTATGTTGTTCCGGTCGAGCTTGAAGATAAAATTTCTGCGAAGAAAAGAAAAATTAAACAACCTGCAGCACCCGTTGTGGAGGAAACGTCTGTAGAAAGCCCTGAAGAAGTTCCTTCGGAGCAAGAAAATAAAAAGGAAATAGAAAATGAAATCGCAAACTAAGAGCGAAGAAGCCGTCGAGGAAAAACAGCTGGAAGAGGCTGAAGAAGGACTTGTTGAAGAATCGGAGAAGGAAAAGAGGATTGCAAAGAAAGAATCTGAAGAAGAGAGGCATGAAAAAAAGAAAAAGGAGCTCGAGGCAGTGCTCCATATTTACACTTCTTTCAATAACACAATTGTTCATGTTACAGACGCGTCCGGAAGAACCTTGTCAAAGGTCACCGGCGGAATGGTTACGAAGCATTCGAGACTGAAGGCTAATCCGACAATCGCGATGTTCATTGCTAAACGCGTCGCGGAAGAGCTAGCTCCGCTCGGAGTAAAGTCACTTTACGTGAGAATACGGGCAAAGACCGGAAACAACACGCCGGGGCCGGGAGCTCACGCAATCATAAAGAGCCTGACAAGATCAGGTTTCAGGATACTCAATATCCTCGACGTCACGCGCTCGCCGCGCGGAGGCCCAAAGAAGAAGGGCGGAAGGCGCGGGAGAAGAGTCTAAGAAAGGATTTAAAAAAGTTCAAAAATTTTTAACAAGATGGAAACTGTAGAAAAGAAAGAAAACCAAATCACGTTCAGGGCAGACATCTCTGACAGCTTGGCGAATGCGATAAGGAGATACATAAACCAGATCCCCATTCTGGCGGTGGATGAAGTCGAGATTTACAAAAATGATTCTCCGCTATATGATGAAACTGTTGCGCACAGAATAGGGCTGATTCCCTTAAAGATGGACAAAGCAGTTTCGGAGAAAACTGAAATGGAAATAAAACTTTCAGTCAAAGGAGAGGGGATTGTTTATTCGGGGCAGCTTGAAGGCGGGCTCGGAGTCGTTTACGACAAGATTCCAATAACAACCCTTGGACCGGAGGGAGAATTGCAAATTGTGGCGACTGCGAAAACGGGAAAAGGGAGCGAACACTCTAAATTCTCTCCTGGACTGATGTACTACAGGCACGTTTCCGAGATAAAAATGGATGCGGATCTTCATGATAAATTGAAGGAAAAACTTCCAGAAAACGAAATCAGAAAAGAGGGGAAAAGCGTGATTGTCTATGATAATCTCAAGACGGATGTGACGGATGCGTGCGAAGAGATCTGCAGGGAAGAAGGAAAGTCGCTGGAAATAATCCCAAAAGACGAGCTTGTGATCACTGTAGAGGCTTTCGGCCAGATTCCTGTTGAAGAAGTCTTCAAAAGAGCGATCGCCGCCCTGGAAAAAGATTTGAGCGCGGTTTCCAAAGTTGCAGGAAAATAGTTTTTAATTCTCAATCTATATTTTTAAAAAGTCCTCTTCATCTAATTTTTTAGGTATGCAGGAGTAGCGAAGGGGTCAAACGCGCAGGACTCAAGCGCTTATTGCAGCGAAGATGGAAAGTCGC
>JBJKQQ010000001.1:0-32034 GCA_046705325.1 Candidatus Pacearchaeota archaeon | reverse complement strand
ACATTAAAGTCGGGAATTTTTCGTAATTCATCAAAAAACTTTTGTTGCTCCCAGTAAGTCTTTTGATTCACTTTTATGTTTAATGGAGCATTGTAATAAAATGTTGAAACAAGAAGTTTATCGGTTTTTAGAATTTCTAAAAGTTTTTCAAAATTAATCTTATTGATTTCTAGTTTTTTCAGACTATAATATAGATTGCTTCCATCAATAAAAATCATAACTCTTTCTTTTGTCATATGATTAGAGAGAAAGAGGAGTTTTAAGTTTTGTTGTTTGGAAAAGAAAATATATAAAACACAATTTCCTAAGAAGAGTATGAAGATAAAAAAATTTGGAAAAGAATGGGTTTTTGAAGAATCCCAAAATTTCAATTTTTATTGCAGATTGATTAACAAGAAGATTTTAAAGAAAGACATCAAAGAAGCAGATAAATTTGTAAATCTATTGAAGAAAAAATTTAGGATAAAATCCAACAGAAAACTTGATTATTTTATTGTGGAAGATAAAAAAGAGCTTTCTAAATTTACAAAAATGAAGGAAGGAACTTGCAGAGCTGAATCAGAAAAATGGAGAATTTGGTCAAATAACATAAATCATTTTCATGAAATTACTCATGTCTGGGTTTTTAATTTTCTTGGTAAACCCAATTATGCTCTTTGTGAAGGATTAGCAGTTTATTATGGAGATTGGAAAGAAAAAGTTCCAGATAAAATTTTGGGAATATTAAGAAAAAGAAATTTCTCATTGAGAGAATTATGTGATGATTCTAAATTTAGAGAATTAAATTGGGATTATTCGTATCGTCAAAGTGGATATTTGGTGAGTTACTTAATTGAAAAATTCTCGTTCGAAAGATTTATCGAATTATACAAGAAAATAAAATGGAAAAATCCAATAAACGAAGTTATAAAAGATTTTGAAGAAATTTTGGGAATAAAATTTGATACTCTTGAAAAAGAATTTTTAAGAAACTTGAAATAAATAAGAAAAATTTGGGCGAAGCCTTTTATCCTTGGTTATGCGAAATTTTAATTTCGTAGTCTGGTTTTCTTTGGTCGGATAAAAGAAGTTTTTCTTCTAAAAATCTTTGATTTTTAGCTATCTAATTTTTCGATAGAAAAATTGCGCGCTTCTTTGGGTGGGATTTATCAGTTAGAGATTTAAATTTTTAGCAGAAGAAAAAATTCGACTTAACATCGGAATTTAACGAAGTCGCCGAAGGCGATTTGGGAAAATTCCGACGGCAACAAGCCGACTGCCGATAGGCAGAGGAATTTTCCGTTAAGCCGTTGTTTACCTTCCGAACGAAGTGAGGCACGAGCTGACGCCGCAGCGTCCTCGTGGGTATGGATTTCGTTCGCAATCATAAACAGAGTGTAGTTTTTCATTTTAATTATAAAGAGCCGACAAGTTTAAAACTCATCGGCTCCTCTCATTTCTGCGAGGAAATGAATATGAATATTTTTGGACAGGCGATTTCAAATTTTGTTAGCATAATAATTATTGGGGGGATTGTATTACTAATAATCATTATAGGTATCTTAATTCTAATAATAACAAACAAATACAAAAAGCAATCCCCACAATTCCAAATAGGATGATAACAAAAATTGTATTTCTTCTTAAATTCATTTCCTCCATGATTTAATTAAAATGAAAAATTAGATTTAATTCCGTGTTGTGCGTTGGGGTTATTTCGCACTGAAGGAATTAAGTCTAACGAGTTTAATTGATTGCGAATTGTTAAGCAACTCGGAAGAGCGAAATCCATATCGAGGTAACCATCTATTACATCTACAAAATTGTCGCCAGAGTGGATGTAATAGTGTTATTCCCTCAAGATTTCAACGAAGAGTTAAGTAACCTGAAGAGTTTGTCGCAATATGAGTTATCTGATTTCTAAGCAAAGCTTTCTTGACAAGCTTGTTGAAAGGTGTAAATTAAAGGGTTTCAGCCCGCAGACGATAAAATCTTATTCTTACAATGTGGAGAAATTTCTTGAATTTATCGACAAAAGTAGATTAAACCTGGACAACGAAGCGGTTAAGTCCTATTTGCTGTCGCAAGAAAAAGCAAGAAACACTTTGAGGTTAAGGCAAATGTCGCTCAAGTTTTTCTTTTCAGAAGTCTTGAAAAGACCATTCTCTGCGGACGAAATTCCACTAATGAAAAAAGAGAAGAAGCTTCCGCAAGTGATTTCAAAAGAAAAGATAAAACTCATAATTGATTCCTGCGCCAATCTAAAGCACAAATTGATAATAGAATTTCTTTACTCTTCAGGTTTGCGACTTTCCGAACTCTTGAATCTTAAAAGGAGAGACATCGATTTTGACAACAACCTGATTTTTGTCAGGCAGGGCAAAGGCGCTAAAGACAGGATAACTTTACTGTCGCCAAATCTTAAAGAGGATCTGTTAAAGTATTACAGTAATTTTAATTTCTCAACAGATTACGTTTTCGAAGGCCGAAACGGGAAATACACCAAAAAGTCGGTCCAAAAAATTCTTGAAAGACTTGGAGGCAAAATTGGCATGAAAATCCATCCGCACATGCTTCGCCATAGTTTTGCGACGCATCTTCTGGAAAATGGAACAGACTTGAGATACATCCAAAAGCTGCTCGGCCACGCCTCATCCAAGACCACGGAGATTTACACTCACGTTGCAAATAATCAGTTAAAAAACATAACAAGTCCGCTTGATAATTTGTAAAATTTTCCCATTTTCCGATGGTGAAATTCCAACATAACCTTTCCAAAATACCTTCTACAAAACATTTAAAAGCACGCTACTGTCTGGATATATACATTAAACCATACATCTCAAAATGAAAGACAACTTTGACATCTTTTTCAGGAGAAAGCCGGCGTTGATGCTGGTCTACCTAAAGAAGAATACAAGGATGAGATATGGCAGTGTTCTGGCAAAAGAAGTTGATTGCACGTACAGCCACGCGGTGAAGATTCTCCAGACTTTGGAAGATCTCGGCCTGGTTGTTTTCGAAAAAAAGGGGCGGGTTAAGCTGATAAAGCTTACGAAAAAAGGTAAAGACGTAGCAGACCATATAGAAGAAATCCAGACCCTTGTCAAATAATCTCGCCCCTTGTAACTCGCAGCTGAAAAGCAAAACGTAATTAATTGCAAATATCCTAATCCGAAAAAAGATCGGGATTAACTGGAGATGGCTTTTAGAAAAAAGATAAATTTAAGATAGCTCATCCGATTTATTTATATGGCCAAAAAAATTAAATTTGCTCTCAATACTACTCTTCTTGTGTTAGGAATTGTTTTTTTAATTTTAACAGTCATGAATTTAGCATTAGCTTTCCAATCTATTTATGTTCCAACTCTTAATGTGGGGTATGGAGATCTCAAAGTTATCGATTGTGTTGGGGCGATTAGCGGTCCCGGAGGAAGCGCAATGATTCTTTCTTCAAATCAATCCAATTTGAATCTCACTTTAAATGAATTAAATAAGGAATCTCATCTTTGCGTGAATCCATCAATAGTCTCAGAAATAAATTCTTTTGATATTTCAACAAACAAAACTGATAGAAGATCATATATAATAAACACTTTGGGATACTTTCTATCTTCAGTAACTGTATTTGTATCATTAATCTTAGAGAAAAAGAAAGAATCACAAGATTAATTCTCAATCTCACAAACCTCACAACCCAAGTCAAGAGAGAATAATTCTTTGTTTTGAAAGAAAATAGAATTCTAAGAAAATCTAATTTGCAAGAATCTTTTTATAGTTCGTTAATATAGATAATTTAGAAAGATGGAAGATAAACCCCTCATGATAGATGGTCTAGACGGATACCAATTTGAAGAACTTGTAGCTAAAATTATGAAGAAGAAAGGATATAAAGATATCAAAGTCACTTCAAAATCAAGAGATGTCGGAAAAGATATAATTATGAAAAATCAGAAAGGAGAAATCATTCTAGTTGAATGCAAGCACCAAAATTTCGTCGGTCGTCCAGTTATTCAAAAACTTCAAGGAGCCATGAGCCACGAAGGAGACCTACATCAGAGTAAAGAAGTTATGGGAATTGTTGTAACTTCAGGAAACTTTTCAAGAGAAGCGATAGACTACAATAAAGAGATTAAGCAAAAGATTGAACTCATTGATGGGGCAAAATTGAAAAAACTCTGCAATGAGTTAAATGTTGTAATCCTTAATGGAAAAGTCCAGATTATAACAAATGAATCTTTTAGGAATATCGACAAGGAAAGCGCAGAAGATTTAGCGAAAAGAGGTTACTCCAAGATTTATTGGAGCAAAGAACAGAGCCCCATAATCAAATCAGAATTAGAGCTAAGTCCTGCATGTTTCATTAAATATAATGTTAATTTTGATACCCACACTTCAGTAGGATGTATAGATACTTATTCTAATTCTGGGGGTTTAGCAATGGATGGAATAACCGGCGAAGATTTAGATAAAGATGCAACTGAATTTTTCTTCTCCGGTAAAATAGATCCAGAAGAAATTGAAAAGCAAGATGAAAAAGATAAAATCCAATTTGAATTTACAGAAAATGATATCGAAGAACATGCTATAAATGAGATTATAAAAGAACATACTCATAATGTTAACTATACTGGTAATAACAATGTGGGCTATTCGAAGACTTGCATTCCAAAAAAGAGAGATATAGATATCAAACAGTTCATACCAATTTATTTGCCTATCTGGATAAATGAGATTAATATCCAAAAACAAAAATATAAACAAGAATTCTACATCAAAGGAAACAACCAATTTTATATAGAAGATACTTTAAGAAAATGCAAAATATGCGAAAAAGAAGAAGATAACTATGAAGACATGAGCATCTGTCCAGATTGCGGAAGAATTGTTTGTCATAATCATGTAAAAATTGATTACTTGGATAAAGAAACTCCAATCTGTGAGATACATGCAAAGCCGCTAAAATTATGGATACAAAACAAGTACTTTGCCAAAAAAGAAAATCTGAACGAGTACAATGAGTTATGGAATCACATGGGCTTTTTTAAGAAATTATACGAAGATAAAATTGCCTTGGGATTATCTATCGGGGGAGGACTATTCTTGTTATTTATTTTACTTATGATTATTGCAGCACATTAAAGACTAAAGCCAATGATGATAATATTTCTTGTTAAAATAAATAAAAAAAATCGCTAGAAAAAGGAGAAGTATCCAAAAGAGATTATCCTTTTGCGACGTCAAAAGAGACTCTAAACCTTTTTGTAAAAAGATGGTTACAAGAGGAATTATAATCACTACGCTAACTAAAAAGACGATAAATCCTTCTTTTTTTGCTGAAAAATGTACTCCAGATAAAAATGTTTTCACGCCATTCTTAGTACCTGTAAAAAAATAATCACTAACGAAAACCACAATAATGGAAGTAATAGCAAAGGCGATTTGAGGGATATAATTTTCTAACATCCTAAGAATATTTTGAACCAATCATCTTTATTGTTTAGCTCCGCAACTTGAACAAAATTGAGCATTTTTAGAAATTTTTTTACCACAATCATTACAATAACCCTTTTTGATGTTAGACCTATTCTTCTCTTTTGTGGTTATATTGACTAAAAAATCTTCAATCATTTCTTTAAATTCCCCCGAATATTTATGAACATCGTAAGGTAATGCTGGAATTTTGCCGTAACATCTTTTAGTTTTAGCATCAACAATTAACGCTAAACCACCTCCTCCCTGCATCCTTAAAACACCAAATAATCCAAAACTATCTGATTCCATATCTCTTTTTAATTCAGATGAAATTTCATCACAAATTATACATAGTAAAAAACATTTGCCCCAAATCCAACTTTTTACATTCTTACT
Organism: Candidatus Pacearchaeota archaeon; assembly: GCA_046705325.1. Lineage (GTDB taxonomy): Archaea > Nanobdellota > Nanobdellia > Pacearchaeales > GW2011-AR1 > JAKLIN01. The sequence goes on along the minus strand of JBJKQQ010000001.1, from coordinate 26,184 downwards.
TATTATATTAAAAACAATTTGATATTCATTGTAAGCATTCCTATCAAAAACTTTAATCTTTTTAATAAGAAGAAACCATTTGGTTAAAGTAAATTTTCTTTCTGCAACTAAATCAAATTTCGGAGCATCAACCATACTATAACCAAAATATTTATTCTGCTTAATATTACCCCAACCTATTCTTTGAATTTCTGGTATTAATTGTTCTATTTCCATCTTAGTAAGAATAATAAATCTTATTTATAACTTTATCGTTCTTGTTTGTCATAGTCACGTAAAAATGGATTATTTGGATTTTTAATCCAAAATTATTTTTTTCTCCCTCGACTGCCCAACATTTCTCCCACAACAAACCCTATGCTTCCAATTAAAGCCCCTTTCAAAATCCCTTTATCTACCTCTTCTTTTTCTCCCTTAGTCATCTTCTTATACTCTTTTATTTTTCCAGATTTCAATTTCCATTTCATAGACTTATAAGTAATCTAAAGTTTAAAAAATTAATGCCCCCCATAATAATTATGAGCAAAGAGATTCTGCGCGTCGGGTGAACCTTGGTATGTTCGCTAACCCGATATTTATCTCTCCCGAATGGTGGGGGTTAAGCTCTTTGGTTTTATTGTCAAAACGGACTCACGCGCTTACCTGAAAAAAAGGCATCTTTACCTCCGCTCTTTTTAAGAGCAATAATTACAAGGGGTTTATCTTTTAAAATTTATCTAATTATTTTGTGCCAATCTTTAACGCACCAAAGTAATAAACCCAAAACCTATTTAAACTATTGTTCATTCTCAATATTACAAATTCCTTCGGGACACGCTTAACTCTGCTCTCCGGAGCGCGGGTTAAGGAACATTAAGACAGGATCAATTCTGAAATATTATTTTTTATTCCCGCAAACACAAAAATTTAAAAGTAAGAAGTTCTTACATTAATACATGGAAATAATAAAGATGAGTTCTAAAGGCCAGATAGTAATTCCCCGGAAAATTCGAAACGAACTGCAACTTGACAAAGACTCTGTAATGGTAATCGGTAAAATTGAAGAGGGCATTGCAATAAAAAAAATAGATATAGATCTGGTCAGACAAGTAGAGAGAAGTCTTGAAGACATCAAGCATGGAAGAATAAAAGAATGGAAAGGTTAAGCTCCGGAAAGACGTTCGAGAACAATTTCTTTGTAATCGTTTATCCTTGAGAGAATTTTATTTATTGTTTCCTGCTGGGCTTTTTTATCGCTTATCGCAACAGCTAAAAGAACCATAAAATCATCGTAAACCAAGAAATACAATCTCTTCCCCTCAAATTTTTTCTCCCTAAAATAAGGAACTCTTAACGGCTTGCCGACGATTCCTCCTTGCTCTCTCAACTTGCCTAAGATTTTCCTGACAGCTTTCTTCTCAGATTCATCAAGATTATCAAATCGATTGTCAAACTCATCCGTCGTAAAGACCCGAAACATATCCGCTTAAGACAAAAAGGTTACTTAAATTTTTATATAATTCCAAAAAGAAGATTGAATGCCGCTTCCCAAAAACCTTATATACAATCTCATCCTTAACATTCCATGGAACAGCAAAACATAATCGACAGATTAGACCGAATGGAGAAAATCCTGAAAAACATCCAGGCGAACATGATAGACCCAGACATAATTTTGACTGAAGAAGAAAGAAAGATGCTCGACGAAAGCGTGGAGAATGAAAAAGCGGGGAAGCTGATTTCTTCTAAGGATTTAAGAAAAGAGTTAGGAATATGAATTTTCATATAGATTACGAAAAGCAGCCAAAAAGTTTCCTCAAAAAACAAGACAAATTTGTAGCCAAAAGAATAGTGAACAAGGTTGACATGCTTTCTTCAGATCCAATCCCGCACGACACAAAAAGAATTGTCGGCTGCGAGCTTCCAACATTCAGGATAAGAATCGGAAAACATCGCGCGCTTTATCGTGTCAATTATGAAACAAACAGAATTGTCATCATAAAAATAGATAAGCGAGACAAAGTTTACGATTAAATCTCCAGCCAAAAATTACTTAAATCCCTCGCCCTTGATAAGATAACAATTCCTTCGGGACACCCTCCGCTCGAAAGAGCGGAGTGAACAATTATCTCTCCTGTGATTCAAAATATATATTGCAATAGATACATTCTTAAACTAATTTCAATCAGCTAAAAAATGACAACAGTTCTCCAAGCCGAAAGAAACAGCAACAAAGAAACACGAGACATTCTTCATCCTCTTGTCAAAGAATGGTTCTTCTCAAGGTTCAAGGATTTCTCGCCTACTCAGGAGTATGGTGTTTTGAACATTTGGAACAGGAGAGACATTTTAATCTCGGCGCCAACCGGAAGCACCAAAACTCTTACAGCTTTTTTGTCAATCCTGAATTATCTTGTCATCCAGGCGGAAAACGGAACTCTTGAAGACAGGATTTACGCGATTTACACTTCGCCGCTAAAAGCTCTTAGCAACGACATCCACAAAAATCTTGTAGAACCTCTTGAACAAATCAAAGCAATCGCGGAAGCCAAAGGCATCAAACTCATGGATATAAGAGTCGGCCTAAGAACAGGCGACACGACTCAATCCGAACGGGCAAAAATGGCAAGAAAAGTCCCCCACATATTTGTAACAACTCCTGAATCTTTGGCAATAACGTTAACGAGCCCAAAGTTCGTTGAAAACAGGAAAGCTGCAGAATTCTTCATCATAGATGAAATCCACGCGCTGGACAACAAGCGCGGAACTTACTTGAGTTTGACAATGGAGCGATTGAATGAAATCAGTCAAATCTGGCCGACAAAAATAGGCCTGTCAGCTACAATAGAACCGATGGAAGAAGTCGGAAAATATCTTGTCGGCGAAGCCAAAGACCGCGAGGTTTTAATTGCCCGCGTCCCGCTCGCAAAAAAAGTCGATGTCGAGGTTCTCACACCGACAGACGATTTAATCGGCGACAAAAACATGATGCCGAACCTTTACACTCTTCTTGCAGATTTAATCGGCAAAAACAAAACAACCCTCATCTTCACAAACACGCGTTCCGCAACGGAAAGGATTGTCAGCAAGCTCAAAGAAAAATTCCCGACCGAATACGGCGACGACAACATCGCAGCGCACCACTCTTCGCTTTCCAAAATGCATAGATTCGATGTAGAGGAAAGATTAAGAAACGGAGAACTAAAAGTAGTTGTCTGTTCAACAAGCCTTGAACTTGGAATAGATATTGGTTCAATCGACTTAGTCATAATGATAGGTTCTCCCAAGTCTTCTGCAAGAGCCCTCCAGCGTTTAGGAAGAGCAGGCCACAAGCTGAACGAAGTCGCAAAAGGCCGATTCATAGTCACCGACAGAGACGATCTGGTTGAATGCTCTGTCATCCAAAAAGAGATGATAGAAAAGAAAATCAACAAGATCAAATTTCCGAGAAACTGCCTTGACGTTTTGGCGCAGCAGATTTACGGCATGGCGATCTACAAAATCTGGAACATCGACGAACTTTTTGACACGATAAAGAAAAGTTACTGTTATTCAGATTTAACAAAAAAAGATTACCTCGACGTCATAAGTTATCTTGCAGGCGAATATGATTTGGAAAAAAATCACGTCTACGGGAAAATCTGGTACGATCCTGAAACAAAGCAGATTGGAAAACGTGGAAAGATGGCTCGTGTCATGTACATGACAAACATCGGAACCATACCGGAAGAATCTTTCATTACTGTCAAACACACAAAATCGCAGGAGCAAATCGGTTTCATCGACGAAGGTTTCATGGAGCGAATGAAGAAAGGCGATGTTTTCGTTCTCGGCGGAAGAAAATACCAGTTTGCATATTCAAGAGGAATGAATCTTTATGTCAACTCTGCCGAACACCTCAATCCGACGATTCCTTCATGGTTCTCCGAGATGCTTCCCCTTAGCTTTGATTCGGGTCTTGAAATAAACAAATTTAGGCTTTTCATGACCGAGAAATTCGCGGCAGGCAAATCAAAATCCGAGATTCAGGATTTTGTAAAAGATTATCTTTATGTCAACAAAGAAACCGCAAAGAAAATCACGGATTATTTCTATGAACAATTCAAGTTCCTCGCGATCCCAAATGAAAAGACGATGATAGTAGAACGCTACAAGGGCGAGAAAAAATATCTGATTTTCCACAGCATGTACGGCCGCCGTGTCAATGATGCCCTTTCCCGCGCTCTGGGATTCCTTGTAGGCCGCGCAGGCGGAAGAGATATCGAAATCGGAATAAACGACAATGGTTTCTATCTTGCTGGAGAAAGCCTCAACATCGATAAAGCAATGAATTTCATAAACGTGAAAAACATGGATGAGATCTTACAGGAAGCGATTGAAAAAACTGACGTTCTCGCAAGAAGATTCAGGCACTGCGCCGGCCGGGCTCTGATGATTCTGCGAAATTACAAAGGAAACAGCAAAACCGTCGGCAAGCAGCAGATGAAATCTCATTTCCTTCTCCACGCAGTCAAGAAGATCACGAATGAATTCCCAATCCTCCGTGAAGCCCGCCGGGAGGTTTTGGAAGACCTAATGGATATCCAAAACGCGAAGCAGGTCATAGGATGGATAAAAGACAAAAAGCTCCGCGTCGAATTCCGCGACACGATCATCCCGAGCCCTTTCGCAACAAACTTAATTCTTCAGGGCCAAACAGATTTAATGAGAATCGAAGACAAACAGGATTTCCTGAAGCGTATGCACAAAGAACATCTCAAGATAATCCAGAAAAAGATGGGTTTGGAGTATTAATTCCAAATATAATAATTCTTAAAAAGAATAAAGAAGATTTTATACTATGGTGTTAAAAGAGTTTGAAGAACTATCAACTATTTGCCCTATAAAAAGTAAATCCACATTAAACTTTTTAATTAGACACTTATCATTACTAGATAAATATATGAATGAAGAAGTATCTCCTTATGGATTGGGGAATAATAAAACTTATTCTGGGGCAATTAGAGTAAAATCGCAGTTAGGGATAACTTATAACTTATGTTTCGAGTTATTGAAACCATATCAACAGACTTTGGCATTAGAATATAGAGACCTAACGAGTGGCTATGGCAAACCGTTTAAGGACGACATAAATAGGTTCTTTGATCATGCCATAGACCTATTTAAAATAGAATTCTCTGGAGAAGAAGAAATTGAAGAAGGAAATCTTTTTTTAGGAATAGAAGAAAAAATGAAAAGAGCAAACGAGTCTGCCAAAAGTAACAACAAAGAGGGTCTCTTCAGCAATTTGCACACAGTATTTGAGATATTATTAAAAGATGAACTAGGAATAGCGTTAGATATGGATGGGGCAAAATTGGGAAAAGTCATAAGAATATGTTTAGAAAAAAAGGTATTTAATGGGAAAGAAAGCATCCTAAAACAAATCAGCAAAGATATTTGTGATGTGGATAATAAAATAAAACATAGCGGATATGATCCCAAACCGAAAGAAATAAATGACGCCTTACTCATCGGGCAACAAGGAATAAGAGTTCTCAAAAACGAAATTCCAAATTTGGACGAATCCGTAAAAGAAGAAATAAGTAAAATATTAATCAAAAATAATTAACGCCTTCCCCTTATGGGCTGGGCGGGGAGGGGAACAGCAATCCCGAAGGGACAATTTATCTTTATCTTTAATTACGACGATTTAATCGGTTTTTCTTTCAGATGTTTCCATTCAAGTATCGCCAGCCAGATGAAAATCAAATCCAAAACAGTCAGGTAGATCAGCCACCCTGAAGGGCTTATGATATACTTGTAAATCTGATACACTATGAATAGCACGAAAATCCCTATAGCTATAGGGTATAGTTTTATCTTTTCATACCAAAGCCCGACGAGCAACCCGGATTTTATTATTCCATGCGACAAAAAGTACAATGCTAAAAACCATTCAACCCCCGACGAGAACTGGCTCGCCCAATGCACTACCGTCGTGGCGATAAAACTGTGAGGGTCTTCAACCAACTCCTTTGCGAAAAGGTTGTAGATGAAATTCTGAATTGCAGACGCGTTGACAAACAACAGCAAAGCCCCCGAAATCAACTCCAGCAAACTTTCAATTCCTTTCAAAATGATCGAAACCCTGAACGCATAGTGCTCAACCTTAACGCTTTTTCGTCGCGTGTTAAAAATCTTTTTCATAAACTGAACAATAGTTTACTTTATATAAAGTTGCCGCCCGCAAACATCAGAAAGATTTTAAAATGAACTCCCTTAATATATTATGGAAGTAAAGAGATACAAATCGCAAAGATTAACAGATCTTATTCTGGAAGATTTAACAGAAAACAAAAGAGGAAAATACGTAACCAAGGCTGTCAGAGAGATTTTTGAAGATTATGATTTATATCTCTAGGGTGGGGCAGTTAGAGATGTCCTTGTAAAAGCAATCTATGGAACAAACCATCAAGCGCGAGATTATGACCTTTTGATAGATGACTCAATCAGAGAAATAGACTTTGATCGTTTTCCAAATAGGAAAGATCTGGAAATGTCTCGATTCGGATCTCCAAAATGGAAACCTGAAAAAGACATAGAAATTGATTTAGTCAAATTTTCTAATGCGATACTAAATGCAAGGAAATCAGCAAAAAATGAAAGCTTGTTTCCGAATTTGAACTCCATATTAAATGGCTGCGACTTCACCACAAGCGCAATCGCCTATGGATTTAGAAATAACATTCTTTATAGTTGCGGGGCGGTGGAAGGAATAAAAAATCAGGAAATTGAAATTCTGGCAGAACAGGATCCTGCAATCATGATGTGCCGATTGATGTTGCAATCAGAAAAGTTAAAATTCAAGATCGGACCAAGAGCGAGAAATTTTATTGCCCAAAATTATTCGACAGATATAGACAATCAAATAGAGAATTATCTAAACTACAAGAACATTATCTCAGAATATTCCAAAGTTATCTGGCAACTAAGAGAATACAGTCACAATAATTTATAAAATTAAATCCCTAGTTTCCAATATGAAAAAACCGACTCCAAAAAAATCTGAAAAGAAGATTCCTTCGGAAAAGACTCCTGAATACATCTTCATAGACAAAGCTGTGTTCTTTCCAAAGCAGGAAATCCTTGCAATCGGCGATCTCCACTTAGGCTTCGAGCACATGCTCCGCCGGACCGCAGTTGGATTGCCGGAAAGCCAAACCAAAGAAACTATAGAAAACCTGAAAGAAATTTTCTCGAAGATAAGATCCCTCGGTTACAAACTCAAAAAAATAATCTTCCTCGGCGACATAAAACATTACTTCGGATTCCAGTACAAAGAGATGAAATACTTCGACGAGATTTACGATTTTCTGAAAAAACAATTCAAAGAATCGGATATAATTTTAATCAAAGGCAACCATGACAAGTTGGACTACTCCGGCAAGCGAATGAAAAATTATTACATTAACTCTGGAATTTGCTTCGTCCACGGCCACATCGAGTTTCCGCAGATTTATTCAGAAAAAGTCCGGACAATCGTGCTCGGCCATCTGCATCCTTCGGTTGTTCTTTCGGAAAAGAAAGGCGTGAAACGCGAAAAATTCAAGTGCTTTCTCGTCGGAAAACTCTACAGAAAAAAACTCATCGTGCTTCCAAGCTTTTTCAACATCATCGAAGGCGCAAGCGTCAACGACTACGAAGAAGATTACAGCAAGTATTTCTCGATAGTTCCCAAAACGGAAATCCTGAACTCCGAAGTTTTCGTCGTCGGCAAAGACAAAGTCTATGACTTCGGCAAAGTCAGAGAATTAGACTAACTGCTCTTTTGTTCCGCAAGACTATCTGATAATTTCAATCCTTTCAATAGCAATGTAGACCAAACCGGAATTTCCGAGAGGCCTTCTATTCCTCTGGACTCGTAATAGAATCCATCTTCACCGGAGCGTTTGAGAAACACGCCGCGCGAACCGTCCAGCACAGTGCAAGATTTCAAAAGGCAGCTGCCCCCGAAAAAGTGATAAAAAACTTTGGGGAAATCTCCATCCAATCCCAAATCATGAAAGACCGAATCTGCCAAATGTTCGAACTCCCTTGAATCAGAGATGTCCCTCCTGGCGCTCTCCAGCTTTCCCCGCTCTTCATAACTTATTCGATAAGAAATTCTGAACTCCTTGTGCCCATTGCCCAAGGAGGTTATATCGGGATAAACAACACCACCCAATTCCATTAACCAAAGAATTGAAAAGCATTTAAATTAATTTATATCCAAAAAAATATAAATCATAAAATCTCTTCCTTTTAATGGTCCTCCAATACAAACCAAAATCCGACGACAAAGGACGAAGCAGATGGAAGAAGTATCCAGGCAAAGACAAGATTGAAGGCTCTGTCCGAGACTATACCTTCCGATTGCTGAACGAAGCGAAAACAAAAGTCCTCGTCGAGCCCGGACCTTACAGAAAAGTTCTAAGAAGATTTCGCCAGATAGAATTCTTCAAGCACCGCTAAGACATTCTTGAACATTCATCCCTAACTATCGAGTTTGCCCGACAAGAATTTTCCAATGCGTTTGGAAACGCAATACGCCTTTTCTGCAAAATCTCCAAGAACAGCTCCCGCCAAACCGCCGTAAACGACCGCGGCAAATTCTTTTCCCCAATCAGAGAAAAATCCTTTCTCATGAGAAAGCGCGTAATAAACTAAATCCGCGACAGCCCCTGCAGCCATCCCGCCATAAACAAAATATTTCGCCCGCTCTTCATTATCCATGAAAAGCTAAATAAAACATTGTTTAAATGAATTATTGTGAATTTCGGCAGACTTAAAAGTCCGCTTTTCTTTTTTCGAAAACAAATGGCAACGCAATACAAATACAAAAGGGGAATAAAATTCCCTCCGCTGACTGAGAAAGAAATTGAAGAACGGCTAAAAGAGACTGAAGAAGAAATGCAGGAAGTTTTGAAATGGAAAAAAGAGGAAGAAGATAGATTAATCAACGGAAAAACTCCGCAGGCGCGGGCGGCATCCAAGCGGGCTTTGCCAAAAGTCGCGCGCAGGATAGATACAGTTAATGGAAACCTAATCTACTGGAAACTTCGGAAAGAAGGAAAATCTCATTTCCACGCAAACATCGAAAGGGCAGAATATTGGGCGAAGTTATCGGAAAGCGGCAAAAACTAAAAACAATAACGACTTTTCGATGGCTGAGTTTGCTTTGAAGAATAAGAATTCTGAAAAAGGAAATGAAGAAGAGGGAGATTAATTTTTATTAACAAAAGTTGCGCCTATCCGGGAGTTTATGCCGTTAATTTTAGAAAACGGAGAAATCTGCCGAAGGCGATTTCGAAGTTAAAATAATCCGCGAGCGTCGATGCCAAAATTCACGAAGTGAATTTACCTTAGTGTGCGGGCGCAAATATTAAGTTAAATGGCCCCAGAGGGATTTGAACCCCCGACACCTGGATAACTCCTGATTTAAGAGTCCAGTGCTCTGACCAGGCTGAGCTATGGAGCCATCTTTGTTAAATTAACACTCCGTAGCGAATAAATTACAGTTTAAAAATTTAAGGGAAAGTTACGCGAAGAAAACCGTAGGTTGTCTCGCTGAGCTATGGAGCCGTTTATTTTGATTGATTCTCCATAGCGAAGGTATTTTAGCTTTTCTAACACTGTAGTTTCTTTTTTCTAAAAAGAAACCCACTAAGCTATGGAGCCATATCTAAAAACTTGGGAAAATTCTTTAAATACCTTATGATTTAGGAAATTAACAAAAATGCCAGCAAAAAAGAAGTTGATCGAAGACGAGAAAATCATCCACGAAGCGGCGAGGGGAAAAGGAATTGCCAAAGGCGGCGACGTTTTCGCGACCTACAAGCACAAATGCAAAAAGTGCGGCTACGGCAAAGCTGAAATTATAAACCTCGGCGCGCAATACTCCGACGAAAACGAACTCGTCATGTTGCGATGCGGCAAGTGCGGCTACACCGAAAGGCTCGAGAAAAAAGCTAATTGAATTAAAAAGAATACTTGTGTGCCTTGAGCGCATATTCATTTACTTCAAGAAGATTAACCACCTGCCTCGATAACCCGCTTCCATGAGCGCGTATAATCACATTGCCGGGATTTATTTGAATAACCTTTCCGTGATAAAAAGTATCTTTCTTATTTTCATAACCTGTTTTAGCCCTTGCGCAAAGAAAATCATCTATGTGAACCTCGCACAAAAATCTCCTGCTTTCATTCTCATCCATTCAAGAAAAGGGAAAACTTCTTTTTTAAAAATTTGTATTCAGGACTAATTCTTCTTTCGATAAAACCTAAAGGAATATCTTCTGCGATAAACAAACATCAAAGAAAAAATTGTAAGAAACCCAAGCGAAATTTCCAACGGGCTGAAAAGCAGCTTGCCGATTACAACCCCGAAATAATATCCAAGTAAAACAAACACTATGCTTGAAATAAAGTTTATCGCCAGCGAAGCAAAAAGAAACTTCCTCAACCTCAACTTGTCCATCCCTGCAAAAATCAAGCCGGGCACAGGCAAAGGAGGAACCAGTTTTATCAAAAGAATCGCCTTGAAGGAATTTTTCTCAAGCAATTTCTCAATTTTCACAAGAGTTTTATTCTTCATCAGCCTTTTGAAATACCTGTCGATAAACGAGACCCTTCCAAACTCGCCGATAGAATACCAAAAAAAATCTCCTAGCGAAGTTCCAACGAATGCAAGAATGAAGACAATGAAAATGTTAAAAATTCCGAACGAAGACGCAAAAGCGGCAGCCGACACCGCGACAGGCCCCAACGCGAGAATCAAGACGAAAATGATCCAATAACCCTGCGCCTGCACAAAAGCCAGCAAACTCAAGAAGTCAGAAAACATCACCATGAAATAACAATCAAAAAAGGAATTATAAATTTAATGAATTATTTCTAAAAAGAGTTTATGAAGTTCAATTTAATATTGCTCTGAAAAAGAAGTGATCTCAATCTTTTCTTCGAAAAACCTCAAGATATATTATCAATATAAAAAAATCGCTTTTGGAATTAGGGTGGGCGGGAGGGCAAGAGTATCGCAAAAGCGATTTTTGAGACGAAGGCTAAGAAGTTATAAATTTAACCGAGGAGATTAATCTGTTTTAGAGGCTCCATAGACTTTATCATAGGCTCCGCGAATCTCCCGCTCGACAATACTGCGATGCAAATTAAATTGATACATATTTTGCTGAGCCTCAAGAGTAGCTTCTACGAGTAGTTCGGATTTTGTTTTTTCAACTAAATTGTCTGCCATTTTGATTTGTTATCTATATTCTCTCCACGTCGCATTGCACTTCGTGCATTTGAAGAACTTCGTTTCCGCTTCATCGCCCGACCGCGTCTGGATCGTCCAAAAATATGCCTTGTCATTTCCGCACTTCTTGCAGGTTGCAGAAACCACCGGAAGCATCTGCTCGCCCTTGTCCGCAACCACGCCAACAGCTTCGTGCTTTTTCATGGTTTCAGAAATCGTCATCTTCTCGGCTTTCGTCTTGCTCGAATATCCGCACCTTGGGCATCCAAGATTTTTCTTCTTCTGAACAAGCATCGCTCCGCACTTAGGGCAAAATTCCATTTTGAATTCTTACTACTACGAATAGCCGTTTAAAAAACTTTGGTTAACCCCAGAGGGACTAATTCAATTTCAGGCTCTTTTTCTGTCTTTCATTCTCCAGAAAATCTTGTAAAACCGAAGTTTGTCGGGAATTCTATTAACATAAGGCAACCACGGCAGCGTTGCGAGCAGCAGAATGACTAATCCCAAAATCATGCCTCCATCACTGTCAGCATTTGGATCGTTTTTCAGGAGAGTATTGTCAAGAAGATTGTAAGGCGCCATCCACCACGAATTCGGCGGCAGGATTCCCGCGCCTTTCTCATCTTTTATCATCCCGTAATTTTCAAGGCTCAAGCCAAGATTCCCTGCTTTTTCATCCAGATAACCTGTGTCCGACAAAAATCTATAGATATAAGTGGGATTGTCCCCCTGCAAATCGTTTTTCAGCTGCGAATCGTAAAGCCCGCTCTGCGCCATTATTGTGAGCGAACTTGCAACAGAAACCAAAGGGTTCGAATTCGAAACATCCGGCGAACCGTTATTCGCAAAATAATTATCCGCCTCATTGAGAGTTTTCATCTGAACTGCGGAGGATTCCGAATCAAGCGCGGTCAATTCATTTTTCCCCGGATTAACCGAAAGATAACTTGCATAAGGCTGAACGACATAAACTTCGCGCGTGTCGAAACGGTAAGGGTCTATCGAATCCAGATAAGTTGCGGTGTCCGAAGTATGATTGAATTCCGCTATCAGCGTCTGAGCAAAAACCGAAGGCTGCTGTTGTGAAACCTGCTGCGCCGTAACCGCAGGAAGGAAAGGCGACTGGATGAAAAATGCGAGAACAAGGATCGCCGCGACAACAATCGAAGCCCGAAGGTAAAGAGTTTTATGGTTAGCTTCCACCATCTTGAATTTTATATCTTTTCTGTAAGGTTTTGAAATTCCCCGATGCCGGACTATCCCATAATGCAATCCTACAAGCAGCAAAAGCAAAAGGGGAATCAATAAAATATGAACCCCAAAGACCTGTTTGTAATCAAGCATGTTGAAAAAAGATCCTAAGTGAATCCCGTTCCAGAAATCCGCGCCCTGCAAAGCGCGCCATTGCGACGAGAAATCGCCCCTCAAAGTATAGCCCAATTCTGTTTGGATTGCAATTAGGAAAAGCATGATGCTTCCGATAACCCATGGCAGTTTCTTCTTTCTGAATGCAGAAGTAGAAAAAGTCACGAACAAATGCAAAACCAAAAACAGCATGAACGCCTGCGCAGCCCACATGTGGACGCTTCGAACATAAATTCCGAACAAGCTCGTCAGCCACCATGGCTTGCTGAAAAAAACCATCAACACGCCTGTGACAGCCAAAAGCAAAAAACAAGTCATAAGGATAAAACCGAAAGAATAGAAAATAGTATTTCCGTAAGACGGAACTTTGTTTATGTAGATGTTGTCGTGAAGGAATTTTCTCGCGCTTCTAAAAAACCCTCTTTTGTTTTCTCCTGCCATCCTAACAATATAAGTAAGTTGCCCGTAAATTTTATATAGGTTTCTGTTTTTTATCGAGGATGAAAAAGCTGGTGATAATCGGCGGCGGCTTCGCCGGCAGCAAGATCGCGAAAACCCTCGAAAACGAATTCGACGTCACGCTCATAGACAACAAAGATTATTTTGAATACACGCCCAGCATTTTGGAAGCAATTGTCGATCCAGAGTGCATGAAAGACATTCGCGTTTTGCATACAAGCTATCTGAAAAAAGCGCAGGTCGTCGTTGGAAAAGTCAAAAAAATCTCCGACAAAAAAGTTTCCGTTAACAACAAAAAAATTCCTTTTGATTACCTTGTCATAGCTTCGGGATCCAGTTATAGTTTCCCTTTCGAAGGCCACGACGCCGTTTTGACAAAACGTGCGGACGAATTAAGGGAACACTGCAATTCTCTTTGCTCTGCAAAAAAAATCCTTATCATAGGTGGCGGCTTCAGCGGCGTCGAACTCGCAGGGGAAATCGCAGTAAAATATCCTGAAAAAGAACTGACAATAATTCACGCCATGGACAGATTGCTGGAAAGGCAGCCGCAAAAAGTCAGCCGTTACGCGCAGCGCTTCTTCGAAAAACGAGGCGTGAAAATAATCTTCAATGAACTTGTCAAAGGCGAAAGGAAAGGAATTTACGAAACGAACAAAGGAACAAAAATCCAGCCGGACATGGCATTTCTTTGCGTCGGCATTGTTCCAAATTCGGAATTCATGAAATCAAGTTTTCCGAAAGTTCTCGACAAGCGCGGACACCTTCTTGTGAACAACTTCCTCCAGATGCAAAACCATAATAATATCTTTGTCGCCGGCGACGTCACGGCAATCAAGGAAGAAAAAACCGCGCAAAGCGCGGTTGAACACGCAGAAACAATCATAGAAAATCTTCGCAGGCTTGAAAAGCAAAAACCGCTGAAAGAATACAAATTCAAAAGCGAAGGCATGCTCATCAGCCTCGGCCCGCGGAAAGGAATTTTCAGCAAAGGCAATTTCGTCCTCACCGGCCGAATCCCGAGGATCATGAAAAACTATGTTCAAAGAAAACAGATGATGAGCTTATGATTGCGATATCGCCCCTTTTTAAGAACACTGGTAAATCCTCATATCTCCCACGGATTCTATTATCAGTTTTCTAAAAAAATCGTTTTGGAATTGGGGGGGCGAGCGATTTCGTGGTAGCGGCAAAATTGAAAATAAATTCGCGTGCGGGGTCGCGAGTTGGGCGGGAATGAAAATCACACGACGATTTTTGAAAACAAGAAAAGAACTACCTTGTAATAAGAAATCCCTAAACATTTAAATAAACCTCAAAACTTTTAATTTGGTAAAATGCCTGCAAGAAAAAAGAGAGCGACAAAAAGGAAGACTTCTCAAAAGGAAAATTCTCCGAGGTGGAAATACTTTTGGACAGTTCTAAGAGTTTCTATCGGATTTATATTCTTGTGGGGATTCTTTGACAAGCTGTTCGGACTGGGATTCAATACAGCTAAAGCAAACGCCTGGATTTATGGCGGGTCGCCCACAGCAGGATTTTTGGCGCACGCGGTGCAAGGCCCGTTCGCAGGAATTTTCCACGCAATGGCTTCAAGCAATTTTGTCGCATGGATTTTCATGCTCGGACTTTTATTCGTCGGCCTTACGATGATCCTCGGAATCGGCCTAAAGTTAAGCGCAATCGTCGGAACAGTAATGCTTTTCCTTATGTGGGCAGCGCTTCTGTTGCCGGCAGACAACCCTTTCATGGATTACCACTGGTTCTTTGCATATGCTTTGATCGCTTCAGCATTGACAAAAGCAGGAAATTACTTTGGCTTAGGAAAATGGTGGTCCAGGTTCAAGTTTGTAAAGAAATGCCCAATTCTTGAATAAATTTAATGAATCAAAATTTTTGATAAACTTTCAATATCTTTCGGATTTATATGCGCAAAAGAGAAATGGGTCTTCAGATTGTTGCTGTTCATAAAGTCTTGGATTTTATACATTGAATAATTGCAAAACGAAGTCGATAAATTTTTAGAAACACAAAATTCAGTCTCTCGTAAATCAGGAACAAAAAGAGACAACTGTTCGGCGCCTTCAGCGATTTTCTTGGATTTATTGAATCGGTTCACTGCATAAGGTTCAAAACAAGATCTTCCATTTATAGATTTAGCAATGCCCAAGACAAATTTGGGGCGAGTCTTCAATATTAAGTCGCAAAAATCCCTTATATCTTCTTTAATCTTGCCGAGAACAGAAATCTTTCCGAATAATCTCTTCAAGTTTTCAATCTCCGGGAAAGTCCTGAAAGTATAAACCAAAATATCATCCATAAATCAACAATATTAATGGAGTATAAAATCTTAACTCAACACCGCCCGAACATCAACCGCGAAACTTCCCTTGCCTGTCAAAGTGAATGGATTGATGTCAAGTTCCTCGATATCTTTATGGCTCTGGGGAATCTTCGAAATTCTAACCAGCGAATTCTTCAGATCGTTCAAATCCACTTTCATCCCCCGAAAGCCATCAAAAAAAATCTTCGAAGATTTCAATTCCATTATCATCTCCTCGGCATCATTCAATGAGATAGGGCATTTTCTCGTGCTCGTGTCTGCAATGACTTCAGTAAAAATTCCCCCAAGCCCGAAAAGGATCATGTGTCCGAAAACAGGATCTTTTTTCAGCCCCGCGATAGTCTCGATCCCATGAACAAATTCCTGAACAAAAATCCCGTCTAACTGAAGTTTATGCTTCTGAACTTCTTGCATTAAAGCATCGAAAGCCGGCTTGACAGAATCCTGATACATCACGACCTTCACGCCATTGACTTCTGTTTTGTGAACCGCGTTTGGCGAAAGAATTTTCAAAACCAATGGAGCTTTGATCTTTATCTCCTCAAAACTCTTAACTGTTTGCGACTTCGGAACGCCAACAAATTTTGAAACAAGATTCTCGGAATCAGCCGCGTTCAAAACCCTCTTTTCGCTTCCCATGGATAATAAAATGAACTCTGGCTTAAAAAATTATGCTTTGATGTTTTGTGATTTAAGGAATTCAAAAAATTAAATTTCTCTTCCAAAGATAATCCTACAATAAGCGTCGAACAATTCCTTCAAAGATTTTTCCAGCATTAACTTTTGAAAAAACTAAGGCACACCATGGATTCCGTTATCAATTTGGGGCGGTGGTAGGGGTGAGCGATTTCATGAGGCAAATGAAAGACAAATCCGAGCGGGGTCGCGAATATCGCGGCGGATTTCTGCTAGAGAAAAGAAACATTCAAACTTCCAATCCCCAAAATTTATAAACAACAACGCCTTTTCTCGAGGAAGAAAGAGGAAAATGAAAGTCATAGAAAAATTTGAGGTGCCTTTTCTGCAAATTCTTGATGAAAACGGGAAGATTGTCGACAAGAAAGAAATGCCGAAGATTTCAAACGAAAATCTAAAGAAGATGTATTACCTCATGGTTCTTTCCAGAACATTTGATGCCCAGGCTATCGCAATGCAAAGGCAGGGCAGGATTTACACTTACGCTTCTCTTCTAGGACAGGAGGCCGCGCAGGTCGGCTCTGCATTCGCGATGTCAAAATCAGACATTGCTTTCCCTTCTTTCCGCGAGCACGCTGTAGTTTTAACGCGCGGCGGAACCGTTGAAGGCTTGCTTCTTTATCACAAAGGCGACGAGCGCGGCGCTTGTTCTAAAAATGTAAATGTTTTCACGCCAGCAATTCCGGTCGCTTCTCAAATTCCCCACGCCGCAGGCGCAGGCATGGCATTCGCTTACAGAAAGGAAAGGCGCGCCGCGATCGGCTACTTCGGAGACGGCTCAACTTCTAAAGGCGATTTCCACGAAGCGCTGAACTTCGCAGGAGATTTCAAAGCGCATACAGTTTTCCTCTGCCAAAACAACCAGTGGGCAATTTCCCTTCCCGTTGAACAACAAACAGCAGCACAAACAATAGCGCAAAAAGCAATCGCTTACGGAATAAAAGGCATAAGAGTTGACGGCAACGATATCTTCGCAGTTTACGCCGCGACAAAGCAAGCGCTGAAAGACGCTTACGAAGGCAAGCCAACTTTGATAGAATGCCTAACTTACAGGTTAAATGACCACACGACTTCAGATGACGCTTCGAAATATCGTTCGGCGGCAGAAGTAAAAAAACATGAAAAAGCAGAACCGATTTCGCGATTGAGAACTTATATGCTAAAAGAAAAAATCCTCACAAAATCCGAAGACGCAAAACTTCAGGCGCAGGCGAAAAAATCCGTTTCAGACGCGGTAAAGAAATTCGAAGCGATTCAGCCTTATCCTCCTGAAGACATAATAAAATATCTTTACGCAACTCTTCCGGAAGAACTTCAATCAGAATTGGAAGAACTAAAAGCGGACAATTCGCAGCTAACTGCTCAACAAGCTGCTCCGCAAACTAAACCGGTGGAGGCGAAATGAATTTGGAATTTAGAGTTATTGACATAAAAACAAGAAGCCCTCAAATGATAGATGGGGTCGATAGAGCAATCTATGAATCCGTAGCTTCAGGGAAATCTCCGCCTACAGTTATATTTCATTCATGGACACCTTCAGTAACAATATCACGAAACCAAAAATTAGGAGACTTAAATCTTGAAGCATGCAAGAAGAATGGTTATGAAATTATCCGAATGGCAACGGGAGGAAGAGCGGTAGTTCATCATCCCAAAAACGATTTTTCTTACAGCCTTTTTGTTCCGCCGTCGCATATTAAAGAGAAATTTGACATAGACTCTAGAGATCCTCATGGAATATATGATTTATACTGCCGAAAGATGGCGGATGCATTTTCTGGATTGGGGTTGCCTACAGAATTAAGGAACAAAAACGATTTATATGTTGGAGGGAAAAAATTAAACGGAAACGCGCAACGAATCACCGACGAGGTTGTGATGCAACAAGGAATAATTATTTACAAAATGCCCGATATCAAATTGACGCTATCATTAATGAACCCTTCACTTTATGACGAGTGCTCTGTGAATGATCTTCGAGAGATTATGACCTCAATAGATCTGCATAAAGAAATTCCAAGAGAGGAGGTAATAAAAGCTATTGCAAATTCATTTGCAAAAGGATATGACGTGATATGGGAAGACCTTACGCCTGAAGAAACGAAAAGAGCTCAAAAGTTATCAGGTCATCCACTGATTCCCTTAAATCATCACGAAGACAGCTATACTGTAAGGGGATTGTGTTGGCTTCCCAGAGGTTCTGGACTTGGAACATACAAGGGAGAAAATCCAGTAGAGGTACCGCAAAATGCCTGAAATGAACATGGTGAGCGCGATCAACAGCGCACTTGACAATGCACTTAAAGCGGAGAAGGAAGTTGTCCTGCTTGGCGAAGATATTGGAGAAGATGGCGGTGTGTTCCGCGTTACAGATGGCTTAGCGAAGAAGTATGGCAACGACCGCGTAATGGATTCGCCGATTGCGGAGGCAGGAATTATGGGAACTTCAATTGGCATGGCGGTCATGGGCCTGAAACCAATTCCAGAAATTCAGTTCGACGGATTTTCACTTTCTACAATAGACCAACTTTACAATCATGCAGCGAGGATAAGAAACAGGTCAAGAGGATTATATCATTGCCCGCTTGTTCTCCGTGTGCCAATCGGCGGCGGCATCCGCGCACTGGAACACCATTCGGAATCCCCTGAAACGATGTTCATCCACATCCCGGGAATAAAAGTCGTGATGCCATCAACACCTTACGAAGCAAAAGGCCTTCTCCTGTCGGCAATTGCAGACCCTGATCCTGTAGTTTTCTTCGAACCAAAGAGAGTTTACCGCGCAATAAAACAAGACGTTCCGCTGAAACCATATACTATTCCTCTCGGAAAAGCGCACGTCGTAAAAGAAGGGAACAAAATGACATTGATAACTTATGGCTCGTGGGTTCGCGAAGCGACTGAAGCGGTCCAGGAACTTAATGCAGACGCAGAAATCATCGACCTCCGAACGCTTTCTCCATTGGACACTGAAACAATAATAAATTCTGTTAAGAAAACAGGCAGAGCAATGATCGTTCATGAAGCTCCAAAAAATATGGGTTTCGCAGCAGAGATAATCGCGAGGATAAACGAACAAGCGCTTTACAGTCTTGAAGCTCCGGTCGAGCGAGTAACCGGCTACGACACGATCATGCCTCTGGCTTCCTATGAAAAACTCTTCCTTATCAACAAAGAAAAGATAAAGAAAGGTATAAATAAAGTGTTGGCTATAAAATCTTAAAATGGGTGATTTCAAGTTTCCGGACGTCGGCGAAGGGATTCAGGAAGGCGAAGTAGTGAAGTGGCTCGTCAAAGAAGGCGACACCGTCAAGGAAAACCAAAATCTGGTCCAGGTTGAAACTGACAAATCTGTTGTAGACCTTCCATCTCCGGAAGCGGGAAAAATCACAAGCATCGCAGCAAAAGCAGGCCAGACAATAAAAGTTGGCGGCGTCCTTTGCACAATCAACGGTTCCGGAAGTTCTGCTCCCGCTAAAACAACAGCACCTGCAACAAAACCTTCACCTACAGCAACCCCACAAACTCCTCCAACAAAAATTGCTATTCCGGTTAAATCAAAAACTCCTGCTCACGCAATGCCAACACCTCCAAAATCTTCTCCCGCAACAAAAACAAATCCTAAAACCGCAAAAGCCACGGCAGCTCCAAAACCTTCCAGTGCGCCAAAACGCGGACTGGCGGTAGTAGGTCAGCTTGAAGAAGCGCCTGAAGAAACTGCTCCTCAAAAAAGCGAAATTCAAAATCCAAATCCTCCAGAAGAAACGGTTGAATACAAGTCACAGGCAGCAGCAATGAGCGGCGAGATCCAAAGCAAAAAAATCCAAACCACGCCGGCTGTAAGGCAACTTGCAAAAGAACACAACATCAATCTCGCAAAGATCAAAGGCTCCGGACCAAATGGCAGAATCCTGAAATCAGATCTTAGCATCTCCTCTCCGATCGCACAACAAAACATTCCGGTAACCAAAACTTCAAATCAGCATGGTACGGTAGAAAGAATTCCATTGAAAGGCATCAGAAAAGTCATCTCCGACAACATGACGCTCTCGCATCAGATTCCACAGGTTACCGCAATGGAAGACGCAAACATCACAAGACTTTGGGCATTGAAAGACAAGCAAAACAAAAAACTCAAAGACACCCATCTGACTTTGCTGGCGTTCATCGTCAAAGCCGCAATCGCGGTCCTAAAAGAACATCCGTATTTCAACGCAACTCTCAACACCGACTCAGGAGAGATTCTTGTAAAGAAGTACTACAATATCGCAATCGCAGTTGAAACTCCTGTCGGCCTCATGGTTCCTGTCGTGAAAAATGCCGACGACAAATCAATAGTTGACATTTCAAAAGAAATCCGCGAGCTGGCGCAAAAAGCCCGCGACAGAAAACTTGCGTTGGAGGAAATGAAAGGCGGAACATTTACTGTGACTAACTACGGTTCGATCGGCGGAACTTACGCGACTCCCCTTATCAATCCCGGCGAAAGCGCAATTCTCGGCGTCGGCAGAGTTTTCGAAACCTTAAATCAGGACAATCCCTCGAAGAAAGTAAAACAACTTCCGATTTCTCTTACGTTCGATCATCGGGTTGTGGACGGCGCGCAGGCGGCGAGATTTCTCGAATCGCTGAAAGAATACCTCGAAGACCCGAATCATCTCTTCATAGAACTTTAAAATGGAACTTGAAAAATTCTTCAACCCGAAAACGGTAGCTGTAATCGGAGCTTCGCGAAATCCCGAAAAAGTCGGCAATGTCCTCCTGAAAAACCTGATTGAATCCGGAGAAAGACTGGGAAGAAAAATCATTCCAATAAATCCAAACGCACAGGAAGTTCTCGGAAAGCGCGCATACTCTAAAATCACAGATGCAAAAGAAAAAATAGATTTGGCAATTATCGCGATTCCTGCAAACCTTGTTTCTGCGGCAGTCGAGCAGTGCAAAGAAAAAAACGTCAAGAACATCATCATAGTATCTTCAGGATTTTCAGAAACCGGCGACAAGGAAACTGAAACCAGATTAAAAGATTATCTCAACGCAAACGGAATGAAAGCGATCGGTGTGAACTGCCTTGGAATTTTCGATGCGCATACCAGCATGGATGCGCTGTTTATACCCAAAACAAAAATGCGCAGGCCAAAAGCCGGCGGCATCAGCTTCGTCTGCCAGTCAGGGGCCATCGGCCTCGCAATCATCGACATCGCCGCCGAAAAAGATTACAAATTCGCGAAATTCATCAGCTATGGAAATGCAACGCAGCTTGATGAATCTGATTATCTGGAATATCTTGCAAAAGACAAAGACACGAAAGTAATCTGCATGTACATCGAGGGCGTCAAAGACGGGGAAAAATTCTACAAGACCGCAAAAAGAATTTCAAAAAACAAACCTATAATAGTTGTTAAAGGCGGACTTACGAAAGCCGGAGATCAGGCAACACTCTCGCACACCGGAACTCTCGCGGGAAAGAAAGAGACTTACTTTGGAATTTTCAATCAGGCGAATTTAATCCGCGCAGACAACCTCGAAGAGATGTTCAACATCGCCAGCATCCTTGAAAATCCAATAACCGCAAAAGGCAACCGCGTCCAGATTGTAACAAACGGCGGCGGCTATGGAATAGTCTCGACAGACAAAGTTTCCGAAGCAAGAAACCTTCAGATGGCCGAACTTTCAGATTCAACTTCCAAAGCGCTTAGAAAAGTC
This sequence comes from Candidatus Pacearchaeota archaeon, assembly GCA_046705325.1. Classification (GTDB taxonomy): domain Archaea; phylum Nanobdellota; class Nanobdellia; order Pacearchaeales; family GW2011-AR1; genus JAKLIN01. The sequence goes on along the minus strand of JBJKQQ010000001.1, from coordinate 4,360 downwards.
ATGCCTTCTTATGTTAACATCCGAAACCCTCTGGACATTTCGGGCGATGCAACATCTAAAAGATATGAAACAGCATTAAAGCAGGTTTCCAAAGACAAAAATGTAGACCTAATTCTGTTAATCGCGCTTTACCAAACCCCCTTGCTTAGCGAAGACGTAGTTGGCATAATAGAAAAAGCGAAAAAGTCCACGAAGAAACCAAAAGTAGTTGTTTCAACAGGTTCTGAATTCACGGAAAAACTTTCGGAAATGCTGATAGAAAAAAAGGTTCCTGTTTTCTCTTTTCCCCATCTTGCAATAGAAGCCCTTGACAAAGTCGTCGGATACAAACGAAGGCTTATGATGAAATGAAATTTATAAGGGAATCGGGATAAATTTATATTCTTCTTTCTGCTTCCGATGATATGAACAGAAATGAGATAGGCGCAGATACTATAAATCAGATCCTTCAAGAACACAAACTGGGGAAGGTCAAAGAAATAAAAAAAATTGAAATTGGATTTACAAACAAAATCTATCTGATTAATAATAGATTCATCCTAAAAGTTTGTCAAGATAGGGATAATGAAAAGAATTTTGAGAGAGAAGCGTATTTTTACAAGCTGTTCAAAGACAAACTCCCGGTTCCAAAGATAAGAATTTTTGATAATACAAAAAAGATTTATCCGAAGATTTTTATGATTTATCCAAAAATACAAGGAAACAATCTTTATTCTAGATGGCATTTGTTAACTAATCCCCAAAGAAAAAAAAATAATCCAGCAGCTATGCGAGATGCTAAAGAAGATTAATAGCACTACTTACAAAGGATTTACAAGAGAATTCAACATTAAAACATCAATCAGCTGGCATGATAAAATAATCAAAAGCATCAACAATTCATTAAGTAAGATAAAAAGAGAGAAACTCGCTTCCGAAGAGTTCATAGAGAAAATAAAAGAATTCGTGAAGAAAAACAATAAAACTCTTGATGAACAAAGAATCGCGCTTGTTTATTGGGATGCTCATTTTGATAACATACTCGTAAAAGATGACAAAATCGTAGGGATTCTTGACTTTGAAAGAACAGAGTTAGCTTCGATAGATTTTACTCTGGATATAATAAAGAGAATGGTAGAATACCCTAAGAAATACATGTCAAAAGAATCAGAGAAATTTGCAAGAAAAAGAGACTACGCTAATTTATTAAAATGGTTCAAGGAATTTTACCCAGAACTTTTCAGATTCAAAAGTATAAACACCCGATTGGATTTATATTCCATGGAACATAGCTTGAAGGACTTAATTTATTGGCCCAACTGTTCTGAAGAGATTAAGAGAGAGATTGAAAAAGTAATAAGTAATTAAAAAGGTGATTATTTCTTCCCCAATGCTTCCTTAGTAAGTTTTCTCAAAAATTCTTCCTTATATGAATAATACTTATTTCCTTCCCCTTTTGCATGCCTCACGGCTTCTTTTTTTAGCTTAGCATACTTTTTGCGTTCTATGTCATGGTCCCTTAGATAATCCCTAACTGCAATAAAAGAATTCCAGAATTCATCTGTAAGCGCAAGATGAATATGCGTTCTCTTTTCTTCTTTCTCAGACTTAATTATTTTTTGCAAGAACACTCTTCTGTCATCTGCAGGATGTTTTGGAGTCTGTTCATAACCTAGCTCTCCCAGCCTTTTCAAGAATTTGTTAATTTTGCTCTTCGGAGTCTTAATCGCAATGTCAATTATGCCCTTGCCCCCAAGACCTGGAACAGACGTGCTGCCGACATGCTCAATCTTGATATTCTCCCCTAAAGAATTTTTTATCTTGTTCTTCTCTTTCAAGAACACAGAAGGATACTTAGGATCATAAGGCAGAAATCGATATTTTTGTTTGTTAACCGATGACATTTCTTTTACCATTTTAATGATTAAAACTATTTCTTCCCCACTTTCCCTATCTTTTTGTTTTCAGGCTTCTTAACCACCGCCTTTTCTTCCTTCAAGCTATCAACAACTTCGCTTAAAGTCGGATGAATGTGAATTATCTCCCGAAGATTTTCGACAGTTCCGCCGCAATTTATCAAAGCTGAAAACTCTGAAATTAAATCATCAGAATTCAGGCCGATCATTTCCGCGCCGAGAATTTTCTTCGACTTTTTGTCAAACCAAACTTTCAGAATTCCTTTCGTGTCTCCGATTATTCCCGACCTCGCGGCCCTCGCAAAATAACTTTTCAAAACTCCTGCTCCTTTTGCATCTTTACCGGTTTGCCCCACACCTGCAATCGGCGGATTGACAAAAACCGCCCACGGAACCGCGTTTGTATTGAACTTCTTTCTGCTTTTAGAACCGCTTACAGCATTCTTCATGGCTATCATACCTTCGCGCTTCGCAGTGTGCGCAAACATTACTTTTCCTGTAACATCACCGACGGCATAAATCCCCTTGCATGAAGTTTCCAGAAAATCGTCGACAATTATTTCTCCGCGTTTCCCTATTCTAATGCCGCTCGCGGAAGGATGCAATTCAAAGCTGCTGGGAATCCTGCCGGTAGCGACAAGCAAAGCATCGCCCGAAACAGAGCCTTGTTCCCCCTGATTGTCTGTAAATGCAATTATCTTGTTTCCTCCTTCAGCGGAAACTTTTGAAATCTTCACGCCAGTCAGTACAGAAAATCTTTCAGGATCGTAACGCTTCAGCAAAATATCCAAAACATCTTTGTCCAGCATCCTCAAAACGCTGTCGGTTCCCTCCAGGATTATCACCTTGCTTCCAAGCTCGTAAAAGAAAGTCGCAAATTCAAAGCCAATGTAGCCGCCGCCGATTATCACAATTGTCTGCGGCAATTGCTGAATGTTCAAAATGTCCTCGGGCGAATTATTTTGCGTTCCGCTGACAAAATAATCGACTTCATTTAATCCAGGAATAGGAGGAACGTGAGGTTTCGAACCTGTTGCAATTATTATCTTGCTGCCTTCGATTACCTCCGCCCCCACTTTTATTTTCTTCTTCCCCACAAAAGAAGCATGATCTTTGAAAATCGTAAGATTCTTATTGTTAAGCCCAAGTTCGACGCCTTTTCTCGAAGCATCAACAATCCCTTTGGCGCGCTGCATGACCTTCGCGAAATCAACCGAAGCGGATGAAACATTAATTCCAAACTCTGAAGAATTTTGAATCTCTGAATAAAGTTCCGCAGAACGCAGCAAAGTTTTCGTAGGAATGCATCCCGTATTCAAACAAACCCCTCCAAGAAAGTTCGGCTCAACCAATGCAGTCTTGACTCCTGCCTTTGTGGCTTCAAACGCGATTTCAGTTCCCGCAGTCCCGCCACCTATGACAATCAAATCGAATTTTTTTGAAGAACCTTTATAAATCTGTTCAGTTTTTTTTACAGGAATTTGTTTTGTTGAACCTGCAGAATCTTTCTCTCCACCCCCCATATCGAAAACAAATCAATCCGGTTTATATTACTTATGATTATGTACTCTTGCATAATCCAGGATCGTCGCTTCGCGCATCAAAGAAAATCAGCTTCGCCCAACCGATAAACGGCGCGAGCTTGAAAACTGCCTTGCCAACAAGCTGGTTCTGATTTATGTGGGTCTCATCAATGTTATGCACGTTGTTTCCATAATGGAGTTGCACAGGATTATTGTCCCCTTTTGTAGAAAAATAATAAGTCCCGTTTTCGATAGTAATGTTCATCACCCTGTGAATCACCGGCGTGGATTGCCCTTCCGAATTGAATACTATTATATCTCCGATATGGACGTTTTGCGGCTTTGTCCCGACAACGAGCATGATGTCCCCTTTGTCAAATCCGTTCTCGAACCTGAAACCTTCAAACTCCTGTTTAGTCACATTCCATCGCACATAATAATTTTCATGCCCCTGCCACCACGAATTGAAATTAGAAAAAACGTCTCCCTGATGGTACATGCTGCATGACTCAACTATTGCCAGAGGCAGCGAGCTTCCGGAAACCAGACTCAAAAGCGGGAAAAAAATGAACTTTATAGCGACGAAAATGAAAACCAGCGAAAAAATCCAACCCTTGAAACTATTGTCTTTCCAGAGCAGGAACCAAAATTTCTTGAAGAATTTCTTTACATTATCGGCCGCTTTTCCGTCCATCAAGATAATTAAGAAACACCGTTTATAACTATTTGCCTCATATAAATTTTTAAATCGCGGATTTATTTTTGCAATATGAAAATCTTGAGTCTAATCGCAAGGCCAAAAAGCGAACTCGAAACATCTCTGATACACGTGATGGAAGAAGCAGAGATAATGATTCCGGAATCCGCGGGCTTGAAAGAAATGAGAAATTATTTCTGGTCTCACTACGGGTTAATCGCAAGAGCGCGCGAACAAAACAAAAA